>JAAURJ010000017.1 GCA_012032285.1 Sphingomonadales bacterium
GGACATTAAAATGGCTTCGATCTCGAAACAAAATGCCCTTGCAGGCAGAATAGCTGCCTGCGGCGTGCATTTTGCTCCAATATCTTCGCCATTTTGATGCCTCGAATGGGTATTTAATAGGTCCTGACCCTAAACAGCCTTGCCAAAAATCATCGTCGTTATCCAATAACCGCCCAGCGCCGCACCGCCTGTTAGGAATGTGCCCCAGATCATATCGGCAATGGTCACCTTCAAACTCCATTGTTTCAACACGGCATAGCTGGTCATATCATAGGTCATATAGCAGAAAAAGCCGAGCAAAGCGCCCCATAGCAGTGCCGTTTGCCATTTGCCGTCATGGAGCGCAGGGCCAACTGCAAAAATGATAATGCCCAGAATATAGAGCAGGTAAAAGGCAATTGCTGGCCCCATGCGAAAACCGCCTTCATAGAGCATATCACCAATTTCAGGCTTATAGAGCTTCTCATATGCATTTTTCAGCCAGATGGAATCAATCAGTAGAAAGCTGATCCCTGTAGCGATATAGGCGGTGATATATTTGACGATCATGGCTCTGCCTCCTTGAACTTTATGCCTTGTTCAAGGAGGCAGAGCCAAAGGTCAATGCAGGAGATTGGCTATGCCTATTTCCCGCCAAAGGGAATACGCAAGCCCAGCGATACAATCGACTGGTCGCTATCCACTTCTAAATCTGCGGGCAGCAAGTTTAATGCTATCCCTGCCCGGTCCGCAGCGCGATAGGTATATTGGCCGTAAATTTCCATAGAAGGGCCAATTTTATAAGTCAGCCCGGCCATGCCTTGCCAAGCAAAGACGGTTGCATTGTCATCGGCCACATCCACGCCGGATGGGATGAAACGAACGTCGGTGAACTGCACCCCGGCCCCGCCTCCCAAATAGGGTTGCAGATTGCCTGTCTTGTTAAAATCATAGAAAATATTGGCCATCGCGCCGTAGGTTTTCAATTTTCCCTGACCGTCGGCCAATACTTCACCAACAAGCGGATTTGTCGCACTCGCCGCGCCGCGCGTGAGGACGGCGGAATCAACCCCGTCAATATTCGTTCCGCCAACCAAAAGGTCGCGGTGGTTATCGATATCGTTTTCATTATAAAAACCCTGAACCTCAAAACGGAAACCATTATCAAAACGGTAACCGCCATTCAGGTTCAAATCAAATCCGCTGTTAAATCCGGTGCGCCAATCAACACTGGTTCCAGATGGTATCGCCGGGAAATCAGCGGTCGCGGGTATCGCGGCCGTTGTTTCACCGCTATTCTCACTGTCATTGGGCAGTGTAACCCCTACAGAGCCGCCAATATAAGGCTCCCCTGCATGGGCCGTGCCGGCAAATAATGTGCAGGCAGAAAGAAAAATATTTTTGATGAATTGCGCATAACAATCTCCATTGGTCATTGTTTGTGCCCCGCGCCTTATTGATATGGCGCAGCTTAATTTAAGCTAACAAATCAGGATTTATGCGGCGAAACGCGGGATATTCAGGATATTCGATGGTGTGGTCGATAAAGCGTTTTGCTTGAGCGGTGGATGTTTAAGGGCGACCCTATGCAATCTGTGTCAAAGCCGCATCGCGCAGTCCGCGCCATATATGAACCGCCTGAACCGTTTCAAACGCATCATGCACGCGGACGATATGGGCACCCTGTTCCACCGCTTTCATCGCCAGAAACAATGAACCGCCCAGCCGTGCATCGGCGCCTGCTTCGTTTGACAAGGCACCAATCATCCGTTTCCTACTTGCGCCAAACAGGATCGGACAACCAATGGCATGATAGAGCGCAAGATTGTTTATAATCGCAAGATTTTCGGACAGCGACTTGCCAAAACCAAGGCCAGGGTCAATCAGGATTTTATCGCGCGAAATCCCTGCGGCCTCCACCGCATCGACCCGAGCCTCCAACCAGTCAAAAACATCGGTGACGACATTATAATAGCCGTCATTTTTATGCGGATCACTGCCTTGGCTCGGCGCGTGCATCAACACAACCGGAACGCCCGCGGCGCGGACTATATCCAAGGCACGGTCATCATATAACAGGGCGGAAATATCATTCACCATCCGCGCTCCGGCGGTAATTGCCGCCTCCATCACCGCGGCCTTGCGGGTGTCAATGGACAAGGCAGTCCCCGAAGCGGACAGGCGTTCAATAATAGGTTGCACCCGTTTAATCTCGTCACCTTCCCAAACTGGTTTCGCGCCCGGCCGTGTGCTCTCGCCGCCAATGTCAATGATGGCCGCGCCGGCACCAGACATGGCAATGGCGGCTTCGGCGGCACGGTCTACATCATCATAGCTGCCGCCATCGGAAAAACTGTCAGGCGTCATATTTACTATGGCCATCACCTGCGGCTGATCCAACCGGATGGTTCGCCGCCCCATCTGTACCGGCGCACGCGGCGCGGTGATACGGGTATAGAGCAGCGCCGCTCGATCAGCCAGAATAGCGGGCAAGCCCGCAATCGCTGTATCCCAATCCGACACCGGCACCATATGACGAATAAATCGCCCGCCCTGATGCATTATCAATTCTATTGCGGAAAACCATAGCATACCGCCTGCCAGCCGCTGCGTCTGACCATCATGCATTTGCGGGCTTTCGGTAAAATGTACAGGGCGCAGATAGATTTCTGCCCCTGCATCAACCATGGAAAGGGCCGCGGAGAGCTTCAAGGTTCGGTCGCCAGCAAATAGGTTTGGCGCAGCGCATCAACAGCCTTCATCTCGCCATCTTCTGCTGCATAATACCAATAAGTCCAACCGTTGCAGCTCGGCGCGTCCTGCACCAGCGATCCAACCTTGTGAATTGACCCTTGATGATCGCCGCACAGTAGGCTGCCATCAGCGCGGACCGTCGCCTTATATTTTCGCCTTTTATCGGTTAGCACCGCGCCCGCTTTCAAATAACCGGTTTCCACAAGCTGCCCAAAGGCAACGCGCGGCGCAGCCTTTGGCGATTGCATGGTTTTGAGTGCACTTTCATCAAGCGGCAAAGCTGCGGCAATACGCTCTTCTGCAACCTCGCAGTAAAGCTTCTCGCGCTCACAACCAATCCAATTGCGTCCCAGCCGCTTGGCCACCGCACCTGTGGTGCCGGTTCCAAAAAACGGATCAAGGATGATGTCGCCGGGCTTTGTCGTCGCCAACATTATACGGTAAAGCAACGCCTCAGGCTTTTGCGTCGGATGCGCCTTTGTGCCGTTGCGCTTCAACCGCTCTTGCCCGCTGCAAATCGGGATTAACCAGTCGCTGCGCATCTGCAATTCGTCATTGAGTGTCTTCATCGCGCGGTAGTTAAAGGTATATTTTGCCTTCTCCCCATGCGCCGCCCAGATCAGCGTTTCATGGGCATTGGTAAAGCGTGTGCCCTTGAAATTGGGCATCGGATTGGATTTGCGCCAGACAATATCGTTCAATATCCAATAACCTGCATCCTGCACCGCTGTGCCCACGCGAAAAATATTATGATAACTGCCAATCACCCACAGGCTGCCATTGGGTTTCAATATCCGCCGCGCCTCCGCAAGCCATTCGCGTGTAAAACAGTCATAGGCGGCAAAGGTATCGAATTTGTCCCAATCATCATCAACGGCATCGACCATACTGCCATCGGGCCGGCTTAAATCGCCGCCCAATTGCAAATTATAGGGCGGATCCGCAAACACCATATCGATGCAGGCATCGGGAAGCGATCGCATCGCTTCGATACAGTCCATTTTCATTATGCTGTTCAACGGCAGGTCAATGGGTGCAACCTTGCCTTGCACTTTCACCGCTGCCGTTGGTGTTTTGATACGCTCGATTACACCCATAAGTCACCTTTTCGTTCAACCCGAATTACCACCGTTGAGTCCTCAAATGGTTAACGTCAAGGCTGTTAACCTGCACAATAACGACAAAAATATGGTTAACGTTACCGCCGAAGGGGGAGAACAAAAGCGGTCACCCACAAGATATTGAGTCCGGCGATTCGCCTGCGACTCCACCCATTGTGGTGTGACGCAAAAGACTCAATTGCACCCCATTTACGAAAAAAATTATCTATACCAAAATCATCTGCGCAACCGGCGCAAAGCTTTTCCGGTGGAGCGGTGTTGGCCCTGAAGAGCGCAGCGCATCCATATGCGCTTTGCTGCCATAACCTTTATTACTGGCCCAGCCATAGCCGGGATAGTCGGCATCGGCGGCAACCATCAACCGGTCCCGGTGCTCCTTGGCCAATATACTCGCCGCCGAAATACAGGGGTGCAGCGCATCCCCGCCCACCACAGCCTCAGCATTATAGCGCCACTTGGGCAACCGGTTGCCATCCACCAAAATTTGAATTTGATCCGGATTGCCGCCTATTTGATCGAACAGATCGTTCACCGCCCTTGCCATGGCCAGCATCGTTGCTTGTAGAATATTGATATGGTCGATTTCCTCCACCGACGCCGTGCCAATCGCCCAATGACAGCGATCTTAATCTCAGCCTCCAGCGCGGCGCGTTTTTTTGCAGTCAGTTTTTTGCTGTCATCAAGCCCGTCTATCCCGCGATCACACAGCAGCACCGCCGCCGCCACCACCGGCCCAGCAAGCGGCCCGCGCCCAGCCTCATCAACGCCGAATATCATTTCTTTTCCGTCATCCGCCAAGGCGGAAACCGTCTATTCTCGCCCGCTTGATAGAGACAAATGACATTGCCATGGGGATCACGAAGCCGCGCCTCTCGCCAGCCCCAGTCTTCATCCTGTGGCATTTGGTCAAAATCTAGCCCGTCGCTGGCGAGTTGCGCTGTCCATTTATCGAGAGCACGGCTTTCCAGATAAATGGTCACGCCGCTGCTGTCGGCATCGCTTTCATGGACTGACAAAGTCACGCCGTTCGCGGCCTCAAACCGGGCATAGCCATTTTCCGGGCTGTCCACAATTTGCTGCAAGCCCAGTTCTTTATAAAAAAGCACGGAGGCACGGTAGTCGCGGGCCGGTAGCGTAATTTGATTAAGCGAGACGCCGGGGACCATCGCATCTTCACGTACGCTTTGATGCGCCATTGGGCCATGACCTTTGCCTAGGCCATCTGCACCGTGCATCGCCAAACGCACAAATTCTATCCCGCGCTCCACCGCTGCTTCCACGTCCATGCCTTGCCCAAGACCGCAGGCCACTGCGCTCGCCAAGGTGCAGCCGGTGCCATGGGTGTTTTTGCTGTCAATGCGGGGATTACACCATTCGCGTATCTGCCCGCCGGGGGAGAGCAATTGATCGATGATATCTGTTCCTTTGCCCTCTGCATGGCCGCCCTTCATCAACAAGTGGCAGCCATGCCGCAGGATCGGGGCGACACCGCCCAGCGCGTTCATTTCGGGAATATTGGGCGTCACGACATGGGCCAGCGCCATTAGCCGCTGAAACACCGATACCGTCCGGGCATCGGCGAGCGCCGCGCCGCTGGTTGCCACCATTACGGGATCGAACACAATCGGCACGCTGATCTCTCGCAGAAAATCGGTCACTGCTTCAGCGGTTTCCGCGCTACCGATCATGCCTATTTTAACCGCATCAATGCCAATATCGCTGACCACGCTGCGGCATTGTTCGATCACCATCGCCGCGGGCACAGTATGAACCGCTTGCACCCCAACCGTATTTTGAGCGGTAATGGCGGTAATCGCGGTAATGGCATGGCCGCCAAGCATAGTGACCGTTTTGATATCGGCCTGTATCCCTGCCCCGCCGCCGCTGTCCGATCCGGCAATGATCAGGATGCGCGCCGCACTCATTGCTGATATTTGCGGATCGTTGAGGCGGGATATTTGTCCAGCAATTTCTTTGACCGCACTGGCCGATCGCTCAGCTCGCCCCCGCAATTGGGGCAAATCTCGTCCATTTCATCGGTGCAGCCGGCACAGAAAGTGCATTCAAAGGAACAGATGAACGCGCCGTGGCTATGCGCCGGCAAATCGGTGCCACAGCGTTCACAATCGGGCCGCATTTCAAGCATTAACCAGCGACCTTTGCAACGGCATCACATATCCGATTGACCACCGCCTCGACCTGCACCGCATCGTCGCCTTCAGCCATTACGCGGATTACAGGTTCTGTTCCTGACGGACGGATGACCAAGCGCCCCTGCCCTTCCAATTGCTTCTCCGCCTCTGCAATCACCGTCAGCACATTTTCATGCTCCAGCGGTTTTCCGCCAGCGAACCGCACATTCTTCAAAAGCTGTGGCACTGGATCAAACAGGTGGAGCAGCTCGCTCGCCCGCTTGCCGCTCTCCACCATCTGTGAAAGCACCTGTAATGCTGTGACTGTGCCGTCGCCGGTGGTGGCATGGTCGAGCATGATCATATGCCCCGATTGCTCCCCACCAACATTCATGCCGCGTGCGCGCATCTCTTCCAAAACATAGCGGTCACCGACTTTGGCGCGAACAAGTTTAAGATGCTGCGTCGCAAGATAGCGTTCCAGCCCCAAATTCGACATCACCGTCGCCACAATCCCGTCACCAGTGAGGCGTCCGCTACGGCTCATCGCCGTTCCGAGCAGAGCCATGATCTGATCCCCATCAACCACTTGCCCTTTTTCATCGACAATAATCAATCGGTCGGCGTCACCATCGAGCGCAATGCCAATATCCGCGCCCGATGCGACCACAGTTTCCTGCAATGTTGCGACATGGGTGGAACCCACTTTGTCATTTATATTCTTTCCATTCGGGGTTACGCCAATGGTGGTCACTTTTGCACCCAATTCCCAAATAGCCGTGGGAGCAACCTGATAAGCAGCACCATTAGCGCAGTCGAGCACGACATGAAGGCCGTCAAACCGGATATGTTCAGACACCGATGCCTTAACCGCATGGATATAACGGCCCCGTGCATCCTCAATCCTGCGAGCGCGTCCTATTTCAGTGGGATCGGCAAGCGTCACAGGCGTTTCGATCAGCGCTTCTATCGCCAGTTCATCTTCGTCTGATAATTTAAATCCATCGGGGCCGAACAGCTTTATACCATTATCCTCATAGGGATTATGGCTGGCCGAAATCATCACACCCAAATCGGCACGCATTGACCGGGTGAGCATAGCAACGGCAGGGGTCGGTATGGGTCCGAATTGTACAACATTCATACCCACGCTGGTAAAACCTGCCACCAACGCATTTTCAACCATATAGCCGGAAAGCCTGGTATCTTTGCCAATTACAACACGGTGCTTGTGCCCACCGCGCAGGAAATGCGTGCCAGCGGCTTGTCCGACTTTCATCGCAACTTCCGGGGTCATATTACCTTGATTGGTTCGCCCCCTGATACCGTCAGTTCCAAAAAATTTGCGCATTCGCCTAAATTCTCCAGCTAATAACTTGTCTACCGCCCTAAACCAATTATCGCCGCCACGCCAAGCAGTGATTGCAAAAAAGCCCTAAGCGCTTGCCAGCGGGGCTTTGCACTGTATCTGTTGAGATAGGTTGGAAACAGGAAAATAAGATATGCAAAAAGCCCTTATCATTTTGGCCGCGCTCATCCTTGGCTTGATAGCCGGTATAATATTACCCGGTGAGGCAGGCGGACTAATAAAGGGAGCGGAATTCGCCGGCAGTTTATGGCTGAACGCGCTGCGCATGACGATCATTCCGCTAGTGGTCTCATTGCTCGTCGTCGGTATTGTGCAAACCGCAGCGATGGCCCGGGCGGGCCGGATGACATTCCGCGCAATCATAGCCATGATCGCAATATTATGGGCCTCCGCAGCCATGGCGGCGCTGTTTACGCCCGCGCTGCTATCGCTATTTCCCCTGCCCGCTGATGCCGCCGCCGCGTTGCAATCAGCGCTCAGCACCGCTGAAAAGCCTGGCCCTGTACCCGGAATATTAGAATTTTTCCGCGATATTGTGCCCAGTAACCCGGTCAGCGCGGCGGCCAATGATGCGATATTACCGCTGATCGTTTTTACTCTCTCCTTTGCCTTTGCCGTCACGCGCCTGCCCGAAAAAAGACGCAGCACCATCGCTGATTTCTTCGCCGCCATATCAGAAGCGATGTTGATCCTTGTGCAATGGGTTTTGGCGCTTGCCCCAATCGGTGTCTTTGCCCTTGCGCTGGTGGTAGGGGGGAAGGCCGGAGCGCAAAGCTTTGTCGGCCTTGCCCATTATGTGTTGATCGTCGTCGCGGTGGGCACTATTATCTATCTTGCCTCCTTTCTGCTCGCTTTTCTGGGCGGACGGCAAGGGCTGGTCCAATTTTTCCGCGCCAGTATTCCGGCACAAGCGGTGGCAATATCTACACAAAGCTCACTCGCCTCGCTGCCCGCCATGGTGCAAGGGGTAAAGGCGATGGGCGTGGGCGAACGCTCTGCTGACATCGTGCTGCCGATATCGGTCGCACTATTCCGCGCAACCGGGCCATGCATGAACCTAGCGGTTGCCATTTATGTCGCGCATTTAATGGGGATTGAACTGACCACAGGTGCCTTGATCGCAGGGGTCGTCGCCGCGGCCATCACCACCATGGGCGCGGTTAGCTTGCCTGGATCGGTCAGCTTCATCACATCAATCGCGCCAATTAATATCGCCATGGGCCTTCCCGTCGAACCGCTGGTGCTGCTCTTGGCAATTGAGGCTTTTCCTGACATTATGCGAACGCTCGCCAATGTAACCATGGACATGGCCGTCACCACAACCATCGCGCACTCGGAAGGTGATGTTACCAAAAGTGGATTAAGCCAAGGAGAAATGGCATGAAATATCGCAATTTAGGACATGGGCTGAAAGTATCGGCCATCGGCATTGGCTGTATGCCGATGATAAAGGGCGGCAATATCCTCTATGGGGATCAGGCCGATCCGAATGAAGCCATCAAAACCATTCACAAGGCGATTGACCTTGGCGTCACCTTTTTCGACAGCGCGCAAATATATGGCCCCTTTAGCAATGAGGAACTGGTTGGTGGCGCAATTAAGGGGCGGCGGGACAATCTTGTCATTGCCACAAAATTTGGCTTCAAAATAACAGATGGCGTTCCCGTTGGTGTCGACGGATCACCCGAAAATGCAAAGAGCACAGTAGAAGGCTGCTTAAAGCGGCTCGGTATCGACTGTATTGATCTTTATTATCAGCACCGGGTTGATCCTAATGTTCCGATTGAAGAAACCGTTGGTGCGATGGCGGATTTGATCAAAGAAGGAAAGATCAAGCATATTGGCCTGTCGGAGGCCGGCCCCGCTACGCTAGCCCGTGCCGTTGCTGTCGCACCCATTACTGCGCTGCAAAGCGAATATTCCCTATGGGAACGCGATATTGAAACCGATATTTTATCCATGTGTAGGGAGCATAATATAGGCTTTGTTCCTTATTCGCCATTAGGTCGCGGTTTCCTGACCGGACAAATTAAAAGCTTTGACGAACTGTCCAAAAAAGACTGGCGGCGTAGCGACCCGCGATTTGGTCCTGAAAATTTTGCTGCAAATATGAAAATTGTGGACGGTGTCGCCGCTGTAGCTGCTCGGCATGGCGTGTCCAATGCGCAAATTGCGCTCGCATGGCTGCTGGCGCAGGGCGAGGATATTGTTCCTATTCCCGGAACGAAACGGCGCGTCACCATGGAGGATAGTATCGCCGCCGTTTCCGTAGAGCTTAGCCCAGAAGATTTGGATAAGCTGAACCGTGCGGCGCCAGTTGGTCAAACTTCGGGGCCGCGCTATGGCGAACGCGGCATGAACATGGTTCGTTTATAAGGCAAGCCAGCGGAACAATCCTGCAGCGGGAAGGTTAAACCAGCCATGTGCCCATGTCGCAAACAGCCATAGGGCGGTACCGATAATCCATGTCCATGGTCCAATTGCGACTATACCAGTGACATTGGGGAAATAGCTTGTTCTGCGGCACCACATTTCCCATTCAACGCCCATGTTTGCCGACTTTTTTATCTCCTGCGCTTTTGCACCTGCCAAAGCGAGGAAGATGATGCTGCCTATGAAGATGAAATTATCGGTGCGCGGCGCAATCAATATATGCGCAATACCCCATAGTGCAAAGGACCACATCATCGGGTGGCGGGTTACACGGAAAACGCCGGATGGAAGGCGCCCGGCATATTCCGCCGCTCCCGGCGATGGTAAAGCCGGGTTGCCCGACATTGAACCGGAATACAGGACGGCAGCAACAAAGGTCAGAAAACTCGCTATTCCCCATAATATATCCCCCGCCTGCCAAAAAGGCGTACTATCGGCAATTGCGCGATAGGCAATCACCATCCAGATCAGCGTAGCGAGCGAAATAAACGAATAGACCACCATAAAGGCATTGTGGCCGAAAACCCGCACCATGCCGGGACGAAGGCTATGCGACATGGCAAAATGGCTGCCTACAAACGCGATAGAAGCAATAATCAGATTCAGATAGCCGCCCATTTATATCCTTTCAGCAGCCCCCTTTTATATCATCCATTACCGGTTATATGCCTTGGGCAAATCACCTTCATTGGGTGTCCGGTATCGCTCGCGAAGCCGCGCCTGACGGTTATCAAGCGGTTGCAAGACTCCGTCCACATATACGCTTTGTGCTATGGTGGAAAGCTCCAGCGGGTCACCGTCCCAAATTA
The DNA here is from genome assembly GCA_012032285.1 of Sphingomonadales bacterium. Lineage (GTDB taxonomy): Bacteria > Pseudomonadota > Alphaproteobacteria > Sphingomonadales > Sphingomonadaceae > Sphingorhabdus_B. The sequence continues at coordinate 10,598 of JAAURJ010000017.1, forward strand.
CGACATCTGCGGCAAGGCCCGGTTTCAAACTGCCATGCGTCGCGCCTACACCGATAATTTCGGCGGGCTTTGAGGTAATGGCGGCAAAGGCGTCATTCCAGTTAAGCCCTGATGCGCCCGGCACATTGGTTAGGCTGACCAAATTACCCGCATATTGCGCGGTATAGCGAAGCTGATGTGCATCGTTGTCGTTGATCATGCCAATTGCCACCTCAACCCCGGCCTGCTTAAGCCTGCCTATATTAGACTGTGTCGCGCCCAGCTTTTCAAAACTTTCAGGCAAATCATTCAAAGCCGATGCGATAACCGGAACTTTGGCTGCGGCTAAACGGTCCGCGACGCGCCATCCTTCGCTCGCACCGACCAGCACCAGTTGCAGGTTGGGGAAATCCCGTTTCAACTCGATGACGCGCAAAATGTCATTGGCGCCCTCAACATGGACGAGCAGCTTGCTGCGTCCCTGCACAACTGGAAGCAGCGCCTTGGCATCTTCGGCGCGGAGCAGGCCATCATCAAAATCGTCCCTACCCGCAGCATAGTCCGCCGCTTCGCGCAACATCGCGCGGAAAGTCAAATGCGAAGCCGAACGGCTGCCCCCCGAAATCTGAGCGCCGCTTTCGCCAAATTCAACAAATTGAAACGCCCTTGCTTTGGTCACCGGATCCGTATCCGCACCCAGATCGGCAATCGCCCCTTGGCCAGCGAACATATTTTTACCAGCTCCTGGTGCAACCACAGCGCGGGTAATCCCTGCCGCACGGTTGATCGCAACCGCGCTACGGAACGGATCAATAGCAGGAGCAATATCGAGTCCAGCGTTAAAATCGCTGCCGCCTGCGCTGCTATCATTGGTGCCGCTGACCGCGCTGACCTCAACCAGGCCAATACGGCTAAAGCCTGCGAATAGCCCGGGCGTGACCCATTTGCCAGACGCATCGATAATATCCGTTCCTGCTGGGATTGGCATATTGGCTCCGGCTGCGACCACATTGCCGCCGCGAATTAAGACAGTGCCATTCTCAATCGGATCACTGCCATCGCCGATGACGACTTTTCCACCAGTGATTGCGGTCGTCTGCGCCAAGACGGCAGGGCTAAAGGTGCAGGTGGCAAGAAGCAAAGCCGCGCCAGTAAGAGCCGGGAGCAAGCGTTTCATTTCACATCTCCCTCGCCCGGTTGCCCCAGTTCAAAATCACTGACTGGACGCCGCTTGGGGTCGGCGGAATTGAATAGTAACGCGCCGTCGATCCATACTTTATCTGGCCGCGAATAGACACTTAAGGGATTACCATTCCACAACACGACATCGGCCATTTTACCGGGCCGTAAACTCCCCGTCATCTTCTCGATACCCATTGCCTTGGCCGGGTTATAGGTAATCCATTTTATTGCCGTGGCTTCGTCAACATCAATGCCCATGCGCCGCCCGTCTGCCATGGCCTTGGCGGCCTCCTGATTCAGCCTTTGTATCTGGTTTTCATCATCGCTATGGATGATCGTGCAGGCACCGGCATTTTCGATGAGCGCGGCATTTTCCGGGATCGCATCATAAGCCTCCATTTTGAAACCCCACCAATCGGCCCACACCGCGCTGCACGCTCCATGCGCTTTCAGCAAGTCCCCTATTTTATAACTTTCAACCGCATGGTGGAATGCCGTGACCTTATAACCAAATTCCTTGGCCATATCCATGACCAGCGCCATTTCGTCGGCGCGGTAGCAGTGATTATGCACCAATATGTCACCGTCCAACACGCCAGCCAATGTTTCCATTGCCAGATCGCGGCTATAGTCTTTTCCGCTATCGCGTTTTTCTTATATTCCTGCGCCTTGATCCATGTTTGCCGATTGACTGCCAAATTACCCATACGGGTTGAGGGCATCCGGCCCTTGCTGCCATAGACACGTTTCGGATTTTCACCGCAGGCCATTTTCAGGCCATAGGGCGCACCGGGAAATTTCATTCCCTGAACCGTGCGCGAATAGACATTTTTGACAGTCACACTGCGCCCGCCCATCAGGTTCGCCGAACCCGGCAAAATCTGAAGACTAGTAATCCCTCCATTGGCAAGCGCCCGGCTAAAACCTGGATCTTGCGGCCAAACGCTGTGTTCGGCCCATACTTCGGGCGTCGTTGGCGACGTCGCTTCATTGCCGTCGCTATGCGCATCTACGCTCGGCGAGGGATAATCACCCAGATGCGAATGGATATCGATAATGCCGGGTGTCACAAATTTACCGGCGCCATCAACGATATTATCGACATTGGGCGGCATGGAGGTCGGCCCGCCCACTTCCTTAATCTTGCCGTCCGCCATATGGACCCAGCCATTTTCGATTCTGCCGCCTTCCCCATCAAAGACGGTTACTGGTATGATCAGCGTTTCGACAGACGGATAGGCTTTATATGTCGACGGAAATGGAACAGGCGTTGGCTTTTTTTCCGCCGGTTTTTGAGCCGCTGCGACAGGTTTTGACGCAGCGCTCTTCGCGCCCCCATCACCAGCCGCCGCACACGCCATCAACCCCAAGGGCAAAGCAAGTGCCGCCCAGCGAAAATCCCGTAAAGCCATCCTAAATTCCGATCAGTTATGTGTCGCCGGATGAGTGCCGCTCGCAAGCGGTTCCGCCGCCCCGCTTCCGGCAAGATGAGCGTCTGCCGCCTCATCATCTTTAAGCGTATCAAGATGCATCAGTTTTTTGATCAGTGGACTAATGATCATCACAGCAATACCAACACCGACTGCCGTCCAACCAACCGTTGAATAAACATCGAGCACCACTGTTTTTCCAGCATCTTCGCCAACACCCTCTGCGCCTGTTGCCGATGCAATAAGGCCTGCAGCAAAATTACCCGTGGCAGATGCAAAAAACCAGGTTCCCATAATCAGCGATGCCATATGAGCAGGCGCTAGCCGGTTCATCGCTGACAAACCCACAGGGCTAAGGCACAGTTCGCCAGTCGTATGCAGCAGGTAGATTAAGAAAATAAAGATGACAGGCGTAGGCACATCGACACCCACAGATTTTGCGCCCCAAACAAGAACTAAAAATCCAAGGCCAACCTGCACCACTCCTAAACCAAATTTCAAAGGCGCCGAAGGTTCTTTACCTTTTCGGCCCATCGCCGTCCAAAGCGTTGCAAAAATTGGCGCTAACAGAATAATATAAATCGCATTGATAGATTGAAAAGTAGAGGCTGGAACGCCTGCACGGTCCACATGGCGATCGGTAAACAGGTTAAGCGATGATCCGGCCTGTTCAAACAAGGCCCAGAATATGATCGATGTCATTATCAGGAACATGGCGGCAAAAATACGATCGCGAGCCTCTGAATCCAACTTGGTTACTGCGGTGAATAGAACATATAGCACCAACGCTCCGCCAAAACCGCCTAGTACAAATCCAACTAAATCCTGATATTGAACGGCAAGCCAGCATAGCCCAACCAGCAAGATGCCCAATCCATACATTGTAAATTCGGTGTTTTTGTTCAAAGGCTTGGGCGGCTCACCCCGGCCGAGTAGAAGTGGCTTGCCCCAGATAAAAACGATCAAGCCCAGCAACATACCAATTCCGGCTAGGCCGAAACCATATGCCCAACCATAGGTTTCGCCAATATATCCACACAATAGCGAGCCAATTGCCGCCCCTAAATTAATCCCCATGTAGAATATGGTATAGGCGCCATCCCGTCGCACATCAGTGCGCGGATAAAGCTGCCCGACGATCACAGAGATATTCGCCTTTAGAAATCCGGAACCAACGATAATCAAGGCCAATGCAAGCCAGAATATGTTGATAACGGGATTGTTTACATGGCCGACCGCCGCATCACCTTCAAACGCCATAAAAAAATGGCCTAGCGTTAGAAGTACAGCGCCGAACAATACCGCTTTTCGTTGGCCAAGATATTTATCCGCAAGATAACCGCCAACCACAGGTGTTATGTAAACAAGTGCGGTATAGGCACCGTAAATGATCCCTGACTCGCTATCGGAATATAGCCAGTGCTTAGTAAGGTAGAAAATTAGCAACGCCCGCATCCCGTAATAGGAAAAACGTTCCCACATTTCTGCAAAAAACAGAACGAACAAACCTTTTGGATGCCCTAAAAATGTTCCGGCTGCGTCGCCATTTTGCGCATAACTTACCATAGGACGGACCCTCTCCCTTTTTACCGCAACAATAATTATAGGCCCATTGGCCAAAAATGTTGATTCCGCACCCTAACCAAAAAATTACGGCTGTGAAGAATTTTATTACGCATTGCCCTGATTTTCTGTGCAAAGTAATGGATGATAGCTGGCAATCGCAGCCCGCTGCGCCTAGATAAATCGTCATGTTCAACGACCTATCTTCACTTACCCGCTATCTCTCCACCCGCCGTTCCGGCAAAGCACGTGACCTGGCCGCGCCCGGACCTGATACAGAGCAGCTTATGAATATAATCGCTCTGGCATCGCGCACACCCGATCATGGCAAGCTTTGCCCTTGGCGGTTTGTGACGATAGATGGAAAATCTCGCACCGCCTTTGCGGATCTGCTACGCAAGGCTTTTATGGCTGGCAATCCCGGTGCAAGGACAATACAGGTAGAGACTGCGATTGCGACCGCCTTTATGGCACCTGCCTTGGTCGTGTTACTCTATGCGCCGCAACCAAGCGCAAAAATCCCGGATTGGGAACAGCAATTATCGGCGGGCGCAGCGGCGATGAACCTGCTCCACGCCGCCCATGCCCATGGCTTTACCGGTAATTGGATCACTGGATGGGCGGCCTATAATCCCATTGTGATGGCCGCGCTTTGTGAAGGCGAGGAGCGGATAGCAGGCTTTATCCATATCGGCACACCCGTCAACCCTTTAGAAGAACGCCCCCGGCCCGATCTAAACACCATCGTCCGGCATTGGCCCCAATAACCTACAGACAATAGCCTTATCTTGACGCGCCCTACTGTATTATGGCAGTAGTAGGGTGATGAAGAGCGATAATAAACCTGTCTACCTGAAACTGCGAGATGTGATTGCCGCCGCGATACTGGACGGCGAATATGGCGAAGGGGAAATGTTACCTTCGGTTCGCGCTTTTGCTGCAAAGCAAGGTGCCAACCCCCTGACTGTAGCAAAAGCCTATCAATTGTTTCAAGATACCGGTCTTGTCGATGTCAAACGCGGAGTCGGCCTGTTTGTGGCCAAAGGTGCCGTTGGTAAATTGCGCGGTCATGAACGCGACCATTTTGTCAAAAGCATCTGGCCGGAGGTAAAGGCACAGATGCAGCGCGCCGGGCTTAACCTATCGGACCTAATGGAATTGGAAACGTAAAATGTTGGCGCTGGATGCGCTCAAAAACGCATTCGATTTCGATTGACTTGGCTAACTGGCCCGATGAAATGGCTAATCTTTACGCAATTTCGCGGGCTTGAAGGTGATAATGGTGCACCCAACTGGATTCGAACCAGTGGCCCCCAGATTAGGAATCTGATGCTCTATCCTGCTGAGCTATGGGTGCACAACGGTGGCTTTACCGCGCAGTCAGGCGATGGTCAATTTTTGACTTCAGGGGGAATATAAGGGAACAATAGCGGAGAGACGGCTACGCCTTCTTCGGCCAGCGCCTGCGCTTCTTGCGGGCTCGTTTCGCCATGGATCTGGCGCGGACTGGTTTCGTTATAGTGGATTGCCCGCGCTTCTTCAGCAAATTTGCGGCCTACCCAATGCGAATCTTTCAGCAATTCTTTCTGCTTTTCGGCAATTTTTTCGGCCATAGCTGCGATCGCAGGCGGTAAAGCATCTCCATTGCTGACGATCGTTGCATCTGAATTGGTCAATCCTTCTGACTGGACAGGCGGAATGGCAGTGTTGCTACCTTGATTACCCTTTCGGCCTATATTGGGAGCCGTCAGCAATTTGCGGATCACATCGTCCCCGCAAACCGGGCAGATAAGCAGACCATTTTCGATCTGCGCACTATAATCTGCCGATGAACCAAACCAGCCTTCAAATTCATGCCCGGCACCACAGCATAAATTAAAACTAATCATTGCAATCCCAATTCCGCCAGCATCGGGTCAAGTTTTCCGGCCTTATCAAGAGCATTCATGTCGTCAAAACCGCCAATAGACACCCCGCCAATAAAAATTTGCGGCACAGTGCGTGCGCCAGGTGCACGGTGAGCCATTTCGGCGCGTTTCGCCTGGTCCATGGTCACATCATATTCAGTATATGCCGCACCTTTTGTCTGCAATAATTGCTTGGCGCGGCTGCAATAAGGACAGGTGAATGTGGTATAGATTTCTATGATCTTTGTCATAATCTTGAAATGGGGCGCGTTCGGCACCTTGTCAAGCAGGACAATATGGCAAGTTAGTCCAATGCCGAATCAAGGCCAATCACCCCTTGTGATTCATCACGCAGCACCCTTGCCCAGCAAAATAGCTGCACCCAATCCGCCCCTGCCCGCTTCATGGCCTTTATACAGGCATTGCTAGTCGCACCGCTGGTATAGACATCATCAACCAGCAATATTCTGGCATCTTTCAAATAATCTATTTTGCGAGGGTTTGGAGCAAAGGCTTGGCTGACAATTTTCTGGCGTTGCTTGCCCGACATACCGCGCAGCAACGGCGTGCGTTTTTGGCGAACCATTAGATCGGGAATGAATGTCATGTCATTTTGCTGCGCCAAAGCCCGCCCGATCAGCGCCGACTGATTATAACTGCGCGACCAGAGCCGGGTCCAATGCAGCGGCACCGGTGTTATGACTAACCCTGTCCGATCCTCTGGCAAATGCCGCCGCAGATATTTGGCGATCATCGCGGCCATTCCTATTTTCCCGCCATATTTCAGTTTTAGCGCCACTTGCCGGGAAATATCGCCATAGGCCACTGCGGCCCGGATGCCATCATGTATCGGCGGCTCGGCCAGACAGGGCAGACAATATTGTCCATCATTCCGCTCAAAAGGCATTGGCGTGCCGCAACTGCGCAGGAAGGGTCAGATAAAAAAATAAAAGCTGCTGCCAGCAATCTACGCAAAAATCACCTCCTGCTGGCCGGATCATGCCGCAGCTGGGACAGCGTTCGGGCAGGACAAAATCCAGCGCAGGGCGCAATATTTTTCCGATCATCTCCACGCCTATGCTTGTCTGATAGAAAAAGCATGGGCACAAGAGGCGAAATGGATAATCGAATGCCACCCGAAATTTTGATCGCCGCCGCCAAAAGCTCTTACGCTGCCGTGCTGCCCTGTATCCGCCGCAGGATAATTTTCTTTGGCAATATATGGCAGACGAGTTGAAAGAACGACTCGCCATGGTCAGCCGTGAATTCAATGATATATTATGCATTGGACCGATTGGCAGCCTTGCGGATATAATCATCGCAGAAAGGCAGGCCAATGTTACCGTCGCCAAACTTTCCAATGCAAACAGTTGCGCAGATGAACTTGTTATAGAAGAAGACCGGCTGCCGTTCGCGCAACAAAGCTTTGACCTTATCCTTTCGGCGGGCACTTTGGATAGCGTCAATGATTTACCCGGTGCCTTAATCCAATTGCGCCATGCGCTCCGTCCCGATGGACTATTGCTCGCCAGTCTGTTCGGCGCGGGAAGTCTTCGGGCCTTAAAAACCGCAATGATGCAGGCGGATGGCCAAATAGTCCGCGCCCATGTCCACCCGCAAATTGACCTGCGCAGCGCAGCAGATTTGATGAGCCGCGCCGGTTTTGCCTTGCCTGTTGCCGATCAAGACAGACTGGGCGTGCGTTATACAAACTGGCGACGCTTGGTGAAGGATATACGCGAAACAGGGGCGGGAAATGCGCTTGCCGGGACAAGAGGCTATCTTGGCCGCGACTATCTGGATCGTCTTGATGCCGCTTGGGCGGGCTTGGCCGATAAGGATGGCAAGGTCACGGAAAATTTCGCTTTCCTGCAATTAAGCGGCTGGGCTCCCTCTGCCGACCAACCAAAGCCGGCAAAACGAGGGAGCGGGGCGGTGTCATTGGCGGCTGTGCTTAATCGCAAATAGCCGCGCCTAATATACGGGCCAAATGTCCGATAAAGGGCTTATCCGCAGGCGGCATGGGCAGCTTGCGCAAATCATCCATTGTCACCCAGCGCAGTTCATTGCCTTCCATAGCAACCGGCTCACCGCTCCAATCGCGGCATAAATAAAGCAAAAGCAATAGATTTTTAGTTCCCAATGCCTCTTCGGCAAAGGTCAGCGGAACCAGATTTCCGGTTTGAACATCGATTCCCAATTCCTCTCTTAACTCCCTTTTCAAAGCCGATTCCGGTTTTTCGGACGCTTCAACCTTGCCGCCAGGGAACTCCCAAAGGCCAGCCATTGCCTTTCCCTCAGGACGTTTTTGTACTAATATTTCATTGACTTGATTGACCAGCGCCGCAGCGACAACAAATAGCATTGTCGGATTTTTTTCCATTTTCTTTGCCCTTGGTAGGTTTTTGTTAACGCTTGTGTGAAAAAAAGAGCTTGTTCGCAACCAAATGTGAAATGGGGCCAAAAATGTTGGAAACAATTCGGGGCATATTCAAATGCCAACAGGGTGCGACAGCAGTGGAGTATGGCCTGATTGCAGGGTTAATTGTCGTCGTATTGATCGCGTCGCTAAGTAATGTTGCATTTAGTACCTCCGATATGTGGAACTCTGTTTCTAATGATGTTGTAACGGCATCGGAAGGTGCCCGTTAACGAATTGGTAGGTAATAACAGGCTATAGTAGTTTTATCGAATATCATGAACAAATATTCGGTGGGTGTATTGAACATTGAACAGGAGACTTAAAATGAAACTTTTTTCGAAAATCATGAAAGATGAAGACGGCGCAACTGCAATTGAATACGGCCTGATTGCCGCTCTTATCGCTGTTGCAGCTATCACTGCCATGAGCAGCCTCGGTGGAAACCTGAGCAACACCTTCAACGAAGTTAACAACGAAATGAAGTAATCTTCCTTTTCGTTGGATTGGGCCAAGGTTCAATCAAATGATAAGAAAGGCGGAGACCAATGGTCTCCGCCTTTTCCTTTTGGTCTTTGTGATAACATAAGTCTAGGCTGACCCTCAATAAGTCACAATTTTGACTTTTGATCCTGCGGCCAATTTTGCATCGCTGCGCATTCCATTGAGTGCCAAAAAGCGCTCTTTTTGCAAATTATTATAGGCCATGCGGCTGGACAGCGTTGCGATGCTGTCATTTTTCCCAACTGTCACAATACGCAATATACGCGGCTTGATCGCTCCCGCTTCGGTTGCCGACAAACGGCGCACGCTTTGGTACATTGTATCAAATGGTCGGGTAGTTGATGGAGCCAACGTGGCAAAGTGAAATGCCTGTGTTTTTGAAAACTCATAAGCAAAAACCGTCAATATATTGGACCCGCCTTTTTGAGTGGGGACTGTCGCCGTTGCATAAAAAGCCGGAAGACCGTTGACCGTTATTGTCTGAATATCGCCATAACTTACCTGCTGCTCGCCAGCAATTTCCTTAAATGCAGAAGCAATATAAGCCGACTTATCACCATTATAGGCCTGTGTATTGGTCGTGAACAGCGCCTGCCCGCCATTGCCGCTGACATTCACAGACCGATTGGTGTTTTGCATTCCATAACCAGTTGGAACCGTAAATTTCAGCCTTAGATCAGGATGCAGGAAATCCTGCCCCTCAATCACGCCTTGCTTGGGATCATCGCCATATAGCATATTGTTAATGGCGGCAAAGTGACTGTCCTGTTTGCGCACAGTGCTTGCCTGATAGGCTTTTGCATTCGCCGCCGCCCGAACGACCCGTTTCGCAGGATCAGGGTGCGTGCTGGCCCATTCGGGAATAGAACGGGCATCACGCCCGGCCGCCTGGGCGTCCACCGTTGTCTGCATTGCAAGCGATGTCAGCATATCCGACAAAGCCGATGGATCATATCCGGCTTTGCTGAGATATTGAATACCCAAATCATCGGCTTGCTCTTCTTGTTTGCGGGAATAGCGGAGCGTAAAAAGCTGGGCCACTGTGCCGGAATATTGTTTCAATCCCGCACCCAAAATCCCTGCCAGTCCGCCATTATCACCAAGCAAAGCACCGCCAATGGTTCCGACAGCGCCCAAAATATTTGCCAAAGTAGAGCTTTTCTGTCGCTTTTCACTGTGCCGTGCCGCAACATGGCCCACTTCATGACCTAATACGCCCGCCATTTCGGCTTCACTATTACACAATCCCGCCAATTGCCGGGTGATGTAAATATAGCCGCCAGGGATCGCAAAGGCATTGTTCACAGGCGAATTTAGGAAGCTAACCGTAAAATCGCTTTCCGCGTTACCAAGCCCGGACTGGACCGCGATATTTTTTCCCACCCGCACTACATAAGCGGTTTGCGGGCTTTCATAAGCGCCGCCAAATTCGTTCAATATCTGCGGATGGGCTTCTGCACCTTGTTGCTTTTCCTTTTGGCTGATCGCTTTTGGTGTAGCTGCCGAAGCAACTCCTCCGCTGCCATCGCTGCCCCCGCCGGCACAGGATAGTGCGAGCAAAGATGCTCCTACGATCAGCACAATTTTATGACTTCTCATCCAACCTCTCCTTTACCGACTCTCATTCTTATCATAGCATAATCAAATATATGGTCGATGGTAACCCATATTGATCTGCGACCGAATGGCGTAAACGAGCGGTTAGCCCTTTTAAGCGTTAATAGGCTCAGTGGCCTTCCATATAATAAACCGGGGACAATCTGCCATTAAATCATTTTGCTTCTAGAGATAGTAAATGCTCCACTGCAAAGCGGGCTGCAGATGTTAGTGCTATTTTGCGCACACGTCTGTCTTTTTTGTCAATTCTTGATTGGATAAATTGTTCTTTTTCAAGTTTTTCCAAATAACGAAGCAATGTTGTTTCGCCATAATTTAGGCCACCAATAATCCGTTGAACACCTGTTTGCCCTGAGTTTTCATCTACATAAATTCTGAGTAGCAAAATCCAACAAGGTTCAGCCAAGCGTCCAAACCGCGCAAATAGTCTCTGCCTGTGTGAGTAGTTATTCAACTGCATTCTAGCAATCTGATTTTTGGTATGCACAATCTTCTACCCCCGAAGTAATGAATTTAGCGAAAATGGTATGATTAACGCCTATTCAGCACTCCAGACTGTGCTCTTAATGCACATAATGCAAAATAATGTTCAGGGGAATACACAGCTTAGCTATTTTACTCCATTATGGAGGAAATGGCTATGTCTACCCTGTTACCATCTTGAGATAACCGGAAGTGCAGCTTTTCATTGGGTTCCAAACCGGCAATTTCCATTTCCTCTGTTATAGGGCCATTGACGGCAATATCATGGACGATCCGCACCGCCCTTCTGACCAATTGCTTTTGCTCCAGTGTCGCCGATGAAACTGTAATTTCCTGATTAGAAAACCAGGATAAACCCGCGCTGGAGATTTCACCATCACCGTCTGATTTGAAATCAACGAGCGGGAGCACCGGAAATGCACCGCCGGATAGATATTGCCCCACCACATCACGGAAATAATCATATCCGGACGCAATTTTCGCAGGCGTCCATAGGACCGCCGTTAATGACAATTCATCGCCAAAGGAAACTGCAAATTCCAATAATTGCCGAATGATCGTCGGGGCTGTCCGGCCGGAACCGATATGGTCCCCCAATTCCAAAGCAATGCACATCCCAATGCTATCATTATCAATAGTGCAGAACACCGGTTTATACTCGCTCACCAGCCCTGCACCGCGCGACAAAGAGCAACGAAATCCAGCGCCTTTTATCATTATATCAATATGATCATGATGTTCGCTAACAATGGTATAGCCCTGTTTCGCGGCAAGGCGGCGAGTGGATTGCAACAACAGACCCGGCTGCCGAGCGCTATTCCCATCAAGCAACAATAATAATGACGGCAAATCAGACAAACAAAATTGCTTTCTATATTTTACAAAAGTTCGCCATTTGTTCTAAATGATAGAATCCGATTCTGCAAGTATGCTATTGCAGCATCAACATATGAATTCCCATTTTGGACCAGATACATATCATCATTCCGCAGGAGCAGATGCCTGACTTTGCTGCAACATCGATTTCAACCCTGCGACTTGCTCTTCGACCCGCTTTTTCCATTTTGCCTCTTTAGGCGCATTCTCGATCAAGCCCTGCCATAAAGCCAAACATAAGTCTGGTCGTCCTTCAAACAACAAAACCAGCCCCTTATAATAATCCGGTGCAGGTTGCCGGGGGTTAAGCCTTCGGGCCTGATCAAAGGCATATTGCGCAGGCGGCGACATCCGCCCTTCCCCAACCAACATCAACTGCAAACCAAGCCCTGCCCATAGGTCGGCCTCTTGCGGATTTCTGCGAATCCCAGAACGGATATAGGCTGCGGCTAATTTATAATCCCCGTCCCTTGCAAAAGCATCGGAAGCGATCAGATAGGGCCGCGCCCGGCTGAATGTCTGGTCCATTTCCGACCGCGCCAATATCATCGCTTCCGCCGCTTTACTGTTCGAAGCCAAAGGCTGAGCCGGGGCCGCCGGATAGCTTGGCGATCCTTGCAACGAATAACCGACAAGCCCAAGGACGATCGCGGCTGCCGCCGCCTCCCATGTCTTGCGCGGCAAACGGCCAAAGCGGATCAAAGCAAGCAAAAGCAATATAGAAAGCCCACCCATCACGACCCAGCCCATTATGGTTTTTCCTTTCCAAACAATCCCCGCGCCATCAATAGTCCAGCGAGCAGCAGCAATATCGGCAGCAACCACAGGATCAGCCCTGCCCCCGATGCCTCCGGTTCAAAACTGACATATTCGCCATAACGGCGGATCATCCAGCCGCGTATCTGCTCCGGTTTTTGCCCCGCTTTAATCCTTTGCCGCACTTCGCTGCGCATTGCCCCTGCAATTGGCGCATCACTGTCGGCTATGGATTGCCCCTGACATTGAATGCAGCGCAATGTTTCCATCAGGGCGCTGGCCTCTGTTTCCTGTGCCGAATCCTCCAATTGCCTGTGCGCATAGGGTGCGTCTGGCCCGCTGCCCTGTGCCATGACCGGCGTGGCCGCCAACAGTAACAAAGGAGCAAATATCCGTTTCACTCCGCTTCCTTCAGCTTTTCGAGCAATAAGGGGATATGTTCAGGGCGCACCTCTCCTATATGCTGATAACTGATCCGCCCGTCACCAGCGATCACATAGGTCTCGGGAACCCCGATGATCCAAGCTGCACCTGAAGCCGCATATCAGCATCGGCCCCGATCCGGCGGAACGGATTGCCATATTGTTTCAGGAACAGCGCCACATTTTCCGGGCGGTCACGCAGGGCGATACCATGAATTTCAACGCCCGCCGATGCCAGCGCCTCCAATTGCGGGGCCTCTATCTTGCAGGGGACACACCAGCTGCCGAAAAAGTTGAGCAGCCTTGGCCTGCCATCGGCAAAATCTGCGCTCGACAACCCTTCAATCCCATCGGTTGCAGGGGGCAATTGGAAAGCGGGCAGTTTCTGACCGATCATTTGAGAGCGGACAAAATCATCCTTTGGCGCGGTAAGACCATAAAGCGAAAGCCCGCCGATAAAGGCCAATATCGCTAGCGGCAGCCATAATTTCCACCTGCCCGTCATGCAAAGCGCCCTTCCGGTAATGGCTTGCGTCCAAATTTAACCCCCCGGAACATCCGGCCAAGCAGCGCAATGACGCCGCCAAGCGCGATCAAAAGCCCTCCGATCCAGATCAGCGTCACCAATGGTTTCCACCATAGCCGCACCTGCCACGGCCTTGCTGCGCCTTCACCGGAATCAAGGCCAGCGCCTTCGCTAGGCTGAGAAATCACGACATAAAGCTGCCCGTCCCATTTGGTCAGCAAGGCGGCCTCCGTCGTTGTTGTTCGGGGGAAAAAAAGGTGCGCGACTGCGGCTTCATCTCGTCCGTTTTCCCGTTACGGCTAACCTCAAACAGCCCCTCCATAGCCACCCAATTGTCACCGACGACCGGCCCCACCTCTTTCAGTTTGACCGTCCATCCGGCGACTGTCTCACTATCGCCGGTTGCCATCGCCGCCAGCCGTTCGGAGGAATAGCCCGCCTCGCTCGCCATTCCCAAAACCGTCACGGCCAAGCCAAAATGCGCAATCACCATCCCCCAAATGGTGAGCGGCGTGCGCGATAGCCTGCGTCCGAATAACGGCAGGAAAGATGCAACCGCCAACGCGGCGGCCAATCCGATTGACAACAATACGAACAAACCCGCAGCGGAACCCACCAAATAGGCGATCAGCATCGCAACCAATCCGGCAACCACCGGCGCGATCATATAGCGGCTGACCCTGCCCGCCTCATCCCGGCGCCATCGCAACATCGGCCCAAAAACCAATAACAGCATCAGCAAGAGCGCAATTGGCACAGTCGCTTTGTTGAAATAAGGCGGTCCCACTGAAACCTTGTCCCCGAACATTTCCGCCAAAAGCGGATATAGAGTGCCGATCAGGACAATGCCCAATATCGTGCTGAGCAATATATTATTGCCGACAATCGCGCCTTCACGGCTGAGCAGGCGGAATGTCTTGCCCTGTGCCACTGTCCCTATGCGCAGCGCAAACAATGTGAATGCGCCGCCCACATAAAACAGCAAGAGCGCAAGGATAAACGCTCCCCGCTGCGGATCGACGGCAAAAGCGTGAACGCTAGTCAATATGCCCGAACGCACCAGAAAGGTTCCCGCCATCGACATCGCAAAAGCAACCAGCGCAAGCATCACCGTCCACGCCCGAAGCGCATCGCGGGTAGCAAGCACGCTGACCGAATGGAGCAAGGCTGTCGCGGCGAGCCATGGCAGTAGCGAGGCATTTTCGACCGGATCCCAGAACCACCAACCGCCCCAACCAAGCTCATAATAGGCCCAATAGCTGCCCGCGGTGATCCCGATCGTTAGGAATATCCAAGCAAGCAGCACCCATGGCCGCATCGCACGAGCAAAGGCCGGACCGACCTTTCCGGTTAACAAAGCTCCTACTGCAAAAGAGAAAGCGACCGAAAGGCCAACATAGCCGAAATATAAGGTTGGCGGGTGGAATGCGAGGCCGATATCCTGCAGCAAGGGATTTAGCCCTGCCCCTGATTGCGGCGCGGGAACAAGTCTTTCAAAGGGATTGGAAGAGAATAGCAAAAAGGCGAAAAAACCGAGTGCGAGCAAAGCCTGCACCATTAAAGTCGCCGCTATAGTCCGCCGGTCGAGCCGTTTTTCAAGCAAGGCAATCGCGGCCCCGGAGAAGGTCAAAACAGTCACCCAAAGCAACATCGACCCTTCATGATTGCCCCATGTTCCGGCCAGTTTGAAAATCAACGGCTTGTCGATATGGCTGTTATTGGCAACCAGAAGCACCGACAAATCGGTCACCGCGAAAAGGTAAACCAGCGCAGCAAAGGAGATCAGGCACAGCGCACCTTGTGCGATGGCCGCTGGTGTCACAACCACCGACAGTTCCGTCCCTTTTCCGGCAAGCGCAGCAACCCGCCGACCAATTGCAGCAATGCCATGGCCGCAGCCAGCCACAATGCGGCGAGTCCCAGTTCAGCGATCATTGCACCAGGCTATCTTGGCTATGCTGCGCTGCGTTCATATCGGTATCGGCGAGTTCGCGCGGGACATAATTTTCATCATGTTTGGCAAGCAGGCTATCAGCCATAAAGGTCCCGTCAGACAAAAGACGGCCATCGGCCACCACGCCCGATCCTTCGACAAATAAATCCGGCGTAATTCCCGTATAACGCACGGCGAGCGAGGCGTCCTTATCCTGCACAGTAAAGCGCACGGTAACGCCGTCCGCATCGCGTTGTATGGACCCCTTCTTCACCATGCCGCCGATACGGATCGCCTTTCCGGGTGCGGGCTTTTCCTTTACAAGCGTGGACGGCGTATAGAAAAAGGATGCTTCCTCACTTAGCGCCCTTGCCGCGAGCAGCCCCGCAACTATCAAAGCCGCCAGCGCCAGCAGCGCAAGAAGTAACCGTTGATGTTTGGGTTTCAGGGCTGTCTTACCGTTCATTTTTCAAATCATCCGCCAATGCTTCGGACCTTCGCATCGCGCTGTAACTGCTAAGCGATAACCAGATTATGCCCGCCGCTGTCACCGCGAAAGCGGCATGATGAAAGCTTGGTGTGTCATATCAACCCTCTGCCAACCGGCGCATCCGCGCCTCTATTTTCACCTCGGCAAGGGCGCTGCGCATCCGCATCAAAACCACCGCGCCGAACAATAGGCTGAAACCCAATACCGCGGTAAATAACGGCCAGAGATAGGCCGAATCAATGCTCGATCCGCCAAGAGTGATGCTCGCCTTTTGATGCTGGCTTTCCCACCAGACAACGGAGCGGTTGATGATCGGAATATTGACCGCGCCAATCACGCCGAAAACGGCGGCTACGCGGCTGACATTTCCTTTTTCACTGCTGGCATTGGCAAGCGCAATATAACCAAGGTAAAGGAAAAACAGGATTAGCATTGATGTCAGCCGTCCGTCCCACACCCACCATGTGCCCCAGGTCGGCCTCCCCCATATTGATCCTGTAGCAAGGCAAATCCCGGCAAAAACCGCACCCGGCATCGCCGCCGCGCGGGCCGCAATACCGGCCAGCGGATGGCGCCATACCAATTGCACAATGCTGGCAATGGCAATCGCTGTCCATCCGGCCATACCCAGCCAAGCGGCGGGCACATGGACGAACATGATCTTCACCGTATCGCCCATTAACCGCTCCGTGGGTGTGGCAAACAAACCCCATGCGCAGGCGGCAAGGGTTAATAGCAAACCCGGCCAGAAAAGCGCCGGAGTAAGCGGTCTTGCAATACGCAGAAATCGGGCGGGATTGGCGAAACGATGCATAGCAATTTGGGGTTAGGCGTTTGTGCGCCGCGCTTCAATGGCGAAATTGAAAAGCCGCGTTGCAGTTTACATCAAGCCCTTTGGCCCCGTCCGATCAAGCGCTGTGCCATACGGTCTGCAATCATCGCTGCGGGCAGCTTATCTTCCTTGCTCTCATCCCATATTGCGGTCAGCCGTTCAGGAATGATGGCTATGCGCCCATGCACATCATTGACGCTTGCCTGGCCAAGATATTCAAGGCCGACATTGATGATCCCGCCTGCATTGATGACATAGTCGGGCGCATAGATAATATCTCTGTCAAACAGGCGCTGTGCATCCCCGGCCGTTGCCATCTGGTTATTGGCTCCGCCTGCGACAATGGCGACATTCAGCGCCGCAATACTATCCCGATTCAATATTGCGCCTAGGGCATTGGGGCTGAATATATCCGCCTTCATCGTCATAATCGCGTTCAGTTCGGCAATGTCAGCGCCGATTTCTGCCGCCAAGGACTTGGCTTTATCCGCGTCAATATCGGCAATAGTCAGCTTCGCGCCATCCGCTGCAAGCAGCCTTGCGACGCCGCCGCCCACGCTGCCAATACCCTGTACCGCAATATGGATGCCGTCCATTTTGTCTACACCGAGCCGGTAACGGGCCGCTGCCTTAATGCCCAGATAAACGCCCGCGCGGTATAGGGTCCAGGATCGCCGCCCGCCGCATTGCTGTCCGTTACCGGAAGCCCCGCGACATGGCGCGTTTGTGACGAAATCTCCGTCATATCGGTATCGCTCATCCCGACATCTTCGGCGGTGACATAGCGTCCGCCCAGCGATTCGATCGCGCGGCCAAATGCGTGCAACATGGCAGGCGTCTTGCACTTGTCCGCCGGGGCCAGAACCACGCCCTTTCCCCCGCCAAGCGGCAGTCCCGCCATGGCATTTTTATAGCTCATTCCGCGGGACAGGCGCAGAGCATCGGTGACGGCAGCCGCGCTGTTGGCATAATGCCAAAACCGCGTGCCCCCCGCCGCCGGACCCAAATGGGTGGAATGCAGCGCGATAACCGCACGCAGGCCGCTTGCCGGATCGTCGAATAAATGCACTGATTCATGGGCATCAAAATCGGGCAAGTCCCAGATTGCAGTCATGACTATTGCAGCCTTATTTCAGCAGGAATGTAATTACGAAGGGCCGCAATAATATTACAATATGCCTTTGTCAAAGGCAGCGCTTATTCAGCCTTAAGTTTACAAAGTTTACACCAACGAAGCCTTGCGGAAGGCCAATTTTACATGGATTTACAAAATATCTAAGTCACGTGACGCTAGGATAATAGAGAATGGGGAATGATGGGGCGACCGACGGGACTTGAACCCGCAACTTCCGGCATCACAAGCCGGTGCTCTAACCAATTGAACTACGATCGCCATAGCGCCATTTGAGCAGGCGCGTTGCATATGATGATATGCGGCAAAAGGTCAAGCAATATGGAACAATGTGCGGTATTTGCACATATTCCATTTGCAAGGCCCCTTGCCGTATAGCTTATTTTTTCAGGCTAAGTCCGCCAAAACGCTTGTTAAACTGAGCGACACGGCCGCCCGCATCCATCAGGCGTTGATTACCACCGGTCCATGCCGGGTGCGAAGTCGGGTCGATATCCAATACCAACGTATCGCCTTCTTTGCCCCAGGTTGAACGGGTTTCGTAAACGGTGCCATCTGTCATTTGCACCTTGATCATGTGATAATCGGGATGAATATCGGCTTTCATAATTTTGCTCCAATGGCGAAACTGGTTTCCGACCAGAATCTATAGGGAAATAAAGAAGCGCCGCCATTACCGGCAGCGCACAGAAATAGCAAGCCCTTGCTTTACACCGCAGGGTTATGCAGCAGGCGGATCAGCAATCATGGCCATAAATTCTGCCTGACAGCTGACAACATCGCCCACCATTGCCTTGCCTGCGAAACGGCAGGCGCGCGTGCTTTTCTTGGTGAATTCAACATCCAGATGCAAAAGGCATCCCGGCTCCACCGGCGCCCGGAATTTCGCATTGTCGATCGACATGAAATAAACCAGCTTACCCGACCCAGCAAGGCCAAGGCTTTCCATCGCCAATATGCCCGCGGCCTGTGCCAATGCCTCAATCTGAAGCACGCCGGGCATGATCGGACGCCCGGGGAAATGGCCTTGGAAAAAACCTTCATTCATGGTCACGGCCTTCACCGCGCGAATGCGTTCATCCAATATCAGCTCTTCGACACGGTCCACCAAAAGCAGCGGATAGCGATGCGGCAGCACCGCCATCACGCGCATTATATTATAATTGGTGAAATCACGGGCCTGTTCGCCGCCATTTTCCCCCACCGCCATGGCTTTATCGGCTTTGCGGCTGGGCGGCAGATTGCTGTGCCTGTGCGGCCTGGATCAAGGCGCGTTGCTGCGCCTGAACCAGCGATCCGGGTTGATAGTCGGCAGGCGGCACAATCTGCACCGATGGTACCGAGATATTCAGTTCGTCAACCACGGCTTGGGTGATGTCTGCGGTACCCGTCCGGGCAATGATAGCGTCGGGTTTCAGCAGCAAATCGACATTTTTCTTTTCCATCGCCGTTTTAACCGCATCATCCAGCTTCACGGTAATTTGATCTTCGACATAGGCAACGGCAAGGTCGATCTGTTGCGACAATTGGTTTACCTCCTGCTGCGCTGCACTCTGTTTCTTCTGGAATGCTTCAGCCGAAGGACGAACAGACGCTTCGGTTGCGTTCGGTTTTTTGGCTTCTGCTTCATAGGCTACGGCCAAAGCCTGCAATTCGGCCTGCAACACTTTTTGACGGCTGTCGCGGGCATCAATTTGCGCTTTATAGGTCACCTGAATCTGGCTCAATGCAGTTTTATAAGCGTTGGTTAGCCCAAGCGCACGTGGCAAGTTAGCCACCGCGACACCCTTTTTCGATTGGGCAACAGCAACAGGCGCAGTAGCGGTTACAGCAACGGTTGAAATAGCGGCCAACATGGCGGCTTTCATAAATATTTTCATTAGAATTGAGTTCCTACGTTAAAGGTAATTAATTTGGTATCGTCACCCGGCTCTTTCAAAAGCGCGCGTGCAATATCAATTCGGAATGGGCCGAATGGGGAGCGCCAGTTGACACCAAAGCCAACCGACAATCGGGGTTTAACACTGTCGCCAAGGAAACGCTCGGTAAAACGCAGCGCCGGTGTGCGCGTTCCATTCAGCGAGTCTGTGGATGTCGAAAGAGCGCCATCTGTGCCGACAACATAATAAAGCGGTAATCCGCCTACCACAGCAGGCGTTGTATTGGTGGCCGGGATCGCAACACTAAGCTGCGGCACGTTAACATTAAGGCGGGGGCTTGCAACATTAAACACTGCGCCTGCATCAACAAAAATTGATGGCCGTAAACCAAGCTCTTTCGCGCCGCTGCCCAATGGTATCTCCAGCTCCGCACGGGTCAGGTAATAGGCCCGGCCACCAATCGCATCATCTTGAATCTGGTCCCGATTTTCATTCAATATGTTTGTGACCACACCATTGGTAACCGTCGGGGTGCCATAGAAAAGCCGCTGCACCCGCGGACCTACGCCGCGAATGTCAAAGCCGCGAATTTGCGGTTCGCCAAGGAAGAATCGGTCGGTCAATCGCACATCGTCTATACCGTCCGCTTCGGAACCCCGGTTTTGCAAGGGGTGGATATAGCCGCCTTCTGCTGACAGCGAAAAGATAAAGCCGCTGTTGGTCAAACGCCAATATTTATCGGCATTAAGGATAGAGCGAATATAGCGCACATTTCCGCCAAGCCCGGCAAAATCTTGCGTCAAACTGACGCTATGCCCCCTTGTTGGACGCACCCGGCTGTCGCGGGTATCATAGAGCAAAGTATAGCCGATAGACGACGTTGTGCGTTTGCCAATGGCATCGCACAGGAATCGGCCCGCCAACAGCGGATCGCATTCAAGGCCGTTGCCCTGATCGGAGAAGAACAGACCTTCGTCCAAGGTAACATCTTCAAAGCTGAGGCCGTAGCGCGCTTGGAAATAAAGGAATTCGTTGACCGGCACACCGGTGCGCAATTGAAAACCGGTATTGGTTTGTTGATAGGTGGTATTGCGCTGATTATTTAGGAAATTGAAGCTGTTAACATCGCGGCGGAAAATATCACCGGACAGTGCGATCGACCGATCGAACAAATAAGGTTCGGTAAACCCGATCTCCGCCGATTTGGAAAAGCGGGAATAAGATACGCTGGCACGAACCTGCTGTCCTTTTCCGCGGAAGTTATTTTGACGGATAGACCCTTGGAATATGAAATTTTCGATACTGGAAAAACCCGCCGACAGGGATAATTCGCCATTGGGCCGTTCTTCGACATTGGTGGTCAAAACAATGCGGTCTGGACCGCTGCCTTGTGCCTGCTCTACCTCTAGGTCTTCCTGAAAATAGCCGAGCGATTTGATCCGGTCGGACGAACGGCGCACTTGGAAACTATTAAATGCATCGCCTTCATTCAGGCGGAATTCGCGGCGGATAACCTTATCTTGGGTCAATGTATTGCCGTTAATATCAATCCGCTCGACAAACACACGCGGCGTTTCCGCCACTTCAAAGGTGATGTTCATCGTCAACGATTCGCGGTCCGGTTCAAATCGCGGATTTACATCGGCAAAGGCATAACCAAACAGCCCAGCCGTTTCCGAAAGACCCTCAACGGTGTCTTCAACCTGTTTGGCATTATACCAATCGCCCTTTTCCATTTGAAGCCGCGCCTGCAGGGTTTCGGATTTAAAGTCCCGAATTTGGCTATCGACCTTTACATCGCCAAATTTATATCGCTTCCCTTCTTCCACCACATAGGTGATGATAAAATCTTCTTTGTCGGGCGTCAGTTCGGCCACCGCCGAAACCACCCGAAAATCGGCATAGCCTTGCGTCAAATAAAACTGACGCAGCTTTTGCTGGTCAAAGGCGAGACGATCAGGATCGTAGCTGGTGCCGGAGCTGAAAAAACGGAAAAAGCGCGATTGTTTGGTCAGCATTTCTCCGCGGAGTTTATTATCAGAAAACTCATTATTGCCGATAACATTAATCTGACGGACTTTGGATTTCGGGCCTTCTGTGATTTCAAAAACGACATCGACGCGGTTCTGATCCAATTGCACTAGCTTGGGTTCAACAGAAGCGGCAAAGCGCCCCTGCCGTTTATAAAGCTCGACGATACGCGCGACATCGGCGCGCACTTTTGCGCGGGAAAATATTTGGCGCGGGGCCAATTTAATCTCCGGGCCAATCTTGTCATTCTTGATCCGTTTATTGCCCTCCAGCACGATCCGGTTCACAACGGGATTTTCCCGAACCTGAATCGTTACCGCGCCATTGTCGTTACGGATGCTGACATCGGCGAACAGATCGGTTTCATAAAGGTCTTTCAGCGCCTGATCCGCGCTGGCCTGTGACCATTGCTGTCCAGGGCGCAAACGAACATAGGACCGGACGGTATCGCCTTCCAAACGCTGCGTTCCGACAACCGAAATGGACTGGATAACATCGCCCTGCGGCGCGGCCGAGGCGGGCGGAGCCGCGTCTTGTGCCAGTGCAGGAGAAGCACAAACACCCATTAATGCGGTTGATGCCAATAAGGATAGCGTTAGCGAATGTCGTTTCATTTTTATCCTATCTTTGTTTCCGGCCCCCACCGGTTTCTGCTATTTGGCAATGTTGCCGCTTCGCCCGAAAAATATTGCACACCCCCTGCCCGATCAGCCGCGGCAATCAAGCAATCAATGTCCCATTATCCGGCAAACAGGCCGAATGATACCAAGTCGTTAAATGTGACCACCAACATAAACCCTACCAACATCAAAAATCCTGCCCGAAACGCCCATTCCTGAACCATGGGGGTTGCGGGCTTTCTACGTACCGCCTCAATCCCATAGAGCAGCAAATGCCCACCATCGAGCATCGGAATTGGCAGCAGGTTCATGAACCCCAAGTTAATCGAGATCATTGCGGCCAGCCAAATGAACGCCGCCAACCCCAAAACAAAATGCTCTCCGGCAACTTTTGCGATTTTTGCAGGTCCGCCAAGTTCCTTTACCGACCGTTTCCCGGTAATGATCTGCCCCAAACTCGTCACAGTCAGGCGGACAATATTGGCGGTTTCCTTGGTCGCCAGCCATGGCGCCTCGATAATGCCAACGCTGCGGATCTCGCTCTCCATAGACTGTATGCCCAGCAAGCCGCGGCGATATTCATTCCCGAACCGGTCTTTTTCGATCAGCTCGTCCAAAACCACCTGTTTTTCGCTTATCCCGCTTCCCCGTTTGATTCGCAGAGTGACACGCTCTTTGGCGTAGATTGAAACTTCGGTAGCCAGTTCCTGAAATGTGTCCACATTGCGGCCATTGATGCTCATGATCCGGTCGCCAACCTCTATACCTGCTTTTTCGGCAGCGCTTCCCGCTTGCACCATCGAGGCAATGGGCGGGCTGGTGACTTGCCCATAAGTTATCAAAAATCCCGAAAGCAGGAGGATCGCAAACAGAAAATTGATCGCTGGCCCTGCAAAAACGATCAGCGCCCTTTGCCATAATGTTTTCGACTGGAATGTCTGGTTGCGCTCTTCTTCGGACAGGTTCAACCATTCTTCGCTGGGCTGGCTTGCCGGGTTCATATCGCCCGCAAATTGCACATATCCGCCCAAAGGCAATGCCCCGATACGCCACAATGTCCCGCGCTTGTCGGTGCGCCCCCAAAGCTGCGGACCAAAACCGACAGAAAATTTCTCCGCCTTCACCCCGAACCAGCGGCCAACCCAATAATGGCCGAGTTCATGGATGATCACCAAAGTGCCAATCAGGATGATAAACGCAAAAAGGGTTATGAAGATATTCGGGCTTTCAAGCGCCATTTAGCGTGTCCTCAAATTCATATGGTCGATCATCTTGGCCGTATAGCTTCTCGCGGCTGCATCGATACTGAACAAATCATCCAGCGACGATGGCGCAGACGGGCAATAACCGTCTAGCGCCGCTTCGCCAAGATGTACGATATCCAAAAAGCCAATATGGCCAGCCAGAAATGCGGCAACAGCAACCTCATTGGCGGCGTTCAATATTGCCGGGTTCGCGCCGCCGGCTGTGATCGCTCCGCGTGCCAGCTTCAATGCAGGAAAACGTTCAATATCAGGGGATTCAAAGGTTAAATTACCAATCAATGCCAAATCCAGCGGCTGACAAGATGTTGTAATACGCCCGGGCCATGCCAGCGCGCTGGCAATCGGTATCCGCATATCGGGTGAGCCGAGCTGCGCCAATGTGGAACAATCGGCATATTCCACCATCGAATGGATTACCGATTGCGGGTGGATGAGAATATCGATCTTATCCAGCCCAACCGGAAACAGATGATAGGCCTCTATCAACTCCAGCCCCTTGTTCATCATTGTCGCGCTATCGACGCTGATTTTTTGCGCCCATATCCCAATTGGGAATTGGGGCCGACCTGGCCTGCGCCGGGGTAACACCGCGCATCTGATCCAGCGAAAATGCGCGGAACGGCCCGCCGCTTGCGGTAAGGGTGATTTTGCGCACTTGGTCCAAGCTTCCGCCTGCAAGGCATTGGAAAATAGCATTATGTTCACTATCCACCGGCAACAATGTCGCGCCGCTTTGCACGACTGCGGCCATCATCATTGCCCCCGCCGACACAAGCGATTCCTTGTTGGCAAGAGCAACCGTCCTGCCGCCCTCAATCGCCGCCAATGTAGGCGCAAGACCCGCTGTGCCGACAATCGCCGCCATGGTCCAATCCGCGCCGCGCCGAGCCGCAGCCACCAGCGCATCTGCGCCCGCCGCCGCCTCTATGGACGTTCCAGCCAAGGCTTCTTTCAGCGCAGGATAGGCCGCCTCATCGGCGACAACCGCGATTGCAGCATCAAATTCTATCGCCAGCCGCGCAAGCTCGGCAGCATTGCCATTGGCGGTCAACGCGATGATCGTGTAATCTTCTCGGTTCAGACGGATTAAATCCAGCGTGGAAAGGCCCACCGATCCTGTTGCGCCGAACACCGATATACTGCGCACCCCCGCCATATTAGGACAGCCAGCCAATGATCGATAATCCGAACAATATGGCCAATAGCCCGTCCACACGGTCAAACAAGCCGCCATGACCGGGGATTAAATTGCCCGAATCCTTCACCCCTGCCCGTCTTTTCATCCAGCTTTCAAAAAAATCGCCCGCTTGTGCGGTCACCGCCACCGCCAGCCCGGATAAGGGAACAAAGGTCCAGAAGGTTGTGGCCATCGGATTACCGACAAATCCTTCCCATAACCCAAAGGCATAGAGCATATATATCGCTGTCACCAGCGAAGCCCCGATAAAGCCGCCAAACAGCCCTGCCCATGTTTTGCTTGGGCTGATTTTCGGGGCAATTTTGGGGCCGCCAATGGCACGGCCAGCAAAATAAGCGCCGACATCCACCGCAATCACCGCACCCAATATGGCAAGAATGAAATAGGGGTCACTATCAACGCTATTACGGATCGAGATGAGTTGCCAGATTGCCGTGCCGATATAGGCCAATCCGCCCAGCATCCAAAGCGCCCGCGCCGTCAGCGATGCTGTTATCCTGCTTACCAATCCCCAAAATTCATAGATCAGCCCGGCGCCAATAATGACCACAAATACTGTGAACACCGCCCCGCCAATCGCTACCGCCCCGCCCGCTACAATCAGCATGGCCATGGCGGACAGGGTTCGGACCTTCAAATCCGATTGCGGCTTTGCAGTTTTACTCATCGGCCACCATAGCGCCGTTCGCGGTTTGCAAATTCCTCCAATGCACGGGCAAATTCCTGGGCATCAAAATCGGGCCAGAGCGTGTCGGTAAACCAGAATTCGGCATAGGCCGCTTGCCACAGCATGAAGTTGGACAGGCGCTGTTCCCCTGATGTGCGGATGAGAAGGTCGAGCGGCGGCAAACCTGCTGTATATAGTTCCGCCTCTATGGCCGCGGCGCTAATCTCTCCCTTGGCCGCGGCGGCTTTCGCGGCTTGCACCAATTCAGCCTGCCCACCATAGTTGAGCGCAACCGCCAAAGTCGGGCCATTGCCGCCCGCCGTCTTTGCCAACGCATCTTCAAGTAATTCCACAATATCAGGAGAGAAAGCCTTATAATCCCCCAATATTTTTAACTTCACTCCGTTGGCGACAAATTCGTCCAAATCGCTGCGGATATAACCCCGCAGCAGGCCCATCAGGTCGCTTACTTCCTCTTGTGGACGTTTCCAATTTCCGATGAGAAGGCGTAGAGTGACAACGCCTCCAGCCCGAGATCGCCTGCGGCCCGGACAATTTTGCGCACCGCCTCAACCCCGCGTTTATGCCCCATGGCGCGGGGCAGCATCCGTTTTTTCGCCCAGCGGCCATTGCCATCCATGATGATGGCAACATGGCGCGGAGGCTTGCCCTGTCCAGGTTCAACCGGAAAAGAATTGTTAAGGGCCGGAGCGGCGGTCACTGCGTTAAGATTTCTTTCTCTTTGGCTTCGGCGGCATCGTCAATCGCCTTGACCGTATCATCGGTCAGCTTCTGCACTTCGGTTTCCAGTCTTTTGCGGTCATCTTCGCCAATTTCTTTTTTATTTTCATCGGCTTTGATCATATCCATGCCGTCGCGGCGGACATTGCGCACGGCAACCCGTGCCTTTTCGGCATATTGGCTGACCAGCTTCGCCAGATCCTTGCGCCGCTCTTCGGTCAAATCGGGAATGGGCAGGCGCAGCGTCTGCCCGTCGGAAATCGGATTAAGGCCCAGCCCGGCATTACGGATCGCTTTTTCCACCGGCGTGACATTGGATTTATCCCAAACCTGCACCGACAACATACGCGGTTCAGGCGCACTTACGGTTGCCACCTGATTCAAAGGCATATGGGAACCATAAACTTCGACCACCACTGGGTCGAGCAAAGTGACATTGGCCCGCCCTGTACGCAAGCTGCTCAAATCGCCCTTAAAGGCCTCAATCGCGCCATTCATCCGGCGTTCCAGATCGGCCTTGTCATATTGTGCCATAGCTAATTCTCCCTGTGTAACCTGCAAAATCTATGTAACCTTAAATTCTGTGTAACCTGCAAAATCGCGCAGCCAGCGCTTCGATGATCAACCTGGGTTGATAACCGTTGTTGAAACCCCGTTGCCACCCAATATTTTGGCCAGATTGCCTTGCTCGCGGATGCTGAAAACAACAATGGGTATATCATTGTCACGGCACAGCGCCACTGCGCTTGCGTCCATGACCTTCAAATTGTCTTGCAGCACCTTGTCAAAAGACAGCGTTTCATAACGCAGCGCGCCTGCATCCGTTTTCGGGTCGGCATTATAAACACCGTCAACGCTTGTCCCTTTAAGCAGCGCGTCGCAATTCATTTCCGCCGCGCGCAGGGCGGCGCCGCTATCAGTGGTGAAATAGGGCGCACCCACGCCAGCGGCAAAGATCACGATCCGCCCTTTTCCAAATGCCGGGCGGCGCGGCGGCGGATAACGGGTTCGCACACCTTGTCCATTTCAATCGCCGATTGCACCCGTGTCGGCACGCCCAATTGTTCCAGCGCATTTTGCATGGCGAGCGCATTCATAATCGTCGCCAGCATCCCCATATAGTCGGCCTGCGCCCGGTCCATGCCTTTGGCCGCACCGGCCATACCGCGAAATATATTGCCGCCGCCAATGACAAGGCAGATTTCAAGGCCAGTGTCCTTTGCCGCCTTCACCTCTTCGGCCATGCGGGCCACGGTGACAGGGTCAATACCAAAAGCCTGATCCCCCATCAGCGCCTCACCAGAGAGTTTTAATAGGATGCGTTTATATTCCGACTTGCTCATCGCGTTTCAAAACCTTGTCTGTCAGATATGATAATGGCGCACAGCTATAGGAGCCATGCGCCATATCGCCAAGGGGGTAGCGGCAAATTTTATGCCGTTATTCAGATAGGCTTAGCCGCCAACCGCAGCGGCCACTTCGGCGGCGAAATCGCCAACCTCTTTTTCAATGCCTTCACCCAGTTGGAAACGGACATAATCCTTAAGAACAATGGGCTTTCCGGCTTCTTTACCGGCATTGGCCACAACCTGTTCGATGGTCAGTTTATTGTCCATGACGAACATTTGCGACAAAAGCGCATTTTCCTTTGCAAATTTCTTCATCGCGCCTTCGACCATTTTTTCGACAATGTCTGCTGGCTTACCGGATTCGGCGGCTTTTTCGCGGGCGATACCGGCTTCGCGTTCCATCGTATCGGCATCAAGGCCCGACGCATCAAGCGCGAGCGGGAAAGCCGCGGCAATATGCATCGCCAATTGCTTGCCCAGCGCGTCCAGTGCATCACCATCAGCTTCGCTTTCCAGCGCAACCAGAACGCCAATGCCGCCCATGCCGGTGGCCGCTACATTATGAACATAGGCCACAACCCGGCCCGCATCGACCGAAAGCGATTTCGCGCGGCGGATGACCTGATTTTCGCCAATGGTGGCGATATTGCTGGTCAGCTTTTCCTGAACGCTGCCGCCGCCGGGATATTCAGCCGCCAAAATTGGTTCAACCTCATCCCCGCCAAGACCCAATGCAACTTCAGTGACATTCTTAACAAAGCTTTGGAACTGTTCGTTTTTGGCAACAAAATCGGTCTGACTGTTCACCTCAACCGCTGTACCCTTTGTGCCGGAAACAGCTACAGCGACCAAGCCCTCAGCAGCGGTGCGGCTCGATTTCTTGGCAGCGGTGGCAAGGCCCTTCGCACGCAGCAAATCAACCGCAGCCTCAATATCCCCATTGGTTTCGGTCAACGCTTTTTCGCGTCCATCATACCTGCGCCCGAACGGTCACGCAGTTCTTTTACAGCAGCAGCAGTAATTGCCATGTCTTCTATCCTTTATGCTATGCGATCGGAGCGCCTTTTACAGCTACGGGGCCGGGTTTCCCCTGCCCCGCGCCCTAACCGCCAAAAATTTCAAAATTGCGTCAACGCCTGACGCAAACGGCTTAAGCCGCTTCGCCTGCGCCAGCCGCCGCTTCGGTGAGCACCGCTTCGGCTTCGGGTTCAACTTCCGCGCCCAGATCAACGCCTGCGTCAATCTTTGCCTTTACATTGCCCTTTGATGCCGCTTCGGCAATCGCCTCGCAATAAAGGCGAATGGCACGCGCCGCATCGTCATTGGCGGGAACGGGGAAAGCAATGCCGCTGGGATCCACGTTCGAATCAAGAATTGCAATAACCGGAATACCCAAAACATTGGCTTCCTTGATCGCCAGCTCTTCTTTATTGGCATCAATGACGAACATCACGTCGGGAATACCCCCCATATCGCGGATACCACCCAGCGACAATTCCAGCTTGTCGCGCTCACGGGTCATCTGCAAAAGCTCTTTCTTGGTAAAGCCGGTGGCATCTCCCGCCAATTGCTCTTCCAGTGTTTTCAGCTTTTTGATTGAATTGGAAATGGTTTGCCAGTTGGTCAGCATTCCGCCGAGCCAGCGATGGTTCACAAAATGCTGCCGCGATGCACGGGCAGCATCGGCAATCGGACCTTGCGCCTGACGCTTTGTGCCGACGAACAGGACTTTTCCGCCCGATGCCGCAATTTGCGATACAAAATCGAGTGCGCGGGCAAACAGGGGAACGGTTTGTGACAGATCAAGAATGTGGATACCGTTACGCGAACCGAATATATACGGCTTCATACGCGGGTTCCAACGATGGGTTTGGTGGCCGAAATGCGATCCGGCTTCAAGCAGTTGCTGCATGGTAACGACAGGTGCCGCCATGATATTTATATCCTTTCCGGTTTATCCTCTGGGAAGCGTGAACGTCGATCCTGCAAAACAGGACATCTGCACCGGTATATGTGCTTCCCATGTGGTTTGGAGCGGGCCGCTTAGCCGGAACCTTTTTTAAGGTCAAGCATTATCCTGTCAGCCCTGTGGATAAGCCGGTGCATAAATATGTGTATATTAGGCTTGACACATTAGAACAAATAGTGAACATATCTCAAAGTTGTTCAGCGAATAGAAAGCAAATCCCTCTTAAAGGCTGATTTTAAGGGGAGAAGTTCGAAAGGATTTTTCGATGACCATAATTGCCTCCGCCCTGTTCCTTCTGGCACTGGCCGCTTCGATTTTTGTGATTGTCGGCAATGTTGCTGATCATATGCCACGTATATTGGATGTAATTGAAAACAGGGACGGCGCCGCATTGCCATCACGCAAAATCACGGTCGGTCCGCTGCGTACTACGTCCAAAAAGTCTCAGGCTGCACCTTTGCGCCTTCGGCTCGCCAATGCGCCTGTTCTGCGTAAACTTCCGCCAACCATTGCCCGTCCAGCCAGTTACGGCTGGCATCCATCCAAAATTGCTGCGTAAAAATTTCACTCGCGGTTGATAACTGATCCTGTCCTGATCAGGATCAAATTTCAGGTGGTGCTAAGATAGGGTGCGCTAAGATTCGGCCCCATCAACCTATCGCGTCTTTGCGAGCGTAGAGACGCAATCCTGTGCGCCTTTTACGCGGCCCCATTTTTACAGGCATATCTGGGCGGCACCGGGTTCTTCGGGGCGACACCCTTCGCAATCAAATGAAGGTAAATAGGCCAAGCTGATATCATCTCCTTCGCCTAAAAACCCCAAAAACCAAAAAAAGCCGCCCCGAATCAGGAGGCGGCTTTTTCTGTGGCTTAAAACACAAATGGCGGGTTATGGCCCCGCCTGTTATTAGTTCACAGCATCTTTCAGCGCTTTACCCGCTTTAAATTTGGGCTGCTTCGAAGCTTTGATAGTCATTGGCTCGCCTGTGCGCGGGTTGCGGCCGGTCGACGCTTTGCGGTGGGCAACAGAAAAAGTGCCGAAACCAACAAGACGAACATCGCCACCTTTTTTCAACGCACCTGTTACAGCGTCAAAAGTCGCTTCAACCGCTTTGGCAGCGTCAGCTTTGGTCAGGCCGCTTGCGTCAGCGACAGCGTTTACGAGATCTTGCTTGTTCATTTATGGGAACCCCCTCAAAAAATTGTTTTATAGAAATGAATCGCGGCTATGCCGTGGGGAAAGATAATGGCCAGAAATTGGCCGCTGTCAAAGGAAAAACCGCAAAAAACCGCCTATTTCTGGGGAAAAACGGGAATTTCGTCCCATTTCAGGTTCAACTGGCGGAATTTCGCCGTCTCAATGCGTTACCGCACCGCCGGATTCGCCTTTTTGTCCCGGTGGCAAAAGCGCGGCCAGTTCATCTGCTTCGGTCCATTCAACTGGGCTTAGCGGCTCGCTTAGCGCCCGGCTGAGCACTTGATCCACATGGCTCACGGGGATGATCTCCAGCCCCTGTTTCACATTATCCGGAATTTCGATCAGATCCTTTTCATTCTCCTGGGGGATCAGCACGGTTTTAATCCCGCCGCGCAAGGCCGCCAGAAGTTTCTCCTTCAAACCGCCAATGGGCAGCACCCGTCCGCGCAAAGTCACCTCTCCGGTCATCGCTACTTCCCGGTTCACCGCTATACCGGTCAGCGTCGAAACAATCGCTGTCACCATACCGATGCCCGCCGATGGCCCATCCTTGGGCACGGCACCTTCGGGCAGGTGAATATGCACGTCCTTACGCGCAAACAGGCTGGGCTTGATACCATAGCTTGGCGCACGCGCCTTGACATAGGAAAGCGCCGCCTGGATCGACTCGCTCATCACCTCGCCCAATTTGCCGGTGGTTTTAATTTGCCCCTTGCCCGGAACCGTGACCGCTTCGATGGTTAGCAATTCACCGCCCACCTCGGTCCAGGCAAGGCCGGTAACCGCGCCAATCTGATTTTCTTCCTCGCCTATGCCATGGCGAAATTTGCGCACGCCCGAAAAATCGGACAGGTTATCAGGCGTAATGGCGACAGATTCCGCCTTGCCCTCCAATATTTTGCGCAGCGATTTGCGGGCGATTTTGGCGATTTCCCGTTCCAGTGTCCGAACGCCGGCCTCACGCGTATAATAGCGGATCAAATCGCGCATCGCATCTTCGCTGAATGAAAACTCCTCCGGCTTCAGTCCGTGCGCTTCAATCTGTTTCTGCAACAAATGCCGTTTGGCTATTTCCAGCTTTTCATCCTCGGTATAGCCTTCAAGACGGATAATCTCCATCCGGTCGAGCAGCGCCTGCGGCAGGTTCATGCTGTTCGCAGTGGTCACAAACATGATGTCCGACAGATCGAGGTCAATTTCCAGATAATGGTCGTTAAATTTGTTGTTCTGTTCCGGATCCAACACCTCAAGCAAGGCCGAAGCCGGGTCGCCTCTGAAATCCTGACCGATTTTGTCAATTTCATCGAGCAGGATGAGCGGGTTCATCGTACCCGCCTTTTTTAAATTGGTCGCAATTTTACCGGGCATTGAGCCGATATAGGTCCGGCGGTGCCCGCGAATTTCAGCCTCATCGCGCATCCCGCCGAGCGATTGCCGGATAAATTCGCGCCCGCACGCCTTGGCAATGGAACGACCCAAAGAGGTTTTACCGACGCCCGGCGGCCCGACAAGGCACAGAATCGGACCTTTCAGCTTATTGGTCCGCGCCTGCACGCCCAGATATTCGACAATGCGGTCCTTCACCTTTTCCAGCGCGAAATGATCGGCGTCCAAAACCTCCTGCGCCTTGGCAATATCGCGCTTCAGTTTGGATTTCTTACCCCATGGAATGCCAAGCAGCGCGTCGAGATAATTGCGCACAACGGTCGCCTCTGCCGACATGGGGGCCATGGACCGTAATTTTTTAAGCTCGCCCTGCGCCTTGCTTTTGGCTTCTTTGCTCAGCTTTGCGGTGTCGATGCGGGTTTGCAATTCGGCCAGTTCATCGCCGCCCTCTCCGTCATCATTGCCCAGTTCGCGCTGGATCGCCTTCATCTGTTCATTCAGATAATATTCGCGCTGCGTTTTTTCCATTTGCCGTTTTACCCGGCCACGGATTTTCTTTTCCACCTGCAACACGCCCAGTTCGCCTTCCATAAAGGCGAAAGCCATTTCCAAACGGCGCAGCGGGTTATGTTCGGTCAAAAGCGACTGTTTGTCCGCGACCTCAGGTGGATATTGCCCGCGACCGCATCCGCCAGCGCCGAAGCATCATCAATTTCCGCCAATTGCACCGATGTTTCGGCAGGCATTTTTTTGTTTAATTTAGAGTAATTTTCAAACTGCTCTACCACCGAACGCATCAATGCGACCGCCTCCGCACCCTCGGCTTTTTCTTCCTCGATCAGCGATACTGCCGCCTCAACATAATCATTTGCCGTCTCTGTAAGATTTTTTAGCGAAGCCCGCCGTTTCCCCTCGACAAGCACCCGCACCGTGCCATCGGGCAATTTGAGCATCTGCATGATCGTGGCGGTGACGCCAATATCATAAAGGTCGTTCTGACCCGGATCATCCTCCGCCGGGTCCAATTGCGCCAGAAGGAAAATCTCTTTATCTGCCGCCATAGCTTTTTCGAGCGCCACAACTGATTTGTCACGGCCAACGAAAAGCGGCACGATCATGCCGGGGAAAACAACAATATCGCGCAGCGGCAATAAGGGAAAATTTTGATCCATAAAAACTCCAATGGCCGCGCGGCAAACGGGCACGCGGGCGACTATGCCCCTTCAATATGAGGCGATAATCCGGTCTTTCAATGGTTAAGCGGCCAAATGCGACATTATCTTGGGGATATTTGGTTCAAAACGGCATTTTGAAACCGGCCGGTAACGGCAAACCGCTCGTCATCTTGCCCATTTCCTCATTGCTGGCAAGATCGGCCTTTTCCCGCGCATCGTTAAAGGCGGCGATAATCAGGTCTTCAAGCATCTGCTTATCGGATGGCACGATCAGGCTGTCATCAATAGACAGGCCGATAATCCGCCCCTTGGCAGAAGCCCGCACCTTAACAAGCCCGCCGCCTGATTGGCCTTCAACCTCAATTTGATCCAGCTTGCCCTGCGCTTCTTCCATTTGTTTCTGGATATTTTGCGCGGCATCTTGTGCGGCTTTGATCATTTCTTCCATGCTTTTCATGCAGTGGCACTCCGTTTGTCTTCTGCTTCATTGCTGTCGAGCAGCTCTGCCTCAGGAAAGGCCGCAAAGGCAGCCTTGACCAAAGGCGATTCCATTATCGCTTTTTATGGGCATCGGCCTCTGCGCGTTCAACCTCTAACAAGGTGGGTGCAGCTTCAACGTCCGCTTTTTCCTCCAATTCCCATTTCGCTCCGCTAATTTTGAACAATGCATCGCGCAAATCACCATGGAAATGCGAACCAACCTGACCGGATAGCTGATAAACAAGCCGGGGCGGCGCATATTCCACAAGCCGCATGACATCGCGCAGGGTGGATTCAAGACCAACATAATTTGCGGCACCCAATGCTTCGATCAATGCGAGGAAATCAGACGGGAATTGCGGGTTATCCGCTTGTGTTGACAGCCCTAGCAAAGCCGGTGCCTGCACGCCACTATTATCACCGGGAACTCCCCCGATGGACCCCGTCACCGCCCCAC
Source organism: Sphingomonadales bacterium (assembly GCA_012032285.1). Classification (GTDB taxonomy): domain Bacteria; phylum Pseudomonadota; class Alphaproteobacteria; order Sphingomonadales; family Sphingomonadaceae; genus Sphingorhabdus_B. Next base: position 45,065 of record JAAURJ010000017.1, read on the forward strand.
CCGCATTTTGCAGCAATTTCGCAAGCTCCCCTGGGTCAGGCAGGCTCGCCCCATGCACCACACGCAGCAAGGCCATGTCCCCTGCCTCCAAGGGCATGGCAGCGCGGCTTACCTCTTCATGGCCTTTCAGCAACAATTGCCACAACCGGTGCAGCGCCGGAAAGGACAGCTTGTCTGCGTGAGCGTCAACCTGCGCCCGCACGGCCTCATCCAACGCGACATCGGGCGGGGAACCGATTTTGGACAGGGTCAAAAGATGCACTTCGGACAACAGCCCGCCCAACATTGCCAAAGGTTCTACGCCCAGCCGGTATTGCGCCCGCGCCTCTGCGATCACCGCCTGCGCATCACCTGCAAGAAGCAATCCGAACAACCGCCGCACTGCCCCGCGATCGGCCAAACCCAGCATATCACGCACCTGATCCGCCGTGACGATGCCGTCGCCGTCCAGATCGGCATGGGCAATGGCCTGATCAAGGATTGACAAGCCATCACGCACCGATCCTTCGGCCGCCTGCGCGACAAGGTTTAGCGCTTCCTCATCTGCCCTCACGCCCTCTTTCGCAACTATTTCGGCAAAATGCGCAGCAAGCAATTCGGCGGTAATTCTTTTCAGGTCAAAACGCTGGCACCGCGACAGGACGGTGATAGGAACTTTGTTAACCTCGGTCGTGGCGAACAGGAATTTAACATGGGCGGGCGGCTCCTCCAAAGTCTTGAGCAATGCGTTAAACGCATTTTTGGTGAGCATATGGACTTCGTCGATAATATAGATTTTATACCGCGCCGACACCGCCGCATAGCGCACTGCATCGATAATCTCGCGCACGTCATCGACGCCGGTATTGCTGGCCGCGTCCATTTCGATCACGTCAATATGGCGTCCCTCGGCAATGGCTTGGCAAGGGTCGCATTTGCCGCATGGTGCTATAGTCGGCCCGCCCTGACCGTCCTCGCCTATACAATTCAACGCTTTTGCAATGAGCCGCGCGGTCGATGTCTTGCCCACGCCGCGCACCCCGGTCATAAGGAAAGCATGGGCCAGCCGGTCGCGCTTAATCGCATTGCCTAGCGTTTGCACCATCGCATCCTGACCGATCAGCTCTGAAAATGTCTGTGGCCGGTATTTACGGGCAAGCACACGATAGGCACCGCCAATCGCAGGTTCAGGCGCGGTTTGCGGCATCTCCGCCAAACCCAGGCCCAGCGCATCCTCCGGCATATCGGGGTCACGCGGCGGCGCATCGCTGTTATCGGCAAGATCATGAGAATCAGTCATAAGCCGCGCCATGATAGAAGCCTAATCCCCACTTGTCGAAGGGGTGACGCAGGCATGGGGCATATTATCCGGTTCTTGACAGAATTTTCGCATGAAATGCACCTCCCATCTTTGTGATTTTTAACGATTTCTAAGCCAATTTCCGCTATTGAAGGAGTGACCGATATTACAGGCCAACCCTATGCTGCGCAGTGAAATTTGCTATCAACTATCCAAAACCCTGATCCAGCCCCCATCCAAACGGACCGGCGATGTGGACGGCTATGCCGATTGGCGCGATGCGGAAATGCGGGCGAGCTGGCAAAATTTTTCCAATCTGGATATTGATAATAAAGATATAATGGATTTCGGCTGCGGCGAAGGACCATTATCGCTCTATCTGGCCCGCCATACCCGCCCCAGGTCAATATTGGGCGTCGATATTGATGGCTTTGCGATTGACAGGGCCAATCAGGCGCTGTCCGCTGCGTCCGGTTTACAGGGGTGCGATGTCCGGTTCATCCTTGGCGAGACATCCGGTCTTCCGGCCAAAGAGAATAGTGTCGATACCATATTGGCCTTTGACTGCATGGAACATATCATGGCCCCGCAGGAGATTATGGCCGAATGGAGCCGCGTATTGCGACCAGGCGGAAAGGTGCTGATCGAATGGTATCCGTTTAAAGGCCCCTATGGCCCGCATATGAACAGCTTAATTCCCATGCCCTGGGCGCATATCCTGTTCGGGGAAAGGGCGCTGTTTGAAACGGCGGCGCGCATTTACGACGAACCCAATTTTATACCGCATCATTGGGATTTGGATGAACGGGGGCGCAAACGCCCAAACAAATGGGCGCAATATAAAAGCTTTGCTGAACAAGGCTATTTGAACCAGCTGGATATTGCGGGTTTCAAAGCGCTGACCGAACAAACCGGTTTTGATATTGTTCGTCAGGATAATCGCGGCTTTGGCCATGGCGGGGCAAAAAAAGCAGTCGGGCAAATATTGATGCAATTGCCGCTGATTTCCGAATATTTTGTCAATTACACGCTGGTGGAATTGCAAAAGCGGTGATGCGATGAGGTAGGAGCCGGACGACCCGCAGCGAATTCGTTGTGGCTGCTTCCGTCAGGATCTGACCAGATTGGCGAGTGCCACGTCCATCCGACTCCCGATGGCGCATATGGCGATAGTGCAGGCAAAATGCAAGGGGCGGCAGCGATTGAGCGCCATCCCGCTTTAACCACATAAAAAAATAATGGTTAAAACCGGCTTGATCATAGCTTGGAACCGCAAATTTACCCTGCTTGGATAGACCGGGTTTTCCAATCATGGAGATAGTTTAATGACCCTAACATATTTCACTGCGAAGCTGGCTGTTCAACCGGCACCCCTAGCCCAAATCAACCCCAATTTCAGCTATGCCGAAGCGGCATTGGAGGATCGCTGCGCCCCGCGCACGAAACTTCGTATTCCCGCTTCCTTGCGCCCATCGGGCTTCAAAGGCTTTAGTGTCATCGTCAAAGATTTGTCGATGTCAGGCTTTGCCGCAGAGGCTTTGACCGGCATGAAAGCAGGCACTCGGGTATTTATCACCATGCCCGGCCTGACCGCATTGGAAGCGGAAATTGCATGGAATGACGGCACAATGATCGGCTGTGCCTTTCAAAACCTGCTTAATGAGGCTGTATTGGATTCGATCCTGAATCGTTTTTCGGTGGTCGATGAGGGTTAAACCCCCCGGCCCTGTCGCTTTCGGGCAGTAGGGCCTTAACCCTCCGCATCCACAGCAGCTTGCACCATGCGGTAAAAGTCCTCGCGCTGTTGCCCCACAGTGTCCGGGTCCGTTGCCTTGGGCCAGTTGCTGTTGGATGCGATCACCAATTTGCGTTTGGGGTCAATGAATATCCCCTGCCCAAAAATGCCTTGCGCGGCAAATGTACCGTCGCTGTTGGTCCACCATTGATAGCCATAACCCTTGCCCATACCGCTACCAATCCGGTCGGTTCCGGCTTTTTGCAGCCAGCCATCGGGTAAAATAGATTGGCCGTCAATTTTCCCGCCATCCAAAATAAATTGCCCAAAACGCGCATAATCGCGAGTAGATGCCTGTATGCAACAGCCGCTAATCTCGTGCCCTGTTGCCCCCAATAACCAGCTCGCATCCTGTTCCATGCCATAGGGCGCCCATATTTTTCGGACAGATAATCGGACAGTTTCTTGCCCGTCGCACTGCTCACCAACACGCCGATCAAATTGGTTTCACCGGTTTTATAAACCCATTTCGTTCCCGCTGGTGCCTCGCGCGGCAATTTGCGCATATAGCTTACGGTTACGTCCATCCCTTTTTCGGGTTTATGTTCGTTAAACAGGGCAACGTCGCTTTTGGGATCTTCATAATCCTCGTTCCACTTCACGCCCGATGTCATAGTCAACAATTGTTCGATGGTCACATCATCATAGGCAGACCCCTTCAAATCCGGTATATAAGCCGAAACCTTATCATTGATGCTTTTGATCTTGCCATCCTTGATCGCCGCGCCGACAAGCGTTGAGGTAAAGGATTTTGCAACCGAAAAGCTGGTCCATTTGCCTTCGCCGGAAAAATCCAGGCCGTATTTTTCCAAACGGATTTTGCCGTCCTGCAGTATCACCAGCCCGGCGGTCCGCTGGTCCTTCATATATTGGGCCACATTGATATTCAGCGGTTTTCCGGTCGGTAAGGGATGGACTGTTTCGCCCGCCTCAATGATGTTCGCCTTTGCCAGAACGGGCAGAGCGTCCATGGCGCGAAAGGCGGCATCACGTTGCGGCACGGACCAAAAAAGCACATTGCGGTCTGTCGGCATATTGGCCAGCAACCGTTTTGTATCTTTATCCGCCGTGATCCAAAAGCCGCCCGAGACGGCCGCGAGCAGAGCGATTATCCCCAATACCCATTTCCACATAATTCCCTCCCTCTCCTGTTATCCGGGCGGTTAGCGTTTGACCAAGGTTACCTGCGACACATTGATCCCCTGCCCCAGAAAACCGCCTTCGCAATAGAGCAGGTAAAATCGCCATAATTTGATGAACCGCTCATCAAATCCAGCGGGCAAACGGCCTTCTTCTGCCGCCATTTCAAATGCCAACCGCCATCGGCGCAGTGTTTCGGCATAATCTAGCCCGAAATCATGCTGATCCCGCCAATCCAGCCCGCGCTGCTCGGCAAGAGCCCGAAACCGGCTTTCGGACAGCAACATTCCTCCGGGAAAAATATAGCGCTGAATAAAATCCATATTCTTGGCGTATCGTTCGAAAATATCATCTTCGACTCGGATATATTGGATCGCCGCCCGGCCGCCCTGTTTCAACCTTGCCGCGATGCAGTCCAGATAGGATGGCCAATATTGCTGTCCCACTGCCTCAACCATTTCCACGCTGGCAATGGCATCATATGTACCGGTAACGTCGCGGTAATCGGTGATCGAAATTTGGGCGGCATCACCAAAGGCGGATAATCGCTTTTCGGCATAGGCTTTCTGTTCCTGCGATAAGGTTATGCCATGATAGCGCAGCGGCATTTGCAACAACGCCTGTTCGGCTAGCCCGCCCCAGCCGCATCCGATTTCGAGAATTTCATCACCCTCGCAAAGCTCCAGCCGGTCCAGCATGGCCTTATTCTTTGCCCGCTGCGCATAGACCAAAGACTGGTTTTCCCTGTCTCCATTATCGAAAAGAGCGCTGGAATAAGTCATGCTTTCATCAAGCCAGGCGGCGTAAAATTCATTACCCAAATCATAGTGGAATTCAATATTCCGCCGCGATCCAGATTTTGTGTTGCGCCGTAACCAATGCCAGAAACGCCCCGCCACACCGATAATCGGAGACGGCCTTGCCGCATTACCCAGGCTGACTCGGTTTCGCACAAAAAGCGCGAAAATCCGGACCGGATCGGGGCTGTCCCATTCCCCTTTTTGCCAACCTTCATACAGGCCAACCGAACCATATAAAGCGATGCGCATCAACGCCCGCCAGCTTCGGATATTCATCTCGGCATCTATACCAGCAGAGCGGCCGCCAAGAAGGCGGTAGCTGCCGTCTGGCAGGCTTCCCTCTACGCTACCCGAAGCCAGGCCGCGATCCATTGCATCCAGCAATATGTTAAGCCGCGCTGCCAAAAGCCGCGCAAAAAAGCCGCCCTCCTTGCCCGGCCTTAGGGTCATGGCGTTACGGGGGCGGCTTTGTATATGGTCGGGCGCGTTCATGGCTATGGCCTATGCTACACGCCCAATAGCTTTGCAATCGCCGCAGACATGACGATTGCAAAATTATCGCTTATTTGTTCCGGCGCAATTCATCACGAATTTCGGTTAGCAAGTCGATTTCGGATGGTCCGGCGGCCTCTTCCGCTTTTTTCGGCATAAGTTTGTTGGCTTGCCGAACCAGCATGAAAATGATGAAAGCCAATATGACAAAGTTGATGACTACAGTTAGAAACTGTCCGAAACCAATCATCGGCACGCCCGCCGCTTTCAAATCGGCATAGCTGGTCATAGAGCCCTTATAGGTTTCAGGAACATCGCCCAGAATCAGGAAAAAGCTGCTGAAATCGGCACCGCCAAACAAAAAGCCGACAAGCGGCATAATCAAATCTTCGGTTAAAGATGTTGTGATAGTTGCAAACGCCCCGCCGATGATCACGGCCACAGCCAAGTCCAGGACATTACCCCGCATGATGAACTCTTTGAACTCGCTAAACATGACGCACCTTCCCATTTTTGGTTATTAAGGCGTTAGTTATGTTATAAAAATTGATAATTGTCGATAGGCTTTGCTTTGCCGATCATTGAAACACATGACAAACTGATCTATATCCACAATACACATTCAAATTTCCGAGCGAGGAATTATCTATGCGACCCAATTTTGCTGCTTATCTATTCGTTCCTGTGGCTGCTGTTTCATTGGCAGGCTGCGGCATTAACAGCGTTCCCACAGCCGAAGAAAATGCCAAGGCAAAATGGGCCGATGTCGAAAGCGCCTATCAACGCCGCGCCGATTTAATTCCCAATCTGGTCAAAGTAGCCGACCGGTTTTTGAAACAGGAAAAAGATGTTTTGGTTGGCGTAACCGAAGCAAGGGCCAAAGCCTCTTCTATACAGGTCAGCGGGGATGATTTGACCAATCCCGCAAAGCTGGATCAATTTGCAGGTGCCCAGCAAAGCCTAGGCGCATCGCTGGGCCGATTGCTGGTAACGGTGGAAAAATATCCCGAACTTAAATCTGACAAGATTTTTGCCGATTTGAATGTGCAGTTAGAGGGCACGGAGAACCGGATCAACACCGCCCGTGTCAAATATAATGAGGCGGTGCAGCAATATAACACCACCATAAGAACTTTCCCCGACATTATCGGCGCAAAAATTGTGCATGGCGCAAAACCGATGGCGCCGTTCAAATCACAGGCCGGATCGGATAAGGCACCTGAAGTCAATTTCGGGAGCTAATAATTGTGACCAGCGCCAGAGCGCTTCGGCTTTTATCTTTTTTCCTTATTCTTTTTGTGACTGTTCCTGCGCTTCATGCTCAGGATTTTCCAAAACTGACAGGGCGGGTTGTTGATCAGGCTGATTTGCTATCCCCCGATGAAGAACAGGCGCTGAATGCGAAGCTGAAAAAGCTTGAGGATGAATCGCAGCGACAGCTTGTTGTTGCGACCATTTCGGATCTGCAAGGCTATGATATTGCCGATTATGGATGGCGGCTGGGTGAACAATGGGGCATTGGCGACAAAGAGCGCGATGACGGTATGATCCTGATCATTGCGCCCAATGAACGCAAAATGCGGATAGAAGTCGGCCAGGGATTAGAGGCGATCTTGCCTGACATTCTCGCCGGTCGCATCATTCGTGACGATATTACGCCCTATTTCAAACGCGGTGATTATGTTGGCGGTATCAACGCCGGAACTGACAAAATTATCACGCAATTACAATTGCCGCCGGAGGAGGCCGCAAAAATTGTCCAGGATGCCCGTTCCAGCCGTTCTAATGATAACGGCAATGATATTGGTATGCTCATCTTCTGGCTGATCATCCTGTTTTTCTTCATATTACCCGCCATTGGCAGCATATTTG
>JAAURJ010000093.1 GCA_012032285.1 Sphingomonadales bacterium
AGCAGGGGCTTATGTCAAAAAGCTTAGGTCCATTCTACGCTATGTCGGCAGCTGTGATGGCAATATGGAGCAAGGCTCTATGCGCGCCGATGTCAATGTCTCCGTGCGTAAACCCGGATGCAAACTGGGCACGCGGACCGAAACCAAAAATGTGAACTCGATCCGTTTTTGCAACAAGTGGTGGAATATGAGGCACAGCGTCAGGTCGATCTTATCGAAAGCGGCGGCGAAGTGGTGCAGGAAACCCGTCTGTTTGACGCCAATAAGGGAGAGACTCGCTCGATGCGGTCGAAGGAAGATGCGCATGATTATCGCTATTTTCCCGATCCTGATCTGTTGCCACTCGATCTGGATGACGAATTTGTTGAAGAATGCCGTGCGTCTCTGCCCGAGCTTCCCGATGCCAAACGCGCCCGTTATGAGGGCGATCTTGGCCTAACCGCCTATAATGCAGCGGTGATTACGGCCGAGCATGAAACCGCCTATTGGTTTGAAGCGCTTCTGGCTGCGGGCGTAAAGAAACAGGGTAAGGCCGAGGCCGATGTCGCCAAGCAATCCGCCAACTGGTTAATGAGCGAGTTGTTTGGTGCGCTCAACAAAATGGGTAAGGGGCTTGATGAAAGCCCCGTTAGCCCTGAGCAGGGTGCAGAATTGCTCGCTCTAGTTGCAGATGGTACCATTTCAGGTAGTATAGCAAAGCAGGTATTTGAAATTATGCTGGAAACCGGACAGAGCGCGGAAGCTATTGTCGAAGAAAAGGGCCTGAAGCAAACCAGCGATACTGGCGCAATCGAGGCTGAGATCGCCAAAATCATCGCCGCAAATCAAGATAAGGTCGCCGAATATCAATCGGGCAAAGATAAATTATTTGGTTTCTTTGTTGGTCAAACGATGAAAGCGATGCAGGGCAAGGCCAACCCGCAGGTTGTGAACGACCTGTTGAAAAAGGCCTTGGGATAAATTTTAAAGATTAGGGCCTGCTAAGGGTCAGCGTCATCAATCTTTTTAATCATTTCGACCCCGACTTGATCTGGAGCCAACAATCCAGTGTCTATAAAGCACCTCTATGGGGGCATGGGATCGCTTCGTGGCTATGCCCCATGCAATGAGGATTCCATGTAAAGGGATTTCGGTCTGGTTCAACGGAATGTCGATCCATCTCGTGGGAATAAAGAAATTTATAATCCTGATGAAAATTAAAAGCTCTTAAGATAAAAAAGAAGCGCCGTATAATATATATGGCGCTTCTATAATTTCTGTCTATATTAAGTATTTATGCTCAATTTAGATTTTTCTTTCTCTTTGTATTGATTGATTTTTGTGCGTTATTACTGTATTCTTCAAAATTTTTCTTAAATACAGTAACCAATTCATCAAGGGCAGCAATCTGGTCTTCACCTTCTTTGGCAGGGAACAGTTTTAGCCCATTTCCGCCCCAAGCTTTATATTCAAAGTCGATTTTCTGATCATTACCAAAATCACGGACCATGAAAAGTGTTCTCAATGACCGGCCATAAATAGCTGCTTTTTGGTAGAAAACATCGGCAACAATTAGCTCGGAATAACAAGCGGCGGAGGAATCCGACCGGCGTGTTTTTACCTTGTTCATGGTTTTGCGTTCAAGCGGTGTATCATGTGTTACGAGAATGGTGTCTGGTTTCAGCATCAAAAGTTGCTTTAAGTCGAGTGATTTCAAAGCATCTAGCTGACTTGGGCTATCCAATGCGCTGGCCAGAGACGCTTTGTTGCTGGCATCTTTACCGGCATGAAGTGCAGCATCCAAAAGGCCGCCGCCCAGCAAACCTGTTGTTACAGAATTCATCCGTTCTGCTGGCCAGATATGCAATTCACATGGGGCCGATTCCTGTGCGATGGCGGGGGGCACCGTAATAGCAGTTGCAACAGCAATAGCTCCGAGTATTTTTGCTATATTACTCATAATTTCTCCATATGATATTAATTGGATTTCTTCTTTTTTTCTACATTGAGAAAAGCCGCAAATTCTTTGATATTTCTGGTAAAGGCTGTGCGTATTTCGTCCTGAGCATGCTCATTCTGCTCCTGGGTTTTTGGCGGGAATGAAAGCAGTTTAACCTTGGCCCAAGTGCCAAATGTTCGTTTGGGAAGACCTTCACCCTGAAAGCTTTTGAAACGAAATAATGTCTTTAGATATGAACCATTAATGACGTCTTCTTGATAAAAAACATCATCAGTAATCAGTTCTGCATAACAGGGGGCGCTATTTTCCATTATCCGCCCAGGTGTATTTTTGATTTTAACGCTATCCAAGGCCTCTTCATGAACGATCAGCTTATAAGCTGGTAATTTGAGCATTTCAGGGAGCGCTGGATTGGATAATGCCGCGATTTGTATCTCTCGACTTAGGGGATCTGCAGGAATTTCTTTATAACCATCGCGCGCCTTAATAGCACCGTCAACAATTCCGCCATGAAACCATCCATGATAGACTGATCGCAAGCCTTTGCTCGGCCAAATGTGCAATTCACATTGCAGGGTTTCAGCGTTGGCCGCTATTTCCTCTGCCATGACATCTTGACCAAATGCGCTTTGGGCATAGCCAAACATCATCGTAAAAAAAAATACTAGAAACAAATAATGTGCTCTTCGCAGCCATAATGCCCCCATTTGCTTTAACTGGTCTAATGCGAAAAAAAACTGACCCCCTAATTTTCTTAAGGAGATTTAGCGGTGACTTTTTCAATAAACAATATAGATTCTGTGTCCTATGAAGGAAAATATTATATGGTTTTATGGTGCAATGAGGAGCGCATAATTGGCGAACAAGGGCATAAATTTCATCCGATATAAGGCTTTTTTCGGTATCTTTATGCTGCTGTTGATGGGGCATCCCGAAAACTGCCACGCCCAATTATTCGGAACGGAGGGAAGCGCCTTGAAAGAGGGGTTTGTGCTGCCCGCTGACAAGCCGGTACGGATATTGCTGTTCCGCCCCGATGTGCAGGTAGCAGAGCAAACGACGGGGCGGCCTTGATCAACCCAATGCCGATTGGACCGAGCAGGCGAAGGCGCTAATCAATAATGCGCTGGTTACAGCGCAGGCGAAAAGCGGCAATGATGTAATATTTATGCCTGCCTTAACGGGCGATAATGCCCGGATAATGGCCGATCATCAGGCTTTGTTTCGGGTTATCGCTGATGCCGCAATCACGCATAAGCTATTTCCCGGCAATGAGTTGCCATCCAAAAAGGTAA
>JAAURJ010000018.1 GCA_012032285.1 Sphingomonadales bacterium
CCCGGCGCGCAGGGAGATACGACGCTCGGTCCGGCGGTAGCCCTGCGGCTGTTCGGCAAGCCATGGACGAGTCTCGACCCGAAGTCGGATCGCCTCGACCATTTGACGGCCCACGAAGTGGCGCACTTGTGGAACAGTTCGGGCACCTACCGCGCCGCCAAAGGTTCGCCGGCGTGGATGTGGGAAGGCGGGGCCGAAATCTTGGCGCTCGAAGCGCGCGTCGCGGTGATGAAGCGCTGACGCCGTCGGGCGGGCGCAGCACCTTGAAGCTGCGTTGAACGCATGCCTCTCGGCGCTCTTCGACCAACCTATGACTGCCGCTCGATCGGGCGCCACCTATGCCTGCGGCGAGACGCTCTACTGGATCGCCGATTCGGCGGAGAAGAAGCGGTCACGCGGGCGAGGCGACATCTTCGCGATTTGGCGCCGCATTTTCGATCGAGCCGACAGCAACGGCGGCCTCTACACACTCCCCGACTTTCTGACGTTCGCCGCGACATCGAATGACGCGGGCCGGGCGTTGTCGCTCTTTTTGTCCGATACGGGCGGCGAGCGCTGGCAGACGCTGCCCGACGTCCTGAAACCCCTTGGCATCGAGCTCACAAGGGAACCAACGCCGCACGACGCCAACACGCTTCGCCACATCGCGATGTGGCACGTCTTGAACATGCTGTGCACCGGTACCCGAGGCATGCGGCGGGAGACCGACTACCTCAGGCTCGACTCGGGCGATCGATGCGGCCCGCTCTCCGGCGATCCGGAAGTCGACAGCCTCAACGACCGCAACCTCTTCACGGACATGCCAGCCGCGTACGCCGCGGCGCAGGTCGCCTGCGCCACCGGCGGCGATATCGTCCTCACGCGCACGGGAAAACCTGGGGCCTGGCCTGTGCCCTGCACGAAGCCTCTGCCTGACGCACCGCCGCGCTTCCGTATTCTCCGCACGCCGTGACTGGTCGACTACCTCGCCGAGCCGTTGCCACCCGCCGTGCGCGTCCCTATAAGCGCCGCAACATGACCGCGGCCCAAAACCCCGTTTACTGCGCTCTCGACACCACCGACGTCGGTAAGGCGCTGGCGTGGGCGAAGGCGGTCAAGCCGTTCGTCGGCGGCCTGAAGATCGGGCTCGAATTCTTCAACGCGAACGGGCCGCAAGGGGTGGCGAAGATCGTCGAACAGGGTCTACCCGTCTTCGCCGATTTGAAGCTGCACGACATTCCCAATACTGTCGCCAAAGCGGTGCAAGCGCTGCGCCCGCTCAAACCTGCGATCCTGACCGTTCATGCAGCCGGTGGCAGGGCAATGATGGAGGATGCAAAGGCCGCTGCGCCTGCACAATAAGGCAAGATGACCGGCGCGGCTGACCGGTTATATTGATTTCATCAAGGTCAGCGCATCCGCGCTTTTGCTTTCGGACAATATCGCGGTGAAGGCGATCCAAACCGCGCATTCATTTTTGGGTGTGCCCTTGCGGTCAAAAACGCTGCGCACATCTTCTTCGGACAATCGGGTCCGGCCAATAATCTGACCAAGGATTTCGCCAGATATGGCGAAGCTTTTGGGTTTTGTTAGGTTATTGAGCAAGGACTTTTTATAATAGGTTTTGATGATATGGGCCGATATCTTCTGATCACGCTTAACAATTTCATCGGGGAATGCAAAATCGCGTTCCTGACGGCTGACAAAATCTTGGCATTGCGCGACACCCAATTTCTGCTGACTTCGCGCTTTATCGCTCCATAATTTCCAATAATCTCGCAGGTCATCGTCGCTGACGGTGGGTAGTTTTTGATACACAAAGGCTTGAGCCACAGACCTTAGGTCAGCAGTAGCATATTGATCCTGTAGAGTTTTGGATCCTTTTGACGCCCGCAAATTTATTTCGGCCAATGTTACAAAAACCGGTACCGACAATTTTGCTTCAGCATATCCCAACTCGCCGCCAAATGCGGTGTTAAACATGTTTTCTAGCAACTGTTGTTCAGCCGCATCCGGCAAACTTAAGGGGTTGGGTCTATTGGGCGTCTTATCCCCGGCATCGCAAAAGCGTACCAGCGAGATTAGGATTAAAAATACCCACCAATAGCTCCACCAACTGCTATTGCTTTCCTCTCCCCTTGTCGCCGCACCGGCGGTGCCGGGGGCGAAGTCGCCGATTTTCAGCGTCCTTTCCCATTCCGCCACCCGGTCATAGTCAAACACCGCCTTTAACGAAGGGTGATGTCGCCGCGCGGACAGCAGCAATTCGCGGACATCTTCGTGCAGCGCCTTGTCTTTGCGCTTGGTTTCAACCGGTGATGTCAGCGCATTAAAGGCCGCGTGCAGCCGGTGATCGGGGCGCGTCAGCATGGTCACCGCCTGATTGGAATCGCGCCGCTCCAAAATATCGGCCACTTGCGGCGGGAAATCATAATTGTCGGCATTGCTATCCCATCCGAAATAGGCGGGAATGCTGTCGAGCATCGGATCGGAACGGGGAATGGTGGCGGCGATTAAATGCGCCAGGCTGAATTCATAATCGCGGGCATCGTCAATCGTGGCCCGGTCAAGCCAAGCGACAAAATTTCGGGCGGCGCTCTGTATCTGATGATATTCTTCTTCGGACAGATTCTGCCCCTGTTTTTCGGGGTCGTATAAAATATTGGCGATGTCGTTATACAGCTCTTCGCCTGTCGGTTCCCGCCACGGATTGTCTGCTGCGGGGGGGGAGGAAGGGACGAAATCGGGCGCAATATCGGCATCAAAGCCGGGCGGCGCATCATCCTCTTCGGGCAGGGCAGAATGAATGATGACTTTTGGCTGCGCCCCTTCTCCTTCTTCCCCATCATCCCAGTCATCTAGCCCGAAATCCTCCTCCTCTTCATCGTCATAGGCGGCATAGCGCACATAATCCTGTGCGGCTTCATACGCATCGCGCAGCGCGATGAAGGCGGCGGGGTCGCCGTCGACATCAATAGTCTTCAGCTTCGCAGCATAAGCGCTGCGTACGGTTTTCAAATCCTTACAGGGTTCAATGCCCAATATCGCCCAAAATCCGGCTGCCACAGTCAAAGATACCTTTCGCCTTCAATCTGATCGAGCTGAGCGATGAAATTTTCGCGGAATTCATCAATTTCTCTTTGGTCTTGCCGGTTCAGCACCGCTTCAAAGGACAGCATGACCTGTCCAATAAACTGACGCTCATCCCCCAATAACGATTCATAGCAGCGTTTGGCCCGTGCCATCACCGCGGCATTGACGCTGTCATCGCGCGGATGGACTTTCAACTTTGCGAGCATCACGCGGCGTTTTTCTAAATCATCTTTTTCCAGGGAATCGCCGCCAAAATATGCTGCTCCTTCTTGCCCGATTGCTGGACATGGATATCGACCTCCAACAGGCCCGACACATCATAGCTGAACCGGCATTCCATCTGCACCTCGCCAGCCGGTTTTGGCGGAACCGATATTTTTATTTCGCCCAGTTTGACGTTGGAGGATACATTGCGTGCCTCCCCCTGATACACGCCGAAACGTATGTCTTTCTGGTTATGCGACATGGTCGAAAATATTTGCATCTTGCTGGTTGGAATGGTGCGGTTGCGTTCGATGATTGGCGCAAAAATGCCGCTATGGACATTGCCGAACTGATCATAATCGGCGACCTCAATGCCCAGGCTGAACGGGCAGACATCGGTCATGCGGATTTCTTTCAAATCGCTGTTCCTGCTGCGCAGCCCCGCCTGCACCGCCGCGCCCAGCGCCACGGCATGATCGGGGTGTAGGCTGTGATTGGGGAAACGCCCAAACAGCCGGGTCACCGCTTTGCGCACAATCGGCATTCTGGTGCTGCCGCCGACCATGACAACCTCGCTCAGTTCCTTTGCCCGGATCCCGCCATCGCGTAGCGCCCGCAGCACCGGTTCGCGTAGGCGGTTGATCAACCCTTCGGCCTGTTTTTCAAAATCATCGGCGAATAATTCGGTTTTATACTCTTCATCCTTCCAGACAAATTTATAATCGGCGCTGGCATGGTCGCTTAGCGCGCGGCGGGTGCGTTCAGCGGCCTCGCGCATGATGGCAAGACATTCGGGATTTTTGGCCAGATCCTTTACGCTATCACCCAATTGTTCGGCCGCCAGCGTGATCACCGCTTCGTTAAAGTCCAGCCCGCCCAGCCGCGGGTCACCGGCCGAGGAGCGCACTTCGATAATGCCGTCGAAAATCTCGACAATCGAAACGTCAAATGTTCCCCCGCCCAGATCAAAGACCAGAAAAGGATGTTCTTTTTCCAGTTCATGGATACCAAAGCCCAGCGCCGCAGCGGTTGGTTCGTTGATCAACCGGTCAACCTTCAACCCCGCCATTTGCGCCGCTTTTTGTGTGGCGCGGCGTTGCTGTTCATTGAAATAAGCCGGCACGGTAATCACCGCGCTCTCTACTTCTTCTCCCAAAAAGACTTCGGCATCGGCCTTTATACTGGCCAGAATCAGGCTGGATAAATCTTCGGGCAAAAATTGCTGTTTGCCCAGCTTCACTTTCTCCTGTGTCCCGATCAGGCGTTTGAAACCGGTGGCGGTCCGGTCCGGGTCGGTGGCCTGCCGTTCACGAGCGGCCATGCCGGTTAGGACATCGCCCTTATCGCTGATGCTGACCGCGCTGGGGGTCAGGAAATCACCCAGGCTGTTGGGGATCAATTCCGCCTTGCCATCACGCCATACCGCCGCCGCGCTGTTCGTTGTGCCAAGGTCGATACCAATAATCATTAAAACCCCCAAAAGAATCAGATGTTTTTATTTAATCGTTCATCCGCCTTTGGACAGGTTTTTTTGGCACCGATTACTCGTTTGCACCTTGAAATAAGCAAAATGCTTGCCGTAATCGGCAAAATTGGCTTAGACCTGAAAAGCTATAGCCGACATTGCAGCTTGGCAATATATAAAGGTAACCATGCAGGAAAAACCGGCATCCCAGAAAAAACCGACAATCAACGATGTCGCGCGGCTAGCCAATGTGTCGAAAAAGACCGTAAGCCGGGTATTGAACAAATCGCCGCTGACGACAGAAGTGACACGGTCGCGGGTGGAAAAGGTGATCCGGGAATTAGGCTTTGTTCCCAATCCGCAGGCCCGTGCGCTGGCATTGCGGCGTAATTTTTTCATCGTGCTGTTCCACGACAATCCCAATGCACAAACCGTTTTGAATTTCCAGAAAGGCGTGCTCGACCGGATTAAGACATCCGATCTCGCGCTTGTGGTCCGGCCGGTTGACCGGCATTCACCCGAAATGCTGGATGATATTGCCCATTTTCTGGATCAACAGCGCCCGCTCGCCGCGCTTATCCTTCCGCCCATATCGGAAGATGACCGAATAGCGCAGCTGCTGCGGGCCAAAAATATCGCCTATGCCCGCATCGGATCGGCGCAGCTTGATGATGTTCAGCATAGCGTATTTTCCAATGACCGGGAGGCGGTAAAATCCGCGTGTCAGGAACTGATCGGTGCGGGCCATAAATCGATTGCGCTGATCAAGGGGCCGTCGGGTTTCCGCTCCGGCGCCGAACGCGAACAAGGTTTCAGGGAGGCGATGCGCGATGCGGGCCTTGCGGTAGAGGAGCGCTTTGTCGTAGAAGGCAATTACCGGCTGCAATCCGGCTATCTGGCGGCGCAGAAATTGCTGGATGACGATCACCCGCCTACCGCAATTTTTGCCTCCAATGATGAAATGGCGGCGGGGGCGCTGCACGCTGCTCGGGAACGCGGGATCAATGTTCCCGATGACCTGTCATTGGTTGGTTTTGACGATTCCCCAACCGCTTCGCATCTTTGGCCACCGCTAAGCACAGTGCGCTGGCCAATCATGGAAATGGGCCGGGTCGCCGCGCAAAAAGTCGCTCTGCCCTATTTACCCGATGGTGATGATGCGGATATGGATTATGCCCGGCTATCGTCCGAATTCATCGCCCGCAAATCGGTCGCCCCGCCAAAGCGGGATTGCTAGAGCGGGATAGCTAGGCGAGGGGCAGCGAAGCGTTTTTCGCCTATCCTTTATACATCGCGTCAATCCGTTCCTGATAGCGATTTCGGATCATATGGCGGCGGATTTTCATGCTCGGCGTCATTTCTTCATTTTCGATCGTGAATGGTTCGTCGGCAAATTCAAACTGGCGTATTTTTTCGGTAACAGACAGGTCTTTATTTACCCGGTCAATCGCCTCTCGGATCGCACTGCGGAAGGCGGGGTTGTCCTGTAACAGTTTGAAATCATATTTCATATCCTGCGCCCGCGCCCATTCCAGCGCCCATTCTGGGTCAGGAACGATCAGGCCGACAATATAAGGCCGTTTATCACCCGACACCATCGCTTGCATAATCTCCGGCTGCAAAGTCAGCATCCCTTCGACCTTTTGCGGGGCAATATTATCGCCCTTGTCATTGACGATCAGGTCTTTTTTGCGGTCGGTAATCTTGATCCGCCCGGCCTCGTCGATCAGGCCAATATCACCTGTGTGCAGCCAGCCATCCTTAATCACGCGGTTTGTTTCGGCCTTGTTACGCCAATAGCCCTTCATCACCAGCGGCCCGCGCACCAAAATCTCGCCATCTTCGGCAATTTTGACCTCGGTATTTTTTAGCGGCGGGCCAACCGTGTCCATTTTAAGACCGGTTTTGGGGCGGTTGCAGCTAAGCACCGGTCCGCTTTCGGTCTGGCCATAGCCCTGGAGCAGGGTAATGCCCAAAGATTGGAAAAACAGCCCGATTTCGGGGTTGAGCGGCGCCCCGCCAGACACCAAAGCCTTTAACCGCCCGCCAAATTTCTGACCGACTTTTTTCTTGAATGTTCTCGACAAAATGAACCGCATCGGCGCATCACGCAGGCGCTTGCGTCCGCCTTCGCCATAATCCCGCTCGCCAATGGACAGCGATTTGTCGAGGAAGAAATTGGGCACCTTGCCCTGCTTCTCAATCCCCTTGATTATCCTTTGCCGGATCACCTCAAACAAGCGGGGCACGACAACCATGATTGTGGGCCGCGTCTCTTCGATATTGCTCATCAGTTTATCAAGCCCTTCGGCATAATAAATCTGCGCCCCCACCCCGATCGGCAAAAATTGGCCGCCCGAATGTTCATAGGCATGGGATAGCGGCAGGAAAGAGAGGAACACTTCATCCTTCAGCCCGAAATCCTCTCGCAATATTTCCGCTGCGCCGTCGGCATTGTGCAAAATTGCGCCATGCGGCTGCATCACGCCGCGTGGTGCGCCGCCGGTGCCGCTGGTGTAGATGATACAGGCGACATCATCGCGGCCAAAGCTTTGCGCCGCAGTTTGGGATGCGGCAAGATCGGCGTCGCTACCTTGTGCCATATCGGTCCAGTCACGATATTGCAGCTGCCCCTGCTGCTTCAAGGGCAAGGTTTCCATGCCTATGACAAATTCCGCTTCATTGGACTTGATCACCGCAGGCATCAATGTCTTGGCAAGTTTTTCGGTCGAAACAATGACGGCGCGGGCGCCGCTATTGTCCAAAATATGCTGATGATCGCGTTCTGTATTGGTGGTGTAGGTTGGCACGGTGATGCACCCTGCGGCCATGATGCCAAGGTCGGCGATGCACCATTCGGGACGGTTTTCCGAAACCAGCATCACCCGGTCGCCAGGTTCCAGTCCCAGTTTTTTAAGGTTTTTGGCCAATCCTGCAACACGCCGCGCGGCTTCAAGCCAACTGATGCTGAGCCATTCACCGCCGATTTTCGCCCATAAAAACGGCTTGTCCCCCAATTGGGCCGCACGGGCGTAGAATAGGGAGACCAGATTGGGGAAGGAATCAAAATCATTAAACTGCTGGGAAGCCACCGCCTCTCTCCTCGCTTTATTTTGTGCCTTATCCTGGCTTTATATTTTTCTTTATGGCTAAGCTAGCGTCCAAAGGGCGGCTGCGCAATCGGCTACAGCATGGCAGCGCATATCATCCACAATATATTGAAAGTCATTCCTTTCTGTAGGGTTTTTGCCGCTTATGTTGTTTTGTGCAATCCGGCTTCGACAAGCTCAGCCTGAGCGCGGGGGGCACGGTTTGAGTGCGGCGGTGCTTTCAGCCTGAGCGCGAAAACTATGCTGCAAATTTACACCGCGCTCTCCCTGAACTTGTCGAAGGGTTTAGGGTGTGGACCGGACCTGTACCCCAACCGGTTCGGACCGCGCATTGCCCTCTCCGCGCGGATCGGCCGCGCCGCGCCAGCCATCGTCTGTCCATTGCGCCCCGTTTACCTTTGACCCCAAATCCGTCACATCCACCTCTTGGCCATATTGGGTGAGAGTATCGGCTATTGCGGCAAGCGGCGTGCCCTCTTCGACTTGCAGCTTGCCCCGGCCAAAATAAATATTGGGAAGGGCAATGGCCTGATCCAGCGGCAGACCGAAATCCATCACCCCGATCAATGTTTTGGTGACGTGCATGATGATTCTTTTCCCGCCCGCCGATCCCAATGCCAGCACCTTACGGCCATTTTGGTCGAAAACCAAAGTCGGTGACATCGACGAAAGCGGTCTTTTGCCCGCCTCCACCCGGTTGGCAACCGGGGCGCCATTTTCTTCCGGCGCAAAGGTAAAATCGGTCAACTCATTGTTCAATATGAAGCCGCCTGCGATTAATTGGCTTCCGAAAATCCCTTCAACGGTCGATGTCATCGTGGCAATGCTGCCGTCTGGATCAACCGCAACGAAATGCGTTGTCCCGCTAACTTCCCCCGATAGCGCGGCGGTGCGCGGGGCGGCTGCGGGGGGATGGCCTGCCTCATAATTGTTCCGCGCTTTTGCGGGGTTGATCAATTTGGCCCGGCTTTTCAGATAATCGGGATCAATCAGGCCCATTGTCGGCACATCGACAAAATCGGGATCGCCCAGATATTTTTCCCGGTCGGCATAGGCAAGCTGCATCGCTTGACCGAGCAGATACCAGCTTTTGGGATCATCCTTACCCATTTTGGCCATATCAAAGGAGCTAAGCGTACCCAATATTTGCAGCACGGTTGTCGCCCCCGAAGAAGGCGCCCCATGCCGCACACCACATAAACGCGGTAAGGGGCGCATAAGGCATTTTGTTCCTTCGCCTGATAGGCGGCAAGATCGGATAGCGTCATGTCCCCTGCATTCACCGGCGCTTTTTGAACCGCATCCACGATCTGGGCCGCTATTTCTCCGGTGTAGAAAATATCCGCCCCTTGAACCGCGATCATCCGCAATGTTTCGGCCAGCGCCGGATTTTTGATTATCGTTCCGGCAGGCGCGGGCTTTCCGTCCACCCAATATAATTTTTGCGCTTCGGGAAAATCACTCCATAGCCGCGATACCTGCTCCAGCCGCTTTGCCATGGTTTCATTTACCGCATAGCCATTTTCGGCGAGGCGTATGGCGGGGACAAATAAATCACGCCAAGGCAGCTTGCCCCATTTGCGGTGCGCCATAGCCATCAGGCGAATATTACCCGGCACGCCAACCGAGCGTCCGCCCGGCATAGCCTTCAAAAAACCCAGCGGCTTTCCATTGGCATCAACAAAACGGTCGGGCATTGCGGCGGCGGGCGCGGTTTCACGGCCGTTAATGGTGGTCAGGCCATTGGTCGCGCCGTCGGCGTAGATCAGGAACCCGCCGCCTCCAATACCGCTCGACTGCGGCTCCACAACCGTCAGGGCAAGCATCATCGCCATCGCCGCATCGGAAGCTGAACCGCCTTTTTTGAGCATCTCCATCCCTGCCTCGGTTGCGCGGGGATCGGCGCTACTGGTGACGCCATAGGTCACCATCCGTTCCTGCTGCGCTAGGGAAGTTTGCGGTAACAAAGCGGCTGCAAATGCGAAAATTGACAGGATTATTTTCTTCATACCCGCCTTTTATGGCTATAAAAGGCGGCAGGATAGCCCCAAATTATACGCGCATCATTCAGCGCCAACCGCCTCTGCGATATGGGTCAGCCCGTCGCGGTCCAGATAGTGTAGCAGGCCGCTGTTTATTTTCGCGGCCAAAGACGGGCCTTCATAGACCAAGGCGCTGTAAATCTGCACCAGCGACGCGCCCGCCTTTATCCGTTCATAGGCATCCGCTGCGCTGGCAATCCCGCCAACGCCGATCAGGGGGATTTTGCCGCCCGAAGCCTTGCGAAAATCCCGCAGCCGCTCCAGCGCAAGCGATTTCAGCGGTGCGCCCGAAAGGCCGCCCGCCTCATCGGCGTGATGCGATTTCAACCGGGGCCGCGTAATCGTTGTGTTTGATACGATCAGCGCATCAATCCCCCGGGTCATCGAAACCGAAACAATATCGTCAATATCCGCAGGCTGTAAATCAGGTGCGACCTTTAGGAATATAGGGGTGGTGTCGCTACGCGCCGCCATTACCGCAGCGAGCAGATCGTCCAATGCCGCCTTATCCTGCAAGGCGCGAAGCCCCGGCGTGTTCGGCGAGCTGATATTGACGGTCAGATAATCGGCATAGCGGGCCATGGACTGGACCCCGGTGACATAGTCGGCGGCCCGGTCAATACTGTCTTTATTCGCACCGATATTGACTCCGACCGGTCCCGGTTGCGGTTTTCGGCGCAGTTGTTCGAGCCGAACCGAGGCCGCCATTTGTCCGTCATTATTAAACCCCATGCGGTTGATCACTGCCTGATCCTCCACCAAGCGGAACAACCGTGGTCTTGGATTGCCCGCTTGCGGGCGCGGGGTCAGCGTGCCGACTTCGGTAAAGCCAAAGCCCATGCGCAAAATGGGTGCGGCCACTTCGGCATTTTTGTCATAGCCTGGTGCCAATCCCACCGGCGTTGGAAAGCGGATGCCCGCCACCATTTGGGACAAACGCGAATCGGGCGCTGGCCATTTGCCCTGCGGCATGATTCGCAGCGCGGCGAGTGACAGCCCGTGCGCCGATTCGGCGTCGGACAGGAATAAAGCGGGGCGAAGCAGCTTATACATGGCCCGTGCCTATCGCGCGGGGGGCGGCAATGTGCAACGCCCTTTTGCCATTTTGGGACATAATATAAGGACTGCATCCTAAAAAATTTCCAAAAAACATCGGCAATGACGATTCCATGCAAGACTATTTTACATCATTGCGCGATAGGGGCTGTGCGACCCGAAGGGCTCAATGTTGTTACAGAGAGTTCTTTAACTTTAGACCTGTCCTTCGGGGCAGGTCTTTTTTGTCGAATTCATACCAAATTGCTGCTAACCTCCAATCTGAGGGATCGCTAATGATAACGCTGGAATATGAAGCGGCTAATGAGAAGCTGTCTCCGCTTATTTCGTCTTTTTACCGATTCGAATATACGGGGGCACCATTGTCAGAGCTGGAACGCGCGGACCGCGCACAGTTCCGTTTCTATTTGTGTGGGCAGGGCGAATATCATTTTTCAAAAAGCCGCGTTGATCCCGGATATCCTGTTACAATTGTCGGACCGACCACGGCACCTTGCCTAACCAAAACAATGGGCGACGTTCTGGTTTTCGGCTGGGGCATCACGCCAGCGGGCTGGGCGGGTTTGATGGGAACGCGGGCCGAAAAGAAGATTGACCATGCCTTTGATGCGCGAGAAATTTTCGGGGACTGGATCATGGATTTGCGCAAGCAATTGGCCAAATGCGGATCATTGGCGGAGCAGGTGAGCCTAGCCGAGGCCGCAATAAGCGAGATGTACGTAAATATCGGCAATGCCCCGTTTGAATTTACCTATCATGTCGATCAATGGCTTTCCAAAAGCGCCGATCCGCAGGTGGACGACCTGCTTATGATTACCGGCCTTTCGATCCGGCAATTGGAACGCACAACAAAACGCTATTATGGGATGCCGCCCAAAAAGCTTGCCCGAAAATACCGGGCCTTGCGTGCGGCCCATGCGCTTGCGCTGGGCGATAGCTTGGATGAAAATGAGCTTGGCTCCGCCTTTTACGACCAGTCGCATCTAATCCGGGAGATTAAGCAGTTTACAGGGCTGACGCCGGGGCAGTTGCGCACCGGTCAATCGACGCTGACCCGCGTAACCATGGAAGGACGCAGCAGCCTTGCCGGTAAGGTTAACCCATTGATATCCGATAGTTGATCATTGCGCTGGTACTGGATGGCGATGCTTTATTCAGGCTTTTCATTCTTTGCACTGCCGCCTTCTGAAACCTTGTCCTTGGGCGCTTTACGCCGGCGCAAATTGGCACGCAGCGCTTCGGCAAGCCGGTCTTCTTTCATTTGCGAATCTGATTTTGTCATAAATTCGCTATGCCAAAGCATGGGCAGCGCAGCAAGCCGCTTGACTTTCCCCCAATCTCTAAGCATAGGCCGCTTCCACTGGTTGGGCCGCTGTAGCTCAGTGGTAGAGCGCGTCATTGGTAATGACGAGGCCGGGAGTTCAATTCTCCCCAGCGGCACCAGTTTTTGCGCCTGTTCTTTTTCCAATTGACGGGTAGCTTAGCGGGCGGCATGGCAACTTGCCATGCGATTTTTCTCCGACAATGCAGCTCTGGTCCATCCCAAGGTGATGGCGGCGATTGCCGCTGCCAATCATGTCGACAACGCCTATGATGGCGACCGGTGGAGTAAGCGGCTGGAACAGGTGTTTTCCGACCTGTTTGAACGGCAGGTGCGCTGCCTGTGGATTGCAACCGGAACCGCGGCCAATGCCATTGCCTTGTCGGCCATGGTCCGCCCCTATCAGGGCATAGTCTGCCATGAAGAGGCGCATATCGAGATGGATGAGGCGGGTGCACCCGGATTTTATACCGGCGGCGCCAAATTGCTGCTGACGCCCGGCGCAGGGGCAAAACTCACGCCCGCGGCGGTTCAGGGCAGGCTTTCTTCGATCCGCGGCGATGTGCATCAGGTGCAGGCCGCCGCCTTATCGGTCACCAATGCAACCGAATATGGATTGGTCTATAGCGCAGATGAAGTGGCCGCATTGGGCGCATTGGCACGCCGCCATAATATCTCATTCCATATGGACGGCGCCCGCTTTGCCAATGCCATTGTCTCCGCAGGCTGCTCCCCCGCCGATATGACCTGGCGGTCGGGCGTTGATGCGCTCAGTTTCGGCTTTGTCAAAAATGGCGGGATGAATGCAGAGGCGCTGATTTTCTTTAATGATCCTATGGCGGACATGGCGCAATATCAGCGCAAACAAGCGGGGCATTTGTTCAGCAAAGGCCGGTTTGCCGCCGCGCAGCTTTTGGCGATGCTGGACGGCGATTTATGGCTGCACAATGCCCGCGCCGCTAACGCCGCCGCCGCGCTTATTGGTGAGGCGGCGGGTGAGCGGTTGCTATACCCGGTCGAGGCGAATGAGGTGTTTTTGCGCCTGACAGCGGCGGAGGCGGCAACGCTGCGCACAGCCGGATTTGATTTTTACGATTGGGGCGACGAAGCGGCGCGGATAGTGACCAGCTGGCATCACGATGTGGACGATGTCCGGCCATTGGCCAGCGCGATTGCCGCGTTATGAACCATCCCGTTATTACCGAAGCCGCCGCCGATAGCGCCGCCGAACAAGAGACTGTGCCGACAGAGGAAAAGGCCGCGCAGCAAGCGGACTATGGCCTGCTTCACCCCAAGATACTCTTCCCCTTCCTATTGGTGTCGGTGATTTGGGGATCGACTTGGCTGGTGATCCGGGATCAGATCAGCACAGTGCCGCCAAGCTGGTCGGTCACTTACCGTTTTATCACCGCCGCCGCCGGAATGTTTGCGCTCGCGGCTGTGATGCGGATTTCGCTGCGGCTTGACCGGCGCGGACAGCTTTGGGCGATGCTGATTGGCGCGGTGCAATTTGCGATCAATTTCAACCTTGTCTACGCCGCCGAACATCATATCACCTCCGGCCTTGTCGCGGTGCTGTTTGCGCTGCTGATCGTGCCCAATGCTTTGCTTGGAAAATATTGGCTCGGCCGCGAAGTCACGCGCCGTTTCTGGATCGGCGCATCCATTGCCAGCATCGGCGTCGGCCTGTTGGTCTTGCGCGAATATCGCTTTGCCGACTTAAACCCTGTGGACGTATTGATCGGGGCCGGTCTGACATTGATGGCGGTGATGTGCGCGTCGGTTGCCAATGTGCTGCAGGCATCGGAAAGGATGACGCGCTTTCCGATTATCGCGGTGCTGGCTTGGGCGATGCTCTATGGCGCGGCCGGCAATGCCTTATGGTCGCTGATCACCGTGGGCGCTCCGGTGATAGAGACCCGCGCTGCTTATCTGGGCGGTATCCTGTATTTGGGCCTGATCGGGTCGGTTGTCACCTTCCCGCTATATTTTGGCCTGATCCGCGACATCGGTCCCGGCAAAGCCGCCTATACCAGCGTATTTATCCCGGTGGTTGCGATGCTGCTATCGACTTTATTTGAAGGCTATATCTGGTCAGGATTGGCGGCCGCAGGGGCGGCGCTGGCAATGGCCGGATTGCTGATTTCCATGCAGGCGCGTAAACCTTCGCGGTAGGTCGGATATAACGGCTGCCAGCCCAATAGCCGCTTGGCCTTGCCATTGGCGACGCGACGGTTTTCGGCATAAAAGGCCAGCGCCATCGGTGATAGCTGCGCCTCTGTCAGCGATTGCATTGGCGGCGGTTCCCGGCCCAATAATGCGGCGGCATATTCGGTTACCGCGTTCTGGCCGCAAGGCAGGTCGTCGGACAGATTATAGACGCCCGGCGGGCCATCAAAGGATGCGATGATCCCGCTTGCTATATCGCCGACATGGACGCGGCTGAATATCTGATCGGGCAGGTCGATACGGTGCGCCTTGCCCTCTGTCACCCGCTCCAATGCGCTGCGCCCCGGACCGTAAATACCGGGCAGGCGAAAAATACGCACCCGTTTATTAAGCGCCTGCCAAGCCAGATCGGCGGCGTTGCGGCCTGCGCGGCGGCCCTTAACCGGTGCGCTTTCATCCACCCATGCCCCGGCCGCATCGCCATAAACGCCGGTGGACGAAAAATAGCCGGTCCATAGCGCACCTGCACCGGTAATCGCATCGCCATAGCGTTTCATCACCGGATCGTCGCCGCTGCGTTCGGGCGGCACGGATGAAAGGATATGGCTGGCCCCTGCAAGTGCGGCCCGAACCGCCGCATCATCGTCAAAGGCGATATGCAGTTCATCCCCCGTCCGCCGCGTGCCCGTCACGCGCCAGCCGCGTCCGCGCAGCTTTGCCGCCAGATAGGAGGCGCTATAGCCCATGCCGAATATATGCAGATGCTTGTTCATATCTGCTTGGGCATTGCAAATAGCGGGCGTAATTGCAATGACATCGGCATGACCGCAATCGAGAAACTGACATCATCGGCGCTGGGCGGCGTCCCGCACTGCTTTTTGGGGCGCAAAGGCGGCGTTTCTTCGGGGATTTACGCCGGGTTGAATGTCGGACTGGGTTCGGGTGATGACCGCGCGGCCATTGCCGAAAACCGCGCCCGTGCCGCCGCCGCCATTCTGCCGGGGGCGGCGCTGAACAGCGTTCATCAAATCCATTCGAACAAAGTGGTGACGGTGACTGAAGCCTTTGGCGATGCCCGGCCAGAGGCGGATGCGATGGTGACACAGGTGCCCGGAATTTTGCTGGGAATATTGACCGCCGACTGTGTTCCAATCCTGTTCGCCGATGAAGCGGCAGGGATCATCGGTGCGGCGCATAGCGGGTGGAAGGGTTCGATCACCGGCATCATGGACGAAACGGTAAAGGCAATGGTCAAATTGGGTGCGCGCCGCGATGCAATCGCCTGTGCCATTGGGCCTTGTATCTCGCAAAAAAGCTATGAAGTGGATGCCGGTTTCTGTGAACGCTTCATTGACGCAGACCCGGCCAATGACCATTTTTTTATCGCGGGCAAAGCGGGCCATTATCAATTTGATATCGAAGGCTATGTGGCCGCCCGGCTCGCCGCAGCGGGAATCCGCAAAATCGCCTGCCTGGGGGAAGATAGTTATAGCCAGCCGGACCGTTTTTTCAGCTACCGGCGCAGCTGTCATAAGGGTGAGGGCGATTATGGCCGGCAAATATCGCTGATCGGGTTACCGGAATGACGGCGGAGCGGGCCGGTTTCTGGGCTGGATTGCTGCTTTTCGTTCTTATGCTGCTGCTGCCTGCACCTGCGGGTATGACAGCGGCAGCATGGCAAGTGGCGGCGCTTGTCATTCTTATGGCGGTTTACTGGATGACGCAGGCCCTGCCGCTGACCGTCACCGCGCTTCTGCCCTTCCTGGCCCTTCCCGCCATGGGGGTCATGAGCGCGTCCGATACTGCAAAAGAATATTATTCGCCGATATTGTTCCTGATATTGGGGGGCGCCTTTATCGCGCTGGCCATTGAACGCACCGGCCTGCATCGCCGCGTCGCGCTCGCCATATTGAAACGAGCAGGGGGCAGTGCGGGGGGATTGCTCTTCGCCTTCATGGTCGCAACCGCGCTCCTATCCATGCTGATATCCAACACATCGACCGCATTGATCATGGTGCCGATCGCGCTCGCCGTATTGGCGGCTGGCGGGGTGAGGGCGGGCGAGACTAACGGCATGGCGGGCGCGTTAACCATGGGCATTGCCTTTGCCGCGAGCATCGGCGGATTGGGAACGTTGGTGGGATCGCCGACCAATGCGATTGCAGCGGGATTGATCAACAAGCAATTGGGGATAGAGATAAATTTTCTGAACTGGATGGCCTTTGGCTTGCCCGTTGTTCTGGTTTCGATACCGGTTTGCGCCCTGATCCTGATGCGGGTGCAGAAAATGGCCGATAGCCCCTTTGACAGCGCCGCCGCGCGCCAAGCCATCGGTACGCCGGGCGCGTGGAGCAGCGCCGAAAAAAGGCTCGTCCCGGTTATTGTGCTGGTCGTGCTGTTATGGATAGCGCAGCCTTGGCTCAAAGGGCTTATGCCCGAAAAATCGGTCACCGATGGCAGCATTGCGATATTGGGCAGCTTGTTGCTGTTCACCATCCCGGACGGATCAGGCAGGCCGCTGCTAACGTGGAAAGAGGCGGATAAAGCGCCATGGGGCGTCATCATGCTATTTGGCGGCGGGCTGGCGCTGGCGGCGGGGATTACCAAAAGCGGTCTGGCCGCATGGCTGGGTGAGGCGCTTTCCCCGCTGACCGTCGTCCACCCGCTGATCATTGCTGCCTGCGTCGTCGCGCTTGTCATCCTGATCACCGAATTTGCCAGCAACGTCGCCACCGCCAGCGGGGTGATTCCGGTGATTGCCGGACTGGTCGCCGCAACAGGGGCCGATCCGTGGATGCTCGCCATGGCCGCCTCTATGGCCGCAAGCTGGGGCTTTATGCTGCCATCGGGCACCGGGCCCAATGCCATTGCCTGGGCAAGCGGTCACATCGCCCTGCCCCGAATGTTAAAGGCCGGATTGCTGCTCGATATTGCAGGTGTGCCGATATTGATCGGCCTATGTTGGCTGGTGGCATCGTTGTAATTTAGTTTCAATTGAAACGAATTATGCTATGACAGCCTTAATAACCCTTTGAGGAGAAAAAGCCCGTGACAGATGACCGTTTGGCCCCGCGGCCTAAGCCAAAGACGCCGATTGAAACGATTAGCGGGCAAAGGTTGAAACCGTCCACGTTGATGATGGGTCATGGCTATGATCCGGTGCTGTCCGAAGGGTCGATCAAGGCGCCTGTTTTTTGACGTCCACCTTTGTTTTTGAAAATGCGGCTGCCGGTAAACGCCATTTTGAAGGGATAACTGGAAAGCGCCCTGGCGGCGCAGACGGCCTTGTCTATTCGCGCTTCAATGCCCCGAACCAAGAGATATTGGAGGACCGGCTTTCGGTGTGGGATGGCGCCGAAGATGCGCTGGTCTTTTCAAGCGGTATGACCGCGATTTGCGTGATGATGCTTAGCTACTGCGCGGCGGGCGATGTCATTGTGCATAGCGGCCCGCTTTATGCCGCCAGCGAGGGCTTTGTCGCCAAAACGCTTAACAAATTCAACGTCGCCTATCTGGATTTCGCGGCCGGAGCGCCGCGCGAAGAGGTGGATGCGATATTGGATCAGGCCAAGGCTCTGGCCGCAAAGCAGGGCGGCAAGGTGGCGATGATCTATCTGGAAAGCCCCGCCAACCCGACCAACGCTCTGGTCGATATAGAGGCGGTGAGGGCCGCCCGTGATGCGGCCTTTGACGGCGAAGGTCTGGATGGCCCGCCCATCGCCATCGACAACACATTTTTGGGCCCGTTATGGCAGCGGCCGTTGGATCATGGCGCCGATATTGTTGTCTATAGCCTGACCAAATATGCCGGCGGGCATAGCGATCTGGTCGCGGGCAGTATAGCGGGCGCGAAAAAATGGATGGACCCGGTGCGGGCCTTGCGCAACACCATGGGCGGCATTTGCGACCCCAACACCGCATGGATGCTGTGCCGCAGCCTAGAAACGCTGGAACTGCGTATGGCGCGGGCGGGCGAAAATGCCGCAAAAGTGTGCGCTTTCCTCAAAACCCATCCCAAGATTGAAAAGCTCGGCTATTTGGGGATGATCGAAGATTCCCGGCAGCAGGATATTTATAACCGCCATTGCACCGGGGCCGGTTCGACCTTCTCTGTCTTTATCAAAGGCGGGGAGGCGGAGGCTTTCCGATTTTTGGACAATATGAAAATAGCAAAGCTGGCGGTCAGTTTGGGCGGCACAGAAACGCTGGCCAGCCTGCCCGCAGCCATGACGCATTTATCGGTCCCGGATGAGCGCAAGGCGATGCTCGGCATCACCGACAATCTGGTCCGTATCTCTATTGGTATTGAGGATGCGGATGATTTGATCGCCGATTTTGCCCAAGCCTTGGATGCGGTTTAGAATTTATCTGGGCATAAGCTTTGGCGCTTAACGCCAATCCAATATCGTCCACCCTTGCGCCTCAGCCATCAAGGCGAGCGGTTTGTGCGGGTTGGTGGCAAAGGCTTCATCGGCATAAGCGAGCAGCGGGGCGTCCGATATATGGTCGCTATAGGCACGGATATGACACGCGCTTCGGTCCAGCCCTTGTGCTGTCATCCATGATTCTACCCGTTCCAGCTTGGCCGCGTCATAGCAATTATGCCCGTCAATCCGCGCAAGCACATGGCCGCTATCGTCGCTTGCCAAATCGGTGGCGATCACAGCGTCAAAATCTAGCCGTGCGGCAATCGCCTCGACATAAAGCCGGTAGGATGCGGTGGCGATGACATGGCGGTACCCCTCCGCTTTTTCCGCTCGCACCCGCGCGAGCAGCTGCGGATAGACATTTTTGCCGACGACCAGATCGGCATGGCTTTCCAGATAGCGGGAAAAATCGGCCTGCTTCACCCGCCGCCCGATCAACAGGCTTTGCGAAAATTCCTTCAGCCGTCTGCGGTCCCATAATTTCACGGCATAAAGCGCAAGACCAATAGGCAATATCGGCAGGAGCAAGAGCCGCAAGGGCGAACGATGAAGCGCCATATGTAACAAGAATCCGTTATAGGTCGCCCGGCGGGTAATGGTTTTGTCCATATCATATATGGCGATTTTTATTGTGTCCCTGTGTGCGTTCATGCCGCCGATATAACGCCAAAACCGGGCATTGACAGGAAAGAAAGCATGATGCGCGTATCGCTATTGGCTTGTGATTGCCGTTTTTTGTTCCAATTAAGACATTATGAGCGGAGCAGCCGATTTCACCGAAGAAAAAGCGCAGGATAATAGCAGCTTGCTTCGTTTTACCGGGATTTGGACCATCCTGCACCTGAATGGGCTGGACGAAAAGCTGCTCGCCCATGATGGCCCGGTTTCACAGATTGACTTATCGCAGGTTGATCATATCGACACAGTCGGTGCCTGGCTGGTTTACCGCACCGCCCGCAATCATGGCGCAGCAATTAGCGGCGCTTCACAGGAAGCGGCGAAGCTGATCGAACGGGTTAGCAGTGGCGACAGCGATGCCGCAACCAAGCCGCCCACGCTGTCCCCGCCGCTGCGTATCTTAAACGAACTGGGTGAGGCAGTCACCGTCGCGCTTACCACTATGGCCATGTTTCTGGGTTTTATCGGGCAGGTGGTGGTCGCGTTTTTGTCGGTTGCTATCCATCCTTCACGGCTGCGTTGGAACGCGATTGCACAGCATTTCGAAATGGTCGGTGTGCGGGCGCTGGGCATTGTTGGGCTGATGAGTTTTCTGATCGGCATTGTGATTGCACAGCAAGGCGCGGTGCAATTGAAACAATTTGGTGCCGAAGTGTTCACCATCAACCTGATCGGGCGGCTGACTTTTCGTGAATTGGGCGTGCTTATGACCGCGATCATGATTGCAGGTCGTTCGGGAAGCGCCTTTGCCGCGCAGATCGGGACGATGAAAATCACCGAAGAAATTGACGCGATGCGCACCATTGGCGTTACACCGATTGAGGCTTTGGTTGTGCCCCGGACATTGGCGACGGTGATGATGATGCCGCTGCTTGCCTTTTACAGCTGCTTTATCGCGGTGATTGGCGGCGGTCTTTTATGCTGGGTTGTGCTGGAGATACCGCCTGTTACCTTTGTGCAAAGATTGCGTGAAGTAACCCCCATGACGGATTTTTATGTCGGCATGATAAAGGCCCCGGTTTTTGGTGCGATCATTGCGATGACCGGTTGTTTTCAGGGGTTGCAGGTTGGCAATAATGCCGAGCAGGTGGGCCTTAAAACCACCGCCGCCGTGGTGCAGGCAATATTTTTGGTGATCGTTCTCGACGCTTTTTTTGCTGTATTTTTCAGCAGCATCGGGTGGGATTGATGGAAAAGGGGCCGCATCAGGACAGCGTTATTTCGGTGCGCGGTTTGCGCAACCAATTTGGCACGCAGGTGATCCATGAAAATCTGGATCTGGATGTCCGCAAGGGTGAAATATTGGGCGTGGTTGGCGGTTCGGGAACGGGTAAATCGGTTCTGATGCGCTCCATAATCGGGCTTCAGCGCCCCGATGCCGGGGATATTCATGTGCTGGGCGAAAATCTGCACGATCATGATACCCGCGGCGATCATGAGGTGCGGCGGCAATGGGGCGTGCTGTTTCAAGGCGGCGCGCTGTTTTCCACATTGACCGTAGCGGAAAATATTCAGGTGCCCCTGCGCGAATTTTACCCCTGGCTCAGCAGCAATTTGCTCGACGAAGTCGCCCGAACAAAAGTGCATTTAAGCGGCCTTCCGCCAGAAGCAGGGGCAAAATATCCTTCTGAGCTTTCGGGCGGTATGAAAAAACGCGCCGGGCTTGCCCGTGCGCTTGCCATGGACCCGCAGCTGTTGTTTTTGGATGAACCGACAGCAGGGCTTGACCCGATTGGCGCGGCCAAATTTGACGAACTGACTCGTGATTTGAAGGAAACTTTGGGGCTGACGGTATTTTTAATCACCCATGATCTGGATACACTCCATGCGATATGCGACCGTGTTGCCGTGCTGGCCGACCGGCGGGTCATCGCCATTGGCAAGATTGACGAATTGCTGGCCAGCGATCATCCGTGGATTAAGGAATATTTTTCGGGTCCGCGGGGCCGGGCGGCGCAGCGCGGAAATAGCCAATGACCGCCGACCAGCAGACATTTTTACAAACGGCTTTGCCAATGCTTAAAGCTGCGGCTAAGGTTTCGAAGGCGGCGAAAGCATTTGATACGCCTTTCAAAAAAGGAGCATAAGCAGGGGTAATGGAGACAAGATCAAATTATATACTTGTCGGTGTGGTCACAATGGCCTTGCTACTGGCGGTGATCGGCTTCACCATTTGGCTGGCGCGGTTCAATGATGGCAATCAGAAGGAATATGATATTTTCTTCAAACAATCGGTCAACGGCCTTGCCAAAGGATCGGGCGTTTCCTTTGCGGGTGTTCCTTCGGGCCAAATTACCGAGATTAAATTATGGAAAGATGATCCCGAATTTGTCCGTGTCCGCATCAGCATTGATGACAATGTGCCGGTTTTGCAGGGCACCGTTGCTACCATCGCCGGGGTTGGCTTTACCGGTGTTTCGGAAATCCAACTGGACGGCGCGGTCAAAGGCGCCCCGCCGATCAGCTGTCCCAAGGTCAATCCGGAATCCGCCTGCCCTGGCGGTGTTCCCATCATTCCCACGAAGCCCGGTGCGCTTGGTGAACTGCTCAACAGTGCGCCGTTGCTGCTGGAACGGTTATCGACCCTGACCGAACGGTTGACCAACATATTGTCGGACAAGAACCAGCAATCAATTGAACAGATTTTGGACAATGTGGAGGGGCTTTCGGGGACGCTCGCCACCCAAGCGCCTGAGATGCGGGCCGTGATTGCCGAATCGCGGATCACCTTGCAAAAGGCGGGGCAAGCCGCCGAACAGATTGCCGCCGTCGCACAGTCCACCGGCAATATGATCGACAGTGAGGGCAAGGCGACCTTTGCCGAGCTGCGCGGCACATTAAACTCCGCCAATAAAAGCCTAGCTGCGTTGGAAAAGGTCGCCAATAAAACAGGGCCTGTTCTGGATCAGGTTTCGGTGCAAACCCTGCCAGAGGTCAACCGGCTGACCCGCGACTTGCAAAAGCTGGCCAGTTCGCTGCAATCGATCAGCGATAAGCTGGAACAGGATGGTGCATCTTCCCTGATCGGATCGCCAACACTACCCGATTATGAACCGGAAAAGAGCAAATAATATGGGACGAAATGCCATGAAATCCTTACCCGTCACCGGCGCATTGCTCCCTATATTATTACTGGGCGGATGTGTCAGCTTCGGCGGAAAGGCACCGCCGTCGCTGTTGGTTTTGACCGCGACCAATGCTGTTTCGGGCGGTGCCGCCCATAGCGGTGAGCGCAGCGATGCGCTTGTGATTTTAACTCCGGCCGTGCCGCGTAAGCTTGATACCAACCGCGTACCTGTGCAAATGAGCAGCAGCAATATCGCCTATTTGAAGGATGCAGTCTGGTCCGACAAACCTGCCAGCCTGATGCAGCAATTGTTGATGGAAACCATCGCCGCCAAAAATAACCGGCTTGTCCTCAATGAAACAGATGCGGGCGGCTCTGCACAAATGATGCTATCGGGCAGCTTGATCGAATTTGGCATTGATGAAAAAAGCGCGGATGCGGTCATCGTTTTCGATGCGGTAAAGCTGATCCGCGGCGAACCGATTGAAAAACGCCGCTTCGAAGTGCGCCGCTCGGTCAATCTGATCGAAGCCGGTCCTGTGGGCAGCGCCTTAAACGAAGCTGCCAACCAATTGGCCGCGGATGTTGCCAATTGGTTGAAGTAATAGAGATATTTACTGCTTAAAGCGCCGCGTCAAAACCTTCTGGCCGTGGCCAATCGGGATGGCTGACCGCCAGCACTTTGAACAGGCTGCCCATTTCGTCGCCATCGACCAGCCGACTGCGCGCCGCAATAATCTCTTCGGCTTTGTCGGGGGATGCCTCCACCAATGTCGCCGCCCGCTGGTTAATGCCTAACACCGACAACCATTTGCCCTGTTCCACTGGCCCGCCAATCTGCAAATCACGCATTCGGGCCAAATTGGCTATTTCTAGGAAGTTGACATGGGCGGTCAAATCGCGGTCGCCCGGATCTTCAAACGGATCGGCAAATTTATGGTTTTTCACCGATTGCAACGTGCTGCCCAAACCCGGCTGCGCATAACCATAGTCGATGATTAACAGCACACCGCCCTGTTTGTGGATACGCGATGTCAGCTCATACATCACCCCGCTGCTGTCGGGGGATGTCTCGTAGATGCTGTTCGCAGGCGCATTGCGGAAATCGGCCGGGACCAGATTGTCCATCGCATATTGGCCGGGCATCGCCATGAATTTGGTGCCGCGGTCACGCACCACAACCCGTTCGCGCCAACCGGCATGGGTTGCCACCAATTGCCGCACGGGAAGCGCATCGAAAAATTCATTGGCGATAATCAGCAGCGGCCCTTCATCGGGCAGATCATCCACATTGCTGTAAAATTGGGCCTGCGGGACGGCCTCTGCCTGCTTGGCCCGAAGCGCGGAGCTGGTTTCAACAAAATGCACAGGCGGGGTCATTTCAAATTTGGCCATTGCCCGCAGCGCATCTTTGGACAATGTCCCCCGGCCCGGCCCCAATTCGACATAATGGCAGTTATCGGGGCCGTTTTGCCGCAGCCAGATATCGGCCAGCCAAAGCCCGATTAGCTCACCGAAAATCTGGCTGACTTCGGGGGCGGTGATAAAATCACCTTCGGTGCCAATCGGGTCTTGTAGGTCATAATATTGCGAATTGGCCGCACGCATATATTCGGCGACGCTGATCGGGCCGGAATTTTCAATTTGTTTTGCCAGCCGCAAAGCAAGTTGGTTCTGATCAGGCGACACTGTCCCCTCCCATGACTGGTTCCACTCTCTGCCTGCGTTTATTAGCAGTAAAGATAAGGAAAAGTCCAAGCAGGATCATCGGCATCGTCAAAAACTGACCCATGCTAAACCCGGTGGCATCAACAAGCCATTGCAATTGCAAATCAGGTTGACGGAAATATTCGATAGTAAAACGTGCGGTTCCGTAAATCAGGGCTGCTAACCCGAACAGAAAACCTGGTTTATACCGCGCATCGGTTTTCCAGAAAAGCGGCCATAATATTGCCGCCATGACCAGTCCTTCAAACACCGCTTCATACAGCTGACTTGGATGGCGGGGCGGACCAAGCAGAGTTGCGCCCTGGACCACTTCAGGAAAGCGCATCGCCCAAGGGACATCGGTTTCGCGTCCCCATAATTCGCCATTGGCAAAATTGGCAAGGCGCACAAGGAAAGTGCCAAATGGCACACAGACGGCAATATAATCACATACCCGCAAATAAGACAGTTTATGCTTGCGCACGAAAATCCAAAGCGCAAATAGCACACCCAATGTCCCACCATGTAGCGACATTCCGCCTTCCCAAACACGGTAGAATTTATCGAAGGCGAGCAGGCTTTGGTCGTAAAACAGAATATAGCCAAAACGCCCGCCCAATATCACGCCCAATGTCATATAAAGGATCAGGTCGTCCGCGTGCGCCCGCGACATAGGGGCACCCGGTTTTTGAATCAGCTTGGTCAAATACCAATAGCCGAGCAGGATCATCACCAGATAGCTGAGTGAATACCAGCGCAGCTTAAAAAAACCAAGGTCAAGCGCAATGGGGCCAATGCCCAGATCGGTGTAACTGATATGACTGGCAGCGGCGGCCAAGAATTCTAAATACAAGATAAATCCCCGATAGTTTTGACATTCCTATAGAGCGAAATAGAAGAGTAACAAAGAGCAAAGGAGAGATTCGTATGCCCACCATGTTGGATATGGCAATTGACGCTACGTTAAAGCGGTTTATGGCCGATAATGGCCCACTTTCGGTGACTTATGTTGAAAAATATGGCGTGCAAATGCCAATGTTCGCACAGGCACCAGCAAATTTGGCCGATTTTTACACCTATTTTTGTGGAGTTCATGCGGAAAAAGAATTTCTGGTCGATGGCGATGCCCGTCTGACTTTTGGTGAGGTCTATGCCGCCGCACGCGCAATCGCGGGTGGATTGGTCGAAGGCTATGATCTGCAAAAGGGTGACCGTGTCGGTATCGCCGCCCGCAATTCGGCCAATTGGATGATATTGAACATGGCGATCATATTGGCGGGCGGTGTATCCACCCTGCTGAATGGCTGGTGGCAGGGTCAGGAGCTGGCTGACGGCATTAAAATGGTCGATTGCCGCTATGTCCTTGCCGATGACCAACGCGCCGCGCGGCTCGAAGGCTGTGATATCGGGGCCTGCGAAATTTTGTTGTTCCAGCATGATTGCCCGCCATTGGATGGGCTAAGCATATTGCTGGCCAAGGGCGGCGGGGCAGATACGCAGTTGCCGAAAATGGACCCGCTCGACAATGCCACCATCCTGTACACTTCGGGATCGACTGGGCAGTCAAAAGGTGCCTATTCCGACCACCGCTCTGTGGTGCAGGGTACCATGAGCTATGTATCGCAATCGATGATATTTTTCGATTTGCTGTCGGCAGGCGGTGCGACGTTGCCTGCTCAGCCATCTGCGCTCGTCAATGTGCCTTTATTCCATGTCACCGCGTCTGTGCCATTGGTGCTGCAAAGCTATGCCATTGGTCGCAAATTGGTATTGATGCCAAAATGGGATGCTGAAGAAGCCATGCGATTGATAGAAAAGGAAAAATAAGCTATTTTGTCGGCGTGCCTTTGATGAGTATCGAGATAGCGACCCATCCCAAGCGGCATGATTATGATCTGACCAGTTGCACTGCATTTGTTGCGGGCGGAGCGCCGCGCCCTGTCGATCATGTCAAGAAAATCCGCAAGGAGCTGGACCATGCCTATCCGTTATTGGGATACGGCCTGACTGAAACCAACGGCGTAGGATGCGGTAATTTCACCGAAAATTATCTCGCCAAGCCTGAAAGCACCGGCCCAGCGACTAAGCCGCTGGTGGAAATTGAAATGCTCGATGATGACGGCAACATTCTGCCTCAAGGGGAGCGCGGCGAGGTGTGCATTCGTTCAATTGCCAATTTCAACGGCTATTGGAATAATCCCGAAGCGACCGAGGCGGCCTTTACCAAAGACGGCTGGTTCCGCACAGGCGATATCGGCTATTTGGATGAAGATGGCTATTTATACATTGTCGACCGCAAAAGGATATCATCATCCGCGGCGGCGAAAATATCAGCTGCCCCGAAGTGGAGGCCGCCGCTTATGAACATGATGATATTGTCGAGCTGTCTGTATTTGGCATTGCCGATGACAAATATGGCGAAGTGCCAGCTATTGTCTATCATTTGAAACAAGGCGCATCCTTGGATGCCGAGACGCTTAAGGCCTTTTTTCTC
This sequence comes from Sphingomonadales bacterium, assembly GCA_012032285.1. Classification (GTDB taxonomy): domain Bacteria; phylum Pseudomonadota; class Alphaproteobacteria; order Sphingomonadales; family Sphingomonadaceae; genus Sphingorhabdus_B. Next base: position 26,813 of record JAAURJ010000018.1, read on the forward strand.
GAACGGCTCGCTCCGTTCAAAGTGCCCGTTCATTATTGGGAATCGAAAGAAGCGCTGCCGCGCCTCGGCACACAAAAAATTGATCGTGTCACTTTGCGCACAGAATATAGTGAAAAGGCACAAAGCGCCGCCTGATGCTTTGCTTTTATCCGGCAGCTCTTTTAAGAGACAGCTATGACACAAGCAATACAGGCGATTTCTGCACGGCGCGCGATCATTGACCGTCGGCGGCTTTCCGACTCTGTTGCCTCTGTAGTTGCAAAGGAGACAAGCGAAAAGCAGCGGGGACAGATCGTTGCGCTGCTGCTGGGGGCGCTGCAGGACGGACGGGCGGAGATTGCCCGCCGGCTCATCGATAACCCCTCTGCCGGTTATGAAGCCGCCGCGGAACAAGCTTTTTTAATTGATCAGATTGTCCGGTTGCTATTCGATCATGTGACCACAAACCTGTATCCGGTCGCCAATCGCTCGGCATCCGAAAGAATCGCAATATTAGCGGTTGGCGGCTATGGAAGGGGCGAAATGGCACCGCACAGCGATGTCGATATCGCTTTTATCACCCCGTATAAACGCACACCCTGGACCGAACAGGTGGTGGAAGCCATGCTGTACTTCTTATGGGATTTGGGGTTGAAGGTCGGACAATCAAGCCGATCGCTGGATGAAACGATCAAAATGGCGATGGAGGATATTACTATCCGCACCGCTCTACTCGAAGGCCGTTTCATTTGGGGGGATAAAGATGTCTATGATGAGGCATCGGTGCGGTTCTGGAATGAAGTCGCCAAAAAAACCGCTGCGGATTTCGTCAGCAAGAAAATGGCCGAACGCGATGAACGGCATAAGAAAATGGGCGACAGCCGCTATGTTGTGGAACCGAATATAAAGGAAGGCAAAGGCGGTCTGCGCGATTTGCATACATTATATTGGATCGGCAAATATGTGCACCGTGTGCGCTCTGCGGCGGCTTTGGTTGATGTGGGATTGCTCACCAAAAAAGAATATCGCCGCTTTCGCCGGGCCGAAAATTTCTTATGGGCCGTGCGCTGTCATATGCATGATATAACCGGACGGGCCGAAGACCGGTTGACATTTGACCTACAAAGGGAGGTTGCGGCGCGGATGCAGTTTGCCGACCGTCCAGGCCAATCCGCGGTGGAACGTTTTATGCAATATTATTTCCTCAATGCCAAAACCGTGGGCGACTTAACCGGACTGTTCCTAGCGCATTTGGATGAGACATTGGCAAAATCCGGACGCCGTTTCTTGCCCGCCATTGTTCGGCGACCACGTAAGTTAAACGGCTTTAAGCTGGACCGGGGAAGACTTGCCCTGCCATCAGATGATTTTTTCACAGAAGACCCGGTCCGTATGCTGGAAATATTCCAGCTTGCTGATCGATATGGCTTGGAAATCCACCCCATGGCCATGCGGGCGGCGCAGCGCGACAGTAAATTGATCAACCGGTCGATCCGCCGCGATGAAAGGGCCAATACCCTCTTCATGGACGTTCTGACCTCTACCCGTGATCCGGAGGCTGTACTGCGATGGATGAACGAGTCGACTGTTTTTGGTCGCTTCATTCCCGATTTCCGCCGGGTTGTCGCGCAAATGCAGTTTGATATGTATCATCATTATACAGTCGATGAACATACCATCCGCGCGATCGGCTTGCTTGCTGAAATTGAAAGAGGGGATCTGGCCGGCGACCACCCCCTGTCCACAGCCATCATGCGGCAAATTGCAAGCCGCAGGGTATTGTTCATGGCCACATTATTGCACGACATTGCGAAAGGGCGCGGCGGTGATCACAGCGTATTGGGCGCGGAAATTGCACTCAAGCTTTGTCCGCGGGTTGGGCTTACTGCTGCTGAAACCGAAACCGTATCCTGGCTGGTCCGCAACCATTTGCTGATGTCATCAACGGCTTTCAAACGTGACCTTGCCGATTTTAAGACGATATTGGATTTTGCGCATCATGTGAAATCGCCTGAACGGTTGCGATTGCTATTGGTCCTAACAGTCGTTGACATTCGTGCGGTTGGTCCTGGCATATGGAATAGCTGGAAACGCCAATTATTGTCGGACCTTTATGAATCGGCGGAAGAAGTATTGCGGCTTGGCCATAAGCAACGCGGTCGTGAAGAGCGAATTGCCGGTAAAAAAAGCGTACTTGAAGCATCGCTTGATTTGAAACCGGCGGTATTTTCCAAATTGGCCAAAAGGCTACCTGATAGCTATTGGATCGCAGAATCGCCTGATATTATTGAACGTAACGCGCGTCTTTTGCTCACCAATGATCAGGAGGATTTGGCTATTGATGCCTGTTATTATGCGGAGCGAGGTGCGACCCTGATAACAGTGTATGCCGCCGACCATCCCGGATTATTTTACCGGATCGCCGGTGCCATTCATTTGGCAGGCGGCAATATTATCGACGCGCGCATCCATACCAGCCGCGACGGCATGGCATTAGACAATTTTCTGGTGCAAGATCCAAAAGGAAGGCCGTTTAGAGAAGCCGATCAAATTGAACGGCTTCGCTCCACAATTGAAGACGCTATTGCAAACCGAAATAAAATGGCCGTGAAACTGGCCGGCAAGCCAAGTTCATTGCTGCGAGCCGAAGCATTTCGTATCGAGCCGTCCGTGTTCATCGATAACCAAGCTTCAAACCGGTTTACGGTTTTTGAGGTCAATGCACGCGACAGACCAGCCTTGCTGAACAATCTCGCTCAAGCTTTTTTCCAATCAAAAGCCACATTACACAGTGCGCATATCGCCACCTATGGCGAACGAGCGGTAGATACTTTTTATGTGACCGACCTTTTCGGCGGTAAGATTGAGAATAAAAACCGGCTTAACGCCATTGAGAAAAGGCTGCTCGAAGCCGCTTCGGGCGAAAGTAAGGAAGATGTGAAATCGGTCGCATAGCGCTTGCCGTAAATATATCGAAATACGGCAAAGCGGATGACTCCAACTCTATGCCTATTGGGTTTTCAAATATTATTGTAACGGCATAAAAAAAGGCCGGTCTTTCGACCAGCCCTTTCTCAAAAACTTAGTTAGGAAATTACATTCCCGAACCGGGACCGTATGAAACTTCCACACGGCGGTTTTGTGGCTCGCGCTCACCATCCGCAGTTTGAACGCGGGGTTGAGTTTCACCAAATGCCTGGGTTGTAATCGCGCCAGCGCCAATACCTTTTGATTCAAGATAAGCACGGACAGTTGCGTTACGGCGCTGCGACAGGCCAACATTGTAGCTTGCCGAACCCGAACGGTCAGCGTGACCGGCGAGCATGACTTTCGCGTTACCGCAATTGGCATATTGTGCAACGGCGTTATCAAGAACCGTAGCAGCATCAGGGCGCAGATTCGATTTGTCGAAGTCGAAGAAGACAATATAGGGACCAGTGCTGCACTGCACAACCGGTGGTGGCGGTGGCGGTGGCGGTGGTGGTGGCGGGGGTGGAGCCACAACAGGCGGCGGCGGAGGCGCTGCTTCAACAGGAGTAGGCGCAGGTTCACCGCCGAAATTATAAATCAAGCTACCAAGCAAACTGTGTGAACGGAAACGACCGCTCACATCGCCGCCAAGACGATCAACATAATCCAGCTTTGATGCATTGAAGAAGCGATATTTAATGCCAACATCCCAGCTATCGCTGATAGGTGCACGAACACCGGCAAGAGCCTGCCATGCAAAACCTGTATCGGAGTCATCAAGCCATGGTGTAGGAGTAAAGATCGCATTTTGAGCAACACGAGCAACACCCGCACCACCACCTACAAAACCCTGAATGCCATCATCATCACCAAAATCAAGCATACCATTCAGCATGAAAGCAAGAACATTAGAATCGCCGCTTACATCGAACGAACCAGCCCGTCTTGTAGCAGCTTCAGTAGGAAGAAATGCAGAGCTACTGCTTACACTGTCGGTATCGGCCTCACGATAAGAAACCTCTGTTTCCAAGCGGAAACCTCCGAAGTCATAACCAACGACACCGCCGAAATCATAACCTGTTTTATTTTCCAAGACTACAGGAGCTCCCACTACGTCCAACGCAGTGTCTTCTACCAACATGGCACCGCCATCCACTCCAACATACCATTGGCCGTCACGGGCCAAAGCGGGTGTTGCCAAAGTGGTGGAAGCAAGAGCCAAACCTATGGCAAGCTTACGCATCTAATTTCCCCTTCTTTTATTTAGGATCAAAATTCGAGCCTTGGTTACTACCGAGTCTCTAGGAACGATGCAAGCCCACATTGCTCATAACTGTTGCCAAAAAGTCTCTTTTCCAATCCTTTTTGGAAAAATTACCTTATAAAACGCAGAAACTTGGCCATTTAGCTGCGAATTAATCCGATTTGACGAATGAGGGCCAGAATCGCATTCACTGCCAAGCGCGCCTCTCCATCGACAACATTGCCGCCTGTGGCATCATTTATATTGTTAGCAGATGACCATTCACCTAATTTATAGAAGCAATAAGCCGATATTGCTGAATTCCAGATCGTCATTCCGTCATATGCCGCAAGAAATCGCCAACTGCCTCCTGTCCAATAAGCTATCTTCTTGTCGTGTCCCGCCCAGTCGTCTTGAGCTGATGGTGCCACTAACCAGCATTTGCCGGCATCATTTTCAGTCAAATTGACAGGCGGAGCTGCTATTTCATCAATCACCACCGGATTGATCAGGGCATCAATAACCGTAAGGGCTTCATTATGCGTCAGTTCTTTTTGGGCCTGACCCGAAAACAATATTGGCATTTTATGGCGGGCTGTTTGCATTTGAGGCATGGATTGTATCCTTTTCTTCTAAGAAATTATGAGGGCAATAAGCGCCGTCAAATATCAAGAGACAGCGTTAGAGGCGCAGATTTTGCGAAACGTCCAATTTGGCTGATCTGTAAATTGATGGATTGAATGCCAAGTGCGCCCCAATTGCCTATTTGAATAGCGGGAATTGTGAGCCGGGAGGTGACTGTTGGAAACGACGCAAGCTCCTCTGCTTCAGCGAAAGCAGTGACCATATATGCTTCGCTATCCTCATCGAGCGGGTGATCTACACCATCCTGCCAGCCATGGTCGATCCGGCTGCGCCTGATCCAACTGAGCGATACACTGCCATCCTGACGCCGCGTTACTTCCCCATGAACAGGCGTAAATGGGCGGACAGCATAGCCCGCTATCATGGCCGATGCGCTGACCGGTTGCGTATCCCCTAATCCCGCTGCTTCAATTTCTACAAAAGTGCCCGGATACAGGCCATCCCCTTCAATTTGCAGAAGGTTTTCTGTTTCCAATAGTAAAATACTTTCCCCCTGCGGATGCCCGGAAATATGAGATTCGGTGCCAAAACATCCGCGCTGCAATTGTTTGAGCTGGTATCGCCCTTCACCCAGAGCGTCCACTTGTCCGGCGCGAATAATCTCACCTGCAAGCCAAAAAGTAAGTGCGCCGTTATCGGCAAGTCCGGCTTCGCGCTCCGAAAGCGGTGTTTGCGGATTGACCATCTGAATGATAATCGCATTTGCATAGTCGGTTAAATGCGCAGGATGGGCGGGGACGCTGCCTTCTATCACGCCAATTGCCGCAGCTGGCGCGGAGCTCCCGGTTATTTCTGTGTTGCCGCCAATTATCCGCGATACAATTGCCCGTCGCCATCCAGGTCCAGAACCGGTTGCAGCCGCCACAAGCAAGGGAGCATTTCCGTCGCTGGTTCGTATTGCTGGCAATTCGGCAAGCATCAAAAATGTCGGGCTGATGGTAAAATCCGGTGTAGACAGGTTCCTGCCCGCATCGCCATCCTGACCAGGTTCAGCAAAAGCCAATAATCGCTGCGCAGTGACCCGCGAAACCATCCCGAAATGGTCAACTTCTGTGACCTGCCAATCTAAGCCTTCTGCTTCATCCCGGATCACATCGCCCGGCCCCACTTTGTGCTGGCCACGCAGGATATAGCCGTTCCACCCGGTCCCCGACCGGTTTCGGTAAAGCAGTTGCAAATCGGCAATCCGGCGTGCGGCTGTGCTCGTTAAGCTCGCCGGCAGGTCAATTCGCTCCTCCGCGCGTCCTATGTCTGACAAACGGCTTTGCTGCGAACCTATCTGATAATCGCGGGCCGGGTCATAATAGCGCACCGCCAATGCCTGCGCACTTGGCTCCAGTGCGATTTGGCGTTCGGGCCGGGGCAATTTTTTGCTGTTTTCATAGGCGGCAGCGGTAATTGAAACGGGTTCTTGCGGCGTGCCCCAAGCCGCGATTTCCAATATATCGCCATCCGGCCGGACAAGGACTGGCAAATTAACCGTCAACGGCTCCAAGGCGGAGCGCAGATCGCCGCCCAGCAGAGCATAGCCTGAAACCGTCTCCTGCGCTTTGCAGTCAAAGAGCGGGCCTGCAACAGATTCGGTTATATCGCATAGCGATACCGAACCGTTGCGTTCAAAAATTTCAAAGGTCATCGAAGGGATGCGGTTGCCAAAATCCGCCAGCTGCAATTCCTCAAATACTATATAGCATAATCCGCGATAGGCAGGGCAGGCATTTTCCCCTTCTATCGATGCTATCAGCGGATCGGCACCCTGATCACCATAGCCTCTATAAAAGCGCAATTGTCCGCCGGTTTTCAAATCCCCCGCCGCCCCGCGCAGCAAATTGCCGTCCGCCCATATCCGGCCCAATCTTGCGGCAGGTTTACTGGATAGCGCAACCGCCATGCTGACCGCATAGCTATATTCTATCGTTGATCTCTGGCCCTTGCCGCCGCTTATCTTATTGCTCTTCTCGATCAGGTCGGTTGCCCAAATCACGGTGCCCGCAACCCGCATGGCCCCGTAAATGCTCGGAATCTGTGTGCCATAGGAGGATGTCTGCACCTCCAGCTCTTTCAGCCGCGGGCCTTCACGCGGCGGTCCTTTGAACAATTCGGCGTCAATTTGCTGGCCAATAAAGGCCCCAATCTGTGCCCCGGTTTGACCGCCGAAATAAGCGCCTACCGCAGCCAAAGCTATGGTTGCCATATCAGTCTCCTTTTTGCGCCAAATTTGTTCGACCGGCCAAGCGGGCGTGCCGGGGGTGAAAACGACCCGCCTGATTCCGGCATGGGCATGGATAAATCCGCCGCCCACCCAGATTAGCAGATGCTGGTGACACGGCCCCGGTTGTACGAGCAGGATGTCGCCTCTGGCGAACTCATGATCTGCCGCTAAAGCCGTAAATCCGGATGTATCCATATAGGTGCAAATTTGATCCATATATTTGCCGCGCAAATGATAGCTGCGCGGCGGTGGAGGAAGCGTGCCGTCTATATTCATCGCATGGGCGGTCAGTCCGACACAGTCCAGCCCTAGCCCAGCTTTACGGCCATGCAACTTGAACGCTACGCCAATTTGCGCCTGCGCCCGTGCGGCGATTTCTGCGCCCGCCTGTCCCATCAGGATACACCGGGATAGCGGGTCAGCAAGTCATTCCCCGGCAGATAAGGCTCCCCCCGAAAATTAACCGCATTGGCAAAACGGCCCGAACAAGTAGCAATAATTTTATTGCAACCTTCAACAAGCGCCGCCCTTGTCCCAGCCAGCACCGGGAATTCGGGTATTTGTGCCAAATAAACATCCTTGTTCCCACTGGCATAAATATTGGATGTTAAACCGCAATTTTTACCGTCGAGCCATCGCACATGGCCATAGGCAAAGCCATTGGCGCCTCCTGGTAAATCATTCTGAAAAACAATATGATCGGCGTCTGCATGGCTGACAATACGTTCATGGCGAAAACGGGCCTGACTTAGCCCGCAATTCGCATCGCAAAAACTGGCGCGGCATCCCGGCGATGTTTGCGGCACAACCGGCGAATTCAAACGGGCCGCCGGACCATTAACCTCAACCTGAAAATTCTCGCCCGAATAGGTTACCTGTCCCAACTCGCCTTGCGCCAATATCCGTTTGCCTGCCCCCCGCTGGGTCCAATCGAATAAAAACACCGACAGGGCACAGCCATTCCAGCGTCCGGCCGATAAATCCGCCTCTGATATTGCATCGCTGCTCACAATACCGCTTATCTCTAGGCCGCCATTATCAAGGCCCAAGCTTTCCGAAACCGCGCTCGGTTCCATGCCCGGACTGGCGCGATAGAGCAGCCCGTCAATTTCCACATCGCGGTCATGCGAAGTGAAACCAATTGTGATCCCGTCCCGCCGTTCCAGCCGCCAGCCATAGGCCGTGCTGGTCAGATCACCTGCCAGCCAAAAATCGGTCATAACGACTCCTTCACTTCAATCAGAGGTACCGACGGCATTTCGCCAGCGCCAAAGCTGAAGCGGCTCACCTCAATCCGGTCCTCGGCAAAACGCACCGGCACATCAAAATAAAAACCGGCGCTGATCACCGCGCCATTTGCGGGGGCGTCGCCAAAGATTATATGCCCGTTTTCCGCTTGCCATCCTTGCGCAGCCTGTCCGTTAACCGCGACGAGAATGCTGTCTTCAACCGGGCGGCTGATCTGACGCAGCTGCGCCTCTCCGTCTTCGCCATAGCGTTTCACAAGCGCAAAGCGGGTGGTTATCCCGTCGCCTTCACCCAATAACTGGTCCGCCTGCGTCGGAGGGGCGGTCATGCCATTGGAGCTATAATCAAAAGGATCGCGGAAGCGAAAAGCCTTCGCCGCGCCGCGCCGCGCCCGGAAAAAACCAACCAGCTGCGCCAGTGCTGCATCGCTGCTAATACCTGGAGCGACATCATAGCTTTGCCGGGCATCGGACCAGTCGCTGTTGCGCCGTTCATGCCCCGATAGGGTGGTGGCAATTTGGGTAGAAAATTCCGATGTGGAGGACGCCCGCGCCCCGATTTCTAACGGGAATAAAATATCGTCAAAGGCCTGCACCTCTTGCTCCTCTCCTATTTCAAAATGGGTGTAGCCATCACGGCAGATTTGCGGCAGCGCCCAGATATAGCTTTGTGCCGTTCCCCTTTTCGCGCTGCGCTGAACGGCTTCCTCAATATCGCTCCACTGCGCCTTATCGGCGGCATTCAGGACAAAGCCGGAAAAATAATGCTGCTCCTCAACCGGATAGCCCAGCCGCTGTGTCGTTGCGGTTATCGCCCGGTCCGTTGCGCCGTGATTGCCGCTGGTCACCCAGTCATAATCTTCAAGCTGCAAAACATCAAAAGCAGGCGCAGCCCAGCCTATGGGCACATTGGCCCTTTTTGCTTCCGGCGCTGCGGGATCAAGCACAGTGGGCAGGTAAACAAGCAGCAAAGTCTCTGCGCCTGCCGCGCCCGCCTCCTCACGCACCGCCGCGGCCAGCGCCGTAGTAGATGAAGCGAGCATCTCGCCCGCTTTATCCAACATCCTATTTTGCGCGGCGCTTTTGGGCCCCATGATAGTATGGATACTCACTGACAAGGAACCAAAAGCAGCGCTGGCGGCGGCATCATATAGGCAGATGCGGCCATCTGGCATAATCCACCACCATGGCTCGCCAATTTGGAATTTCACCGGCAGCCCCGCTTGCCTCAATATCGCGGCAAAGGCCCGCCCGACCGATTGTAAATAGGACATTGCCCCCTGATGCGCGGGCGATAGCAGCGTCGATGGCGGCACCCATCCGGTAAGCGCCGGATCGCCATTTTCCGCACGCTGTTTCCAATCATTCCAGCAATGGGCATCGAACAGCTCATAGGATAGTGAGAAAATCAGATCATAGCCTGCGTCTTTGACCAAGGATGCGAAATTTTCATGCCATGCTTTGCACGGCGCATTGAGCGTGCCGCCTGCCAGGCTAACATAATGCTCATTGCCCAGCGGTTCGAGCCGGAAATAGTGGCTCATCCCGGCATAATGATTGATCGTCCCGCGATAGCCCAGCCCCCTTATCTGGCGCAGCAGCCGGGCCGGGGTCTGGTTATAGGCATCGTCATAGCCGGTCGCCATTTTAAGGCTATGTTCGGGCAGCATAACGTCGCCTGTATCAAGCATTACTCCTGCGCCGTCACAGCGTATCTGTGACAGGGTGACCCAGCCTTCTCTGACGGCGCTGAAAATCTGTTCAGTGCCGCCATATTCGGGCGGGACAAGCGAAATGAACATTCGGTCAATATCGCTTGCAAAGACCGGATCAGCCTCCGATGGGAGCAGGAATCCGCCTTTCAGATCGCTGAATTTCAGGGTAATTTGCGCGTCTGTCGGCGTTCCGTTGGCATAATTCCAAAGCCGCACATACCAGCTTTTGCTATTCCCGGCTGCGTCACGCCCTTCAATCGTCAATGTCGGGCCATGGACTGCATCAAGCGGCATAATCCCTTGCGATTTCCAGCGAAAGGATAAGGTCAAGCGGCGATAATCCCGTTTGGTTTCATAAGCGAGCAGCGGATGATCGAGCCGGTCCTCACTGTCCCAAATCAGCCCGGCGAGATCGTCATTTTTGTAAAAGCTCGCATCAACCCTCAGCGATTCCGCGCCTGTTGTCACCACCGATGCCATCATCGGACGCGGAAAGTTGACCGTCCAGAAACGCGGGTCGAACCGCATCACCGCGACGCTTTGCTGACGCCCTTTTTTTCACATAGCCAATAGGCCATAACCGCCTCCTTAATTACGGCTGAGCGCTTGGCGCACCATACGGGCCACCTGACGCGAGGAACGCTGCAGGCTTTCGGGGGCACTGCCCCGGCCATTGTCGGAAATATGGATGCTAAGGCATTATTATACTTGACATACCCACGCTTTTCTCCTAGTTTGAAACCAGAACGGAGAATAGAAGTCATGGCATCGGCCCTTTCAGCACCCCACTTTCACAGCGAAGAAGCCGCTTTTGCATATGTTGAGGCTCGCGTTTGGGCAGAAGGTCCGGTTTGTCCTCACTGTGGCGGCTTTGACCGTATTGGTAAAATGGGTGGCAAATCCACCCGCGTCGGCCTCTATAAGTGCTACCAATGCCGCAAGCCATTTACCGTGCGAATTGGCACCATTTTCGAGAGCAGCCATGTGCCGTTGAACATCTGGCTTCAAGCGATGTATCTAATCGCCGGTAGCAAGAAGGGCATTTCCAGCAACCAACTTCACCGGACCCTTGGCGTTACCCTAAAAACCGCATGGTTTATGTCGCACCGTATTCGCGAAGCGATGCGTGACGATAACATGGATATGTTCGGCGGTGAAGGCGGTGAGGTCCAAGCGGATGAAACCTACATCGGCAACATCGCCGAAAAGGCTCCCAAGGCGCGCGGCTTTGCTCACAAGATGCGCGTTGTCAGCCTGCTCGACAAGCGCACTGGCAAAACCCGTTCTTTCTATGCGCCTAGCAAGAGCCTTCCGACCGTATCGCAGATCGTGCGCGACAATGTGGATCAGGAAAGCCACCTTGTTACCGATGAAGCCCGTTACTACTGGCGCGTTGGCAAGGAGTTCGCGGGCCACACCAAAGTGTTTCATGGCACTGGCAACTATTTCAAAGACGGTCGCACCACCAACGATATTGAGGGCTTTTTCAGCATTTTTAAGCGTGGTATGCGCGGCGTCTATCAGTTCTGTAACGAACGCCACTTACATCGCTATCTTGCCGAATTTGACTTCCGCTACAGCAACCGCGTAGCATTGGGCTATAATGACGCAGATCGCGCTGACACCATGTTGAAGGGCATCGTCGGCAAGCGTCTCACTTATCAAAGGGCTAGTGCGTAGTGCCAAAAAAGAAAAATCAGGAAAGCCAAGCGGAGCAAAGCGAGCGGTTCAAAAAAGCCATCCGCGACCTCGTGGACGCTGGCGAACTAAACCCCACCGAAGCCGATAAGGCGTTTGACAGGTTAATGGGGCAAGTTAAAACGAAGTCCGCTTAGGCAGCTTTGCGATATTGGGGCCGATTGACCTGTCGCGCCTTCACGGTATCTGGCATTGTTAGACCCTTCGAAGCAATTAGTAGCTCGGTCCCTACGCGCTTCTCTTGAAGAGAGTAGTTGATGTCGAAGCAGTATTGGCGGCGAGCCTTGTAGAGTGCACGGATTTCCGGCGTATCGTCATATGTAACGATCCATGGGCGATCCAAACCGATAATGCGTTCCGCTAGTTCGCCATGATCTTGAGGCCGATAGAAGCTCATATAGAGCGATGAGCCTTTGTTGAAATATGGAGGATCGACAAACAACAATGATTCTGTTGGGATTTCGCGCTCGCATTGGTTTAGGAAGTCAATCGCATCCAAATTTGTGAGATGGATGCGGTCTTCATATTTCTTGATGCGTTTGATGCGCTGCGCCAGCCTACCCGCGTTGTAGCGGCAATCAATCTTGTAGTTTCCGGTCTGATCAAGCCCGCCAATGACACCGCCCCCCTTGATGATCCCAGATCGATTTGTGCGGTTAAGAAAGAACGCACAAAACCCTAAAGCCAGCACATCGTCTGTTTTACCGCTCCGCATAAATTCGCGCTGCTTAAGCCACTCGTCGATTGTCACTGGCGTATTCAGAACTCGCTCAACCAAAGCGTCGGTTTCGTTTAGAACGCAATGCCAGAAAGCCCAAATCGCGGGATCAATGTCATTGATATGGATGTCCGCTACATAGCCGCCATATAGCAGCTCCAATGCCAATCCACAGCCGCCAGCGTAAGGCTCAAGATAATGGCCGCGCTCGAGCTGGTTTGCCCGCAGGATGGATGCGGTCAAACTCAACATACATGATTTACCGCCTGGATAGCGAAAGGGTGAAGCCGTGGACGCCATAGGATTTCCTGCTAAAATGGTGCGCTTTAGCGGAATCATAACAAAAAATGGTTGTCACGGCCAGCGTTTTATGGAGCCTTATTTGAAGCGTCATCCACGCATTTTAGAACTACGTCTTTCAGCGCCGTCATATCGTTGTTTAGCTGGTCACCCGCAAAGGCTGCCAGCACGGCATGATGCTTGGTAGTGTTGCCGAATTGAGAAATCCGCTTCAACGCCTCTGACAGAGCAGTAGTCTTGCCTACAATGCCCATATTAGAAAGTTTGCTAGGGGCTAAGTATCCGTGAAAATCCGTTCCATCTTTGCGCCCCTGACAACCCGTTAGCGTTTCAAAAAACGACCACATACCAACAGCGATCAAAGGCGAATGATGTTCAAGCTCAATATCGCAAATCGAGTGATACAGGCTTTCCAGCTTCTTGTTTCCATAACCCTTCAATGCTTGGAAAATCTCTTCCTCATATTGGACATGCTTCGCCTTTTCAGGCTTCTTCGGCTTCTTCTTCCGGGTCGCCTTGGTCTTGCCCGCGCTTGCGCCCTCGTTCAGCGGCTCTGAGTCAATCCTATTGCCAGTCAATCCGCGAATGTTGTTAAGCGGGCGGGCGTATTTTACGATGTCCTCCTTGTTCATGCGCGAGTTTACATCTTCCTTGCCAACCAAATCCCGTACAAAACGCTTTAGGATAGTATCGAAATCCTCTTTTGGTCGTGTCCGCGACGGCTGCTCTGGATTATCTTGATCAAATCCTAAGGACTCTCGGAAAGTCTGGTTGCTCAAAAACCGCTGAACTGTCGTGAGTTTTCCTTCGCGTTGTTCAGGTGTAATCATACCCACTTGCTCAGCATAGTCGAGCAATGCCTGTGAGGCTTTGTTCTTATTTCCACCGTCAAAGCGAGCCTTTTGCTCTGCGTTCCATTGACGGCGACCAATGCCGCCCTGAGCGCCGTTGTGAATGCGATCCAGCCATATTCGTATAGTTTCAATATCTTCAAATTTTACGGCCGTGACGGTTTTTACAGGTGTCCAGCCTTCGGCCAGCTTGGCAAATTGCTTGCGATATTTGGGAGGCGCTAACTCAGGATCACTTAACAGCTTTAGAGCGCAAATGCGCCGATTTCCCTCGGCGACGAAGAATGTCCCGCCTGTCTTTTTCTTGTCAGCCGGTATTACGCCACACAATTCTATAGGATTCAGGCCGAACTTTACGACATCCCGCGCCAGTGAGTAAACATCCTCTTTCTCGCAAAGATAGGTAATGGCCTCTGCTTCACTATCGAACGGCTCGTGCCGTGGATTACTGTGCAGAAGGAAAATCCGGCTTAGAAGAATGCTGTCAGGTGTTCCGAAATTTGACATTTATTAGCCCCGCGTGACGACTCATTCGCAACGCTCTAATAACACGAAATTGCTTTTGGGTATGCCAAATATAATAACGCCTAAATTATCCCAATATCTTGGCCTCCATCGCCAATTGCCGTACAAAACTTGGCCTTGCCCATGTTGCCGACAGCCATGCGGCCAGCCTGGGATAGGCCGAAGCATCCACGCTCACGCCGCCATGTTTGAAATTCACAAAAATACTGGCCAGCGCTATATCGGCGAGGGTCAGCGCGTCGCCGACAAGGAAATTACCGTTTTCAGGCATGGTTTTTTCGAGTTTTTCGAGTATCGGCGGTAAAGTTTCTCGCTCCGCTTTGTCCGCAGCCGCCAAATCTCCGTCCTTGCCCATGAATTTGGGTAAAACAACCCGGTTGAAAAATATCGGCGCGGTGACAGCGGCGAGCGCGGTGTCTGCTATTTCGTCAAAGAAAATCACCCGGCCCACCGCCTGCGCCTCTTTGGGCAACAATAGTGCGCCATGTTTGGCTTCCAGATAATGAATAATCGCGCTGCTATCGGCAAGGGTGAAGCCGTCATCTTCTATCGCCGGAATTTTGCCCATGGGCGAGGCCGCTTGAAATTCGGGGTTTTGTCCATCCGGCCCCATGGGAAAAATCGGCACATGATCATAGGTCAGATCGCGCTCAGCGCAATAAATCATCAGCTTGCGGACAAACGGCGATAGCGGGGCACCAAAAATTTTCATGGGGGTCGTTCCTTTCTTGAAATAGCATGATCTTGAAATAGCAAAGTCCAGAAATAATGAGGGGTATGATGCCATATGAGTTTTCAAATGCAACCATTTATGCCGCGCTGATAATTCCATCGACAACAGCAAGGGGCGTGGGTAAAGGCTCGATATGCTCAAACGCCTTTATGAATGGACATTGGAAAAAGCCGCGCATCGCCATGCCGAACGCTGGCTATTCGGTATCAGCTTCATGGAAAGCAGCTTCTTTCCGATCCCGCCTGATGTGGTGCTCGCCCCCATGTGCCTTGCAAAGCCGGAAAGGGCATGGCGCTATGCGTTGATTTGCACCATCGCATCGGTTTTGGGCGCTTTGCTGGGTTATGCCATCGGATTTTTCCTGTTTGAAACAATCGGTCAGGCCATTCTGAATTTTTACGGGCTGGCCGATAAATTTGACAGCTTCGCGGCGAGTTTTAATGAACAGGGCTGGCTGATTGTGCTGCTTGCAGGGTTCACTCCTCTGCCCTTCAAAGTCATCACCATTGCCGCCGGGTCAACCGCAATGCCGCTTTACATCATGATTGCAGCGGCGATCGTGTCCCGGTCCGCGCGCTTCTTCCTTGTCGCCGGCCTATTGCGCTTTTTTGGACCGCCGATGAAGGCATGGATTGACAAAAATTTCGCGCTGGCTTCGGCGCTGGCCGGGATATTATTTGTCGGCGGTTTTGTCGCTATAAAATGGCTGTTATGATCCGGCCGCAGGGAGGCCATGATGCGCATTGCGAGTTTTAATATCAACGGCATAAAGGCACGGTTGCCGCGGTTGATCGAATGGCTAGAAGAAACCCAGCCCGATGTCGCCTGCTTGCAAGAAATTAAGACGCAGGATGACGGCTTTCCGGCCGCCGAATTTGAAAAAATCGGCTATGGTGCGATCTGGCATGGGCAGAAAAGCTTTAACGGCGTAGCAATTTTGGCCAAGGGAACAGAGCCTGCCGAAACGCAGCGCCGCTTGCCCGGTGATGCGGAGGATGAACAGGCCCGATATTTGGAGGCGGACGTTGCAGGCGTGCGTATCGCCACCATATATTTGCCCAATGGCAATCCGCAACCGGGGCCGAAATTTGATTATAAGCTTGGTTGGATGCGGCGTCTGCGCACTCATGCGGCGCGGCTGTGGGATTTGGAAATGCCGGTGGTGCTGGCCGGCGATTATAATGTCATCCCGCGCCCTTGCGACATTTGGTCAAAGGATGCGATGATGGATGATGCGCTGCGCCAGACGGAAAGCATCGCCGCCTATCGCCGCATTTTGGGTGATGGTTGGACAGATGCGCTTGCCGCCCATTATCCGGCGGGAGGCATTTGGACCTATTGGGATTTTCAGGCCGGCGCATGGCAGCAGGACCGCGGCTTTCGCATCGACCATTTGCTGCTCAGCCCGCAGGCCGCCGACCGGTTAATCGCAAGCGGTGTTGACAAGGATTATCGCGGAAGGGAAAAACCCAGCGACCATGCGCCCACCTGGATTGAAATAAGCGATTAGGACCAGTGCGCCAGCCCGGCTTCGACAAGCTCAGCCTGAGCGCAGGGGGATGGAGGCTCACCCTGAGCGCAGATTGGATCGGAAGTTTCCTCCGCGCTCACCCTGAGCCCGTCGAAGGGCAGGAGGTTGCAGCTATGTTGGATGAACACCGCGCTCACCCTGAGCCTGCCCGAAGGGTTGGGTAGCGCGCAGTTAATCCGCGCTGTCCAGCACCCATTTTACACTAATCTCGTTCGCTGAACGCGGCACGTCAAGCTTCGCCTCGCTAAAATCGACAATACCGCCGGGGGCGATGATGCGGGCTTTGGGTTTGATCTTCCAATTATACACCGCCCGGCCGCTTGCGTCTTTTAACGTGACAAGCATATCGGGAATGGCTTGCTCACTGCCGCCGGGATTGACGATGCTGCCACTGGCGATGAAGAAAGCAGTGCCGTCGGTGCGATATTGCAATTGCAAATTGGGGGTCAGCTCAATCTTCAGGTCCGGCTCGTTAAAGCTGGCGGTAAAGCCGCCTCCCGGGATTCCAAAATAGGATGCGGCTGCGCCTATCGCTGCGATGGTAATGGCAAAGGCAATGGCCGCAATCGTCCAAAGCTTTGCCGGATTGCGGCGCGGTTTGAACGGTGGTTCATGCGCGAACTGGCTGGTTTGCTGCGGAGGTTGGGCAATTTCGGGAGCGGGCGGGATTGCCGCATCGGCTTCGCTCCCCTTGGGCCGGGGGGGATCGTCAAAGGCGGCGAAGCCGGTTTGCACTGGCTCTTGCACCGGCTCTTGTATTGGGGCCTGTTCCTGCATTGCCGTTACCGGTGCGGGAGCAGGAGGAGCAGGGGGCTCAGAGGGAGCAGGCGGGGACGGCGGCGTTCCATTATCGGGCCGATCCTCTGGCGCGGTTTTCGGCGCTGCGACCTGCGGGGCGGGCGGCGCAGCTTCAACCGGGATGCCGTCCTGAAACCAGCTATGCCTGCAATTGGCGCAGCGCACCGAACGGCCATCCGCGCCAATTGCGGCGTCAGGAACCACATAACGTGTCGAACAGGACGGACAGACCAGTAACATGACACCCCATAAGCATCAGCACGGCGAAAGTTGCAAGCCCGCTTGGAAAATTTGCTGTGGATGGACGCTATCCTGCGGCAATGATTTCCCGATTTGACACCGGATAAGTCATATCTAACTATTCGCTTGGCCAAAGCGGGCATATTATGCCATTTGGGGAGCAATGCAGAGCGTTGTGGAATTTGATAATGTCGGACTGCGCTATGGCACCGGCGCGGAAACCTTAACGGATTTAAGCTTCACGCTTTATCCGGGAAGTTTCTATTTCCTGACAGGTGCATCGGGCGCGGGAAAGACATCCTTGCTCAAATTGCTCTATCTTGCCCACCGGCCGAGCCGGGGCGCAATCCGTATGTTCGGAAAGGATGCGGTCACCATGCCGCGCGAACGTATGCCGGGATTTAGGCGGCGCATCGGCGTTGTGTTTCAGGATTTCCGGTTGGTCCCGCATTTGTCCACCTTTGACAATATCGCTTTGCCGCTGCGTATTGCTGGGATTCAGGAGAAGGATCTGAAAGGTCCGGTTACCGAAATGCTCGCTTGGATCGGCCTCACCGAAAGGGCCGATGCGCGGCCCGCGACTTTGTCCGGCGGGGAACAGCAACGTGTCGCCATCGCCCGCGCCGTTATCGGTCGGCCGGAAATATTGGTTGCGGACGAACCGACAGGCAATGTCGATCCCGATATGGCGAGGCGCCTGCTTCAGCTTTTTGCGGCGCTTAATAAACTGGGCACCACAGTTGTTGTCGCCACCCATGACATCCATTTGCTGAATGAGATAGAAGGGGCGCAGATGATGCGGCTCGATAAAGGGCGGCTATCAGACCCATCGGGCCTGTTGAAAAACCCGCCGCGGCCCTTGGTGCTGAAAAACTGATGCTGCTTGATTTCGCCCTGCCTGATCATGAAAGGAAGCTGATCCCCGAAGGCCGGATTTCCGGGCCGATGCCATGGGTGATTGCAATCATGATGTTTCTGACCATGTTATCCGCCATTGCCGGATTGGTGCTCGTCAATGCCGCGCGGCAAGGCAGCGATGATTTAAGCTCTCGGGTCACGGTGCAAATTATCGAACCTGACCCCACTGCACGGGCTGGGCAAAGGGCCGCGATCAACAAGGCCCTAAAAAGCAATCAAGATATAAAAACCATACGCGCGGTTCCCGATGCCGAAATACGCGATCTGCTCGAACCTTGGCTGGGCGGCGATATTATTGATGCGGATATTGCGATCCCCGCGTTGGTCGATGTAACCTTCAAAAACCGGCCCGGTAAAGAACAGCTTGAAAAGCTGCGTTCCCAAATCCGGACATTATCCTCTTCGGCGCGGATTGACAGTCAGGCGGTTTGGATGGGGCCTTATCTGCAATTGATGCGGGCGCTGCTTTGGCTCGCCGGCGGGGTGATATTCTTGCTGCTGCTGGCGACGTGTGCTGCGGTGATTTTGGCGGTGCGCAGTGCACTCAACACGCACCGCGAAACCATCAATATCATGCATATGCTGGGCGGCACCGATATTCAGGCGGCCCGCCTGTTCCAGCGGCGCGTCGCACTTGATGCCATGCTGGGCGGGGTGATTGGCTTTGCAGGCGCACTGGCGGTATTTTGGATTTTAGCCGGACGTTTTGCCGCCATTGGTCCTAGCCTGCTGTCTTCGGCTTCGATACCATGGTTTGGATGGATCATCCTTGCGCTCATTCCGCTTGCAGTCACAGGGCTTGCTATGCTTATGGCCAGATGGACCGTGGTGTCGGCCCTCAGGAAAATGTTATAGGCGTATTTGTTCCCGATAAATGTTAAAACGAATAACCTCCTTTGCCTTATTGGTCTGGATATTAGGATTTGCCTGGTTCGCATTCCTATTGCCGCAACCTGCCGGGAAACAGCAAACCGACGCGGTTGTGGTTTTAACCGGCGGTGCAAACCGCATCGACCATGGGCTGGTGATATTGGAAGAAGGTCAGGCCAAACATATGCTCATATCGGGTGTGGACCGTGATGTTCGTCCCGAAGAATTGGCGGCGCAATATCCGGGCTATAGCCGCCAGTTCAAATGCTGCGTCGAATTGGGTTTTCGTGCGGTGGACACGCGCTCCAATGCCCTTGAAACCGCGCGCTGGGTATCAAGGCACAAGATAAAATCGCTGCGGCTGATCACCCATGACTGGCATATGCGCCGGGCGCGGCTGGAGCTTGATCAAGCGCTGCCTAATGATGTCCGGATTGTGAATGATGCCGTAATGACCCGCCCGTCGCTGTTCATATTGTTCAAGGAATATAATAAATATTGGCTGCGCAGGTTCGCCGCGTTGATCGGGTTATAGCGATGGCGGCGCTGCGCACTATCCTTTACCGTATCATCTTTTTTGGTGGTTCGACCCTGCACGTCATTACCGCTTTTTTGGGCAGTATTTTTTCGGTGCGGCTGATGCGATGGACGGTGCGCTGTTGGAGCCGGTATCAAACCCTATGCGCCCGCTGGATTTTGGGCATTGAAATAAAAATTGACGGTCACATCCCCGACAAGCCGGTATTATTCGCCATCAAGCATGAAAGTATGTTTGAAACCATCGATATGCACCGGTTCTTTGACTATCCGGCGGTGGTGGCAAAGATGCAATTGGCCCGTATTCCCTTTTGGGGATTTGCCGCGCGGCGCTATGGTATGATTTTTGTGGACCGTGACGGCGGGGCGCAAAGTTTACGTAAGATGCTGGCTCAGGCAAAACAGGCCATTATTGATGAACGCCCAATTGTGATATTTCCCGAAGGAACGCGGGTGGATCATGGCCAGCGCCCGGCGCTGCAATCCGGTTTTGCCGGTCTCTATAAAATGCTGCGGCTGCCAGTGGTGCCGATTGCGGTGGACAGCGGCAAATGCATTCCGCGCGGCAGCTGGATTTTTCACCCCGGCATCATCCGCTATCAAATCGGGCAGGAAATCCCCGCCGGCTTGCAGCGTGAAGAAATTGAAAAGCGTGTCCATAGCGCGATCAACGCCCTTAACAGCGGCCACAAATAAGCCCTGATCCTAATCGGCTGCGCATAGCAGCGCGGTAATACTGGACGAATCCCGCAGAGCCTATTAGGGAAGCGCCGTAACCAGAATTATGGGAAAATCACTTGGCGAATGTAACGGTAATTGGCGCTCAATGGGGCGATGAAGGTAAGGGCAAGATTGTCGATTGGCTGTCGAGCAAGGCCGATGTGGTGGCCCGGTTCCAAGGCGGGCATAATGCGGGACATACGCTGGTCATCGGTGAGAATGTCTATAAATTATCCCTTTTGCCCAGCGGTATTGTGCGCGGCACTTTGTCGGTTATCGGCAATGGTGTGGTTTTTGATCCCTGGCATTTCCGCGATGAAGTGGCGAAGCTAAAAGGTCAGGGCGTGGATATCAGCCCCGAAAATCTGCAGGTCGCCGAAAATGCGCCCTTGATCCTTCCCTTTCACCGCGACCTTGACGGTCTGCGCGAAGCTGCGGCGGGCAGCGGCAAGATAGGCACGACCGGACGCGGTATCGGCCCTGCTTATGAAGATAAGGTTGGCCGCCGGTCGATCCGTGTTTGCGACCTTGCGCATTTGGATGATCTTGGCCCGCAGCTCGACCGGATATGCGCCCATCATGACGCGCTGCGTAAAGGGTTCGGCGAACAGCCGATTGACCGGCAGCGGCTATTGGATGATCTGTGGGATATTGCCGCTTTCATCCTGCCTTTTGCCAAGCCGGTTTGGCGGACGTTAAACCAAGCAAAGCGCGAGGGCAAAAGGATATTGTTCGAAGGGGCGCAGGGCGTATTGCTCGATATTGATCATGGCACCTATCCCTTTGTCACCAGTTCCAATGTGGTGGCGGGCACCGCGTCTAGCGGAACGGGTATCGGGCCATCGGGCATTGGTTATGTGCTCGGTATTGTAAAGGCCTATACCACGCGGGTTGGATCGGGGCCTTTCCCGACAGAGCAGCAAAATGAGATTGGGCAGCGTTTGGGCGAGCGCGGCCATGAATTTGGCACCGTCACCGGACGGCAACGCAGATGCGGCTGGTTTGATGCGGTGCTGGTCCGGCAAAGCTGCGCAGTGTCTGGCGTATCGGGTATTGCGCTGACCAAGATTGATGTGCTTGACGGGATGGAGACGATCAAAATCTGCACCGGATACCGGGTGGATGGCAGGGATTATGACTATCTGCCCCCGCACGCCGCGGATCAGGCGAAGGTGGAACCGGTTTATGAAGAAATGCCGGGCTGGCAAGGCACAACGGCGGGCGCACGCAGCTGGGCCGATTTACCGGCGCAGGCAATCAAATATGTCAAGCGTATCGAAGAATTGATCGAATGCCCCGTCGCCTGTGTCAGCACCTCGCCAGAACGGGAGGATACGATATTGGTAAAGGATCCCTTTGCGGATTAACCGGCTTTTGCTGCTGGCCGCGATACTGGCCGCTTCCTGTGCGAAGGCGCAGGATCCCGCGGCTGTGAACAATGTCGCTAACGAGGCTGCACCGGATAAAACGGCCAAAGATGCCGCTGCGCCTGCGCCCGCTATACAGCCGAAGCCTGCGCCGCTGCCAGTGGTGGCAGACGGGGTTAAGGCCAACCGCATCTTGGTCGATAAAAGCGAGCGCTCCTTGATTTTATTTGCGAACGGCAAAGAAATTGCCCGCTATGGCGGCATCAGATTTGGCGACGCGCCGACCGGGCATAAGCAGTTTGAGGGCGACGAGAAAACGCCGGAGGGTGACTATATCATCAATGGCCGCAACTCCAGCAGCCGTTATCATCTCAGCTTGCGTATATCCTATCCAAATGCCGCGGACCGTGCCTATGCCAAGGCACAGGGAAAACCGCCCGGCGGCGATATATTCATCCATGGACAGCCCAATGGCTATAGCGGACCGGTGCTAACCCGTGATTGGACCGATGGCTGCATCGCGCTCAGCAACGCCGAAATCGCACAAATATGGAAATTGGTGCCCGACGGCACGAAGATTACCATACAGCCCTGAGCGCTATTTATTCTGTCCCCGCCTCCGCTTCGGCGGCCAATGTCTGTGTAGAGATGACCTGCGCCGCGACCAGATCGCCGATGACATTCAGCGTAGTACGGCACATATCGAGCAAACGGTCGACGCCCAAAATCAATCCCAGCGCTTCGGGCGGCACACCGATCCCGGCTAGGATCAGCGCGATGACCGGCAGAGAACCTGCCGGAACGCCCGCCGTGCCAATGCCACCCAATATGCAGATCAGCATAACAAAAAGCTGTTGTTGCAGGCTGAGGTCAACACCGAAAAACTGCGCAAGAAAAATCACGGTCACACCTTCGAACATCGCTGTGCCATTCTGATTAGCGGTTGCGCCAATGGTCAGCACAAAGCGCGATACTTTTTCAGGCAGTTTCAGTTGATCCTTCGCCACACGCAGCGCGGTGGGCAGCGTCGCATTGGACGAGGCGGTCGAAAAAGCCATAACAAAGGCCTCTCGCGTTTCTTTAAAAAAAGCGACTGGAGATTTTTTGCCAGAAATTTCAGAATCAGTGGGAAAACTCCAAACATTTGCAGGCCAAGCGCAAGCAGGACAACACCAACATAAGCGGCGAGTTTTTCGATTATCTCCCACCCGAATTGCGCCGCCAAGTTGAACATGAAACAGAATATGGCAATCGGTGCCAAACGGATGACAAGCCCGATTAACTTCATGGATATTTCAAAAACCGCCTCTATTCCTTGTTTCAGCTTGTCGGTATTTTCGCTTTTGGTCAGCAACAATCCGATCCCGAAAAACAGCGCAAAGAACATGACCGCCAAAATATCATTCTGGCTCATTGCAGCGATGAAATTGCTGGGCACAATATTGATGACGGCATCAACACCCGACGGGGTTTCCGCCGATTTCTGGATGATACCCTTTGCGCCTTCCTGTCCTTGTTGCAGCAATTCATTGGCTGCCGCGCGGTCCACGCCCGCACCGGGCTTTATAACATTAACGACTGTCAGGCTGACTGCCACCGCGATTGAGGACACCACCACTGTATAGACCAAGGTACGAATGCCGATTTTCTTAAGCGCTGCCGCCTCGCCCATTTCGGACACGCCAACAACCAGCGCGGAAAACAGCAGCGGAATGACGAGCATGAACAACAGCCGCAGGAAAATCTGACCGACGGGATTGGTGATGTAGGTTACCACCGCCTCCACCCATGCGGCCCCGCCTGCAAAACTATAGACTGCAAGGCCAAGTAACAATCCGGCTAAAAATCCGGCGAGCATTTGCCATTGCAAGCGGTTATGCCCCTTTTCCTTATCTGCTCCGGCGGCAATCGCTGTCATAATGCTCCCCAATCCCTTATCTGATTTGTAATGGCTTAGCCGAGCTTCGGCTAATCGGCAACAGCGGGGCCGCTCATGAGAGGAAACTAGTCTCAATTGTAACTATTGCGCTTGAAAGCCCGTTGCGGCAAGAGCATAAGGGGCGTGAGTGACCTATTCCCATTTGCGACATGGAGAGAGAGAAGCCAAATGGCCGCAAGCAGCAGCGAAAAAGCACCAGAATCCATCCCCCCCGAATTGATTAAACCGATGATGAAGGCCTTTGCCGCCAACACATTGCCGGGCGAGGATGAAGGCTTTGATGATGCCGCGTGCAGGGATGCGGCATTGTTTGCGCTTGCCGCGTGCGGGCGGCGCAAGGCCGGACAGGCAGCAATCACCGCCGCCAGCTTTACCGATCAGCGCGGACGGCTGGCTCTGCGCATTTTGATCTGCAATGACGATATGCCCTTTTTGGTTGATTCGGTTGCGGCGGCATTGGTGGCCAATGGCGTGAATGTGCAGCGGGTTATTCATCCGGTGGTGGCTGTTAATCGCGATGCAAAGGGCCAGTTATTATCGCTGGCCGCAAAACGCGAAGAGGGCAGCGCGGCAGAATCAATCATTTATATTGAAGCAGACCGGATCGATTCCAAGCAGAGACATAAACTGGAAGAACAGCTTGCCGAAATCCTGTATGAGGTTCGCTGCGCTGTCAGTGACTGGCCCGCTATGCTGGCGGAAATGGACAAGGATGCCATCGCCGTGACCAATGGCGAGGGCAGGGAATTGATCGGGTGGTTCCACAGCGGCAATATGACGGTGCTGGGCCATGAACATCTGGGCCGGGACGGCGTGGGCCGTTCCAAGCTGGGCCTGTCGCGGGCCAGTGACGCGCCGATGTTATCGCTTGCGAGCGTGGAATTGGCCTTTGACTGGTTTAAAAAAGGTGGTCAGCCGCCCCTGATCCTGAAGGCCAACCGGCTATCACGGGTACACCGCAATGTCCTGCTCGACCTGTTATTGGTGCCGGTCATGGACGGCGAGTTCCTCTGCGAAGATTATTTTGGAACGGTCACGGGAGTCGCGGGAGGCAACCTTTTGATCTGCGGGACCAATGCTCGTTCCGCATTGATTGCCGCCGAAGCGGCCTTTATGACCAACAAGCCTGCGGAAGCCGTTAGTTATATTAATATCATCCGTGAGCGGGCGGCTTACCCAACAGGTAATGCGGCCGCAATGGATATTACCGAAGCAGATTTATCAATAGATTTTATACTGGATGAACGTACCCGCGAACTGTGCGGTGAGCTGATGCGCTGGCATGACCTGACGCGTACCGGCAAGCTTATTGAAAGAGTAAAGTTGTATAACCCGGAAGCAGCG
>JAAURJ010000094.1 GCA_012032285.1 Sphingomonadales bacterium
TCAGGACCTATTAAATGGGTGTTTAATAGGCCTGACCCTAGATTGCGGCTACCGTATTTCCGCATCCAACCATTTTGCCGCATCGGCAGCGCTGGTTTTTTCATCGCCATCAACCATCATATTGGCACGGCGCATTTTTTCGACCGGGATGGCCCCTGCTAGCGGGCGGAGCGCCTGAATAAGCTTCGCATCCTTTCCTGCACGCGGCCCGATCAGGAGCAGCGCATCATAGCCAGGGATAGCGCCCTTTGTATCGGTAAGCACCGTCATGCCATAGGCGGCGATCCTGCCGTCGGAGGAAAAGGCCGAAATGACATCGGCATCGCCGCTACGGATCGCATCATACATGAATGTCGGGTTGAAGGATTTGCTCTGCCGAAACCGCAGCCCATAGGCATCACGCAGTGCCGCCCATTCGGGACGGTCGAGAAACTCAACATCGCTGCCCAACGTTAAGGACGGGGCCTCACGCGATAGATCGGCTATATTTTTCAAATTCAATCGCCGCGCCAAATCGCCGCTAACCGCCATGGCATAGCTATTTTCAAAACCCAGCGAGCCAAGGCTGGTCACGCTATGCTGCGCCTTTGCCCAGCGGGCAACCTCTTCGCGCATTGCGGCCTTTGACAGCTTGTCGCTGCGCTTCATCGCATTGGTCCACAGCGTGCCCGAATAATCGACATAGACATCGACATCATTGGCGGTCAGCGCCTCAAACACCACGGCGCTTCCCAAATTGCTTTTATATTCAACATGGTAACCCGCTTTTTCAAGGCGTGATCCGATCAATTGTGCAAGGATGAATTGTTCGGAAAAACCCTTTGCCCCGATGGTTATCAACCTGTCCTTATCGGGGGCAGGCCAGAGCGCAATCGAAAGCGGCACAAGGATGAGCAGCAGCGAGGGCAAGAACCAACTAAGCAATATGCGCCGCTTCAACCCCCATTCGGACAGCGCCAGCAAGCTATCGACGATAATCGCCAGCGCCGCCGCGGTCAGGCATCCGGTCAGCACCAAAGTCCAATTCTGCAACTGCAATCCGGAAAATATCAAATTGCCAAGGCTATTTTGCCCGACGGTGGTGGACAATGTGGCCGCGCCTATTGTCCACACCGCAGCGGTACGGATTCCGCCCATAATCGCGGGCAGCGCAATTGGAGCCTCAACAATCGTCAGCTTTTGCCAGCGGGTCATGCCCAGCCCGTCCGCCGCCTCGATAACATCAGGGTCAATCCCCTCCAGCCCGATCACAATGTTGCGCAATATCGGCAGCAAGGCATAAAGCGCGAGCGCCAGCAAAGAGGGCAGAAATCCAAGCGCAGGAACCGCGATAACCGTTTGCAGACCGAGCAGCAGCGGATAGAATAATGCCAATAAAGCAAGCGAAGGGATGGTCTGAATCAAGCTGGCAAAGGCGAGCGCAGCCTTGCCAAAGCGAGGATGGCGCACGGCAAATATCCCGGTTGGCACGGCAATGATCAGGCCCAACAGCATCGCCGTTGCCGCGAGCAATATATGGTCGGCGAGCAGCGGCGGCATCCGAGCAAAGGCATCGCCCCAATTCATCGCAGCATCTCTGATATCTTCTGCGCCTGCGCCCGCGGCACGGCAACCAGCGCATCGGCAACATCACCGCCGCCATTGTTCAACAGGTCGGATGGGGCCGCATCGGCGGCAATCCTGCCGCTATCCAGAACGATGATACGGTCAGCAATCAGCAGCGCTTCAGCCATATCATGCGTTACCATAATCGTTGTCAGCCCCAAATGGTCGTGCAGCCTGCGATAGGATTCGCCCAAGGCATCACGGGTTACAGGATCGAGCGCCCCGAACGGTTCGTCCATCAGCATCAGCCCGGGAGTAGAGGCCAGCGCACGGGCGAAACCCACACGCTGCTGCTGCCCTCCAGAAAGGCTATCGGGCATACGCTGCGCAAAATCCTGCGGCAAATCGACCATAGCAAGCAGCTCCGACACCCGCGCCTCATCCTTGTCGCGCCCGGATATGCGAAGGCCGATCATGATATTGGCCGCTACCGTCAAATGCGGAAATAAACCAGTGCCTTGAATGACGAAGCCAATGTTGCGACGCAGATGATAGGGATCATCATCGCAGATATTCTTGCCATCGATCAATATATCCCCCGATCCCGGCGTTATCAGGCGGTTGATGCTTTTCATCAATGTCGATTTTCCCGACCCAGACGCCCCGACCAAGGCAACAAAACTGCCTGCTTCTATCTTCAGGCAGATATTATCCAGCGCGGTCATGCGCCCGTAATGATGGGTTACATGGTTGAAATGCACTGCGGGCCCATTGGCAAAACGCGCGGTTTTACGCTGCTTCGCAGCTTTACGAGGGGAAGCCAGCCGGGATACGCGTTTTATCATGAACCGCCTTTTGACGGGAACCGGCGGCAAGGTCAAAGATTCAAAAAGGAAATGCTGATTTTTAGCGGAGGTTTGCGCAACGGGGAAACGCTCGAACAATTGTGCAGGCAATAAAAAACCCCGCCAAAGGCGGGGTGTTTTTTGGTTGCGGGTGTAGGATTTGAACCTACGACCTTCAGGTTATGAGACGGATAGTTGAAAAGTTATATTATTGATGTTTATAGATTTTTATCCGAAATGCGGGATCACGCGCTAGATTGTGTGTTAGCAATTGCGCTATTTTGGGCTGAACAGTCTATTTTTGTGTTAGATTGCCAACACGAAACCTCTGAAGTGCAAGGAAACCAATAGCATTTTCAATTTTCCGTATAACAGCCAGATATGCTTAGACGGCATAGCTTGAGACATTGACACTTGCAATGCAATTCGCCAAATGCGATATTCATTTATGACCGGAATTGGGCCGTGAGCAGAAGAGGTGGCCGCATTATTCAGCCAATAAAGCATCACGATGCCGAGCAAGTGATCGCGGCTGAAAACGTTCTCTGGGTGACTTTGCCTATCGCCATCAGCGCAATCGGACCAGCCGTGGAATTTTTCGATGATCCAAGCCATTTGCCCAACGGGTGAATCTGCCAAGCCATATCCTAATGTCTGCGGACGCGAGGATTGCTGTATGGAAAACCGGTTTCCTTGCGCTGATACCATTGTAGGCTTGACAGCATATTCGCTTAATTCTCAGTCAGGTTTTGCTGGTCTTCACGGTT
>JAAURJ010000095.1 GCA_012032285.1 Sphingomonadales bacterium
ATCCATCGCCTGGTAAACTTGATCGAGACTTCGGCGGTCACATCACTTGCGATCAGACCCGCGTGGGGCGTGTTGGCGATTGCACAGCGTACCGCTTCACTGCCGAGCCCTGTCCAGTCACAACTGTCAGGCCAGCCTGATTCAATAAGAACTTCTGTTTCGATCACTTGAGCGCATTAACGCTGATACCACCCCTTGGCATAGCGAAATTTCAGGCGGCGATCCGTTTTACGCGATTGTTGTCGGTGATATGATGCCGCAGCTTTTCCGCCGTCATCGGCCTAGCGAAATGATAGCCCTGCATAAACCGGCAGCCAAGACGGCGCAGGATTTCGACCTGAGCCGATGTTTCAATGCCTTCAACAACGCATTCCAGCTCCAGCGAGCGGCAAAGGGCGATGATCGTCGTAATGATTTCGGAACCATTGCCGCCGCGTTCGATATCAATCACAAAACTGCGATCAATCTTGATTTTGTCAATGGGGAGCTTGTGAATATAGCTCAGGCTTGAATAGCCGCTGCCGAAATCATCAAGCGAAATCTGCACGCCGAAATTCTTGAAATATTCAAGCGAGGCGCGTGCACGATCAAAATCCTGCATCAAAGCGGTCTCTGTCACTTCAAAATCAATTCGCGCGGGATCAACGCGGGAGGCGTGGATGATGTTGACGATCCGTTCAGCCGAGTCAGCCGATGTTACGTCATAGGTCGAAAGATTGAACGACAGCCGCATGTCAGACGGCCAATCAATCGTGCTAACCAGCGCCTTTTCAAGCAAAAGGTCGGTCAATGGCCCGATCAGTCCCGAACGTTCCGCCGCACGAATGAAGCGTGTTGGCTCAACACAGCCAAGTTGTGGATTCTGCCAACGGGCAAGCGCTTCACATGCCGCGATCCGCCCGGTTTCAACGTCGACAATCGGTTGGAATGCAAGACTCAACTCATCACGCGGATTGATGTGGCGTAGTGTCTGATCAACGAGGCTAAGTTCGCGAATTTCGCCTTCATGATCGGCGGTGAATAGAGTCGCGGTGCCACGCGCATGGTTCTTGGCATAATAGAGCGCGTAATCGGCGCATTCGTAAAGCTTTTCACTGGTATCAGCGGCATCTGGGGCACTGGCAAAGCCAACAGAAGCCCCGAGCTGCACCTGCGTTTCGATGATATTATAAGGCTCACGCAGCGCCATGCACATCGTCAGGCCGATGACGCGAAGTTCCGCATCGCTGCGCTCGCCGCTGATAATGACGCCGAATTCATCACCGCCAAGCCGCGCAATACACCCAAAATCCTTGGCCAATGCGCGCAGGCGGCGGCCAACCTCAATCAACACCTGATCACCCGCGCGGTGGCCGTAAGCATCATTGACG
The DNA here is from genome assembly GCA_012032285.1 of Sphingomonadales bacterium. Lineage (GTDB taxonomy): Bacteria > Pseudomonadota > Alphaproteobacteria > Sphingomonadales > Sphingomonadaceae > Sphingorhabdus_B. Next base: position 1,371 of record JAAURJ010000095.1, read on the forward strand.
CCCTTGAATCCGTCAAGATCAAGTACGCCAATCGTCACCCGTTGACTGGTCGGCACGGTTTGCGTCAAACGCCGATTAAGCTCTGAAAAAAACCTCCGGCGATTGGCAAGCTGCGTCAGGCTATCCGAATCGGCGAGGTGAACAACCTCATCATGAAGCCGCTGAAGCTCCGACCGGGATTTGTTGAGCGCAATGAAGTCACGATAATAGCTTTGCAAAATCACGCTGATCGCTAGCGAAACCGCGATAAGATTGAGAGTAATCGCGACCAGCACAGGATTACCGCTTGTTCCGAAAAAGACGGTGAACGGCACCAGCACGACAACCATCAGCAGATACGCCGCGCTGCGCACATGCATCAGGCAGAATGCGCAGGCAACAAAGGTGATACCGACGAAAAAAGACGACGTGCATCTGTGCAAAAACATCGCCGTAAGGATAAAGCGCCAACGCCCACGAACCAAAGCCACAGCCTAGAATAACCGCAAATATGTTGGTTGAACGCAGCACTTGCGCCGCATACGCGTCAGTGATCTGATCATTGCGTACCCGCCACCAACCGACCATTCGAAACAGGCTTGCCACCACCAGCAAAGCCGGGATGAGCAGCGTGAGCCAGTAAGGCGCAGTCAGAAAATGGGTGAAGCTGAGCGCGAGCACATTGGCATCAACGATCAGATACATTAGCGGAATCTGCTTCTTATACGCCGCCACCTGCGACCGCAGCAAATGCGATTCGCCCGGTGGCACAGAAAATTCCGGCAAATGATTAGCGAATAAAGACAACAGCCGCCCCTGAACAATACACACACCCGATTAGCAGCCAATGCTTAACATTCCATTTTGGGTGTATTTGATGAAGAGGGAGGGGGAGGCCTCCGTCACTCGATATGATTGTTGGCGATCCGTTTCACCCCTTCCTTGAAGGTTGCAGCACCAAAATTCATAAGCAATCCGACAGGAAGTTTGGCCAAGCGCAAATAGGTCAAAAGCTGTTTGGAGTGGACTGGCATCATATGCTCAACTGATTTGAGTTCGATGATCAGTTTGCCCTCAACCATCAAATCAGCACGGAAACCTTCGTTTAATGTCATGCCATCGTATGTGACTGCGATTGGCACTTGCCGGGCGACGTTCAGCCCCCGGCGTTTGAGGCTTTCTGCAAGGAGCGCCTCATAAACTGATTCAAGCAATCCAGGGCCGATGCCTTCATGAAGTTTGTACCCGCAATCAACCGCTATCGTTGCTAGAGCATCTATTTCGGGCATTGTTTTGCGATCCATTGTCGTCGTTGGTGTGCGATTTAAGCGTTTTTATGTCTCACGCCAAGGACGCCAAGCCGCCAAGAAGAATAGAATCAAAAAACAAGTCTGATGGTGAAACGAAGAGTTGAAAAAGAAACGCACCCCCTTGGCGGCTTGGCGATCTTGGCGTGAGAAAAAATTGGCTGCTATGGACTACCAATCAATATAGGTTGATTTAGGTTCAGGCCAATTGTCTCTTAAATCAGAGTAAATTTTCTTTACCCAATCCATGTCATTTGCTGCATCTTCACCGCAGCAGCCATTGTCTATAGACCAAGTTTCGAAACGAAATAATAAACCGTCTAAGTTATCATTACCGGTTTGATCAGAAATAAATGCAACGCCCTCTTTGGTGACTCGAAGTTGACGGGATTGTAGTGTCGTCTTTGCATTCTAAGCAGGGCTGATACCGCCTTAAGGCTCAGCGCATTAGGTTGAGAAAGATCAATAGAATTCATATCAATAAACCCGCGCCTTCGGTT
>JAAURJ010000058.1 GCA_012032285.1 Sphingomonadales bacterium
GAAGGTATTTCACGCCGGTGGTCAGGACATTGAAATATTTTATAATTTGACCGGCAATACCCCGCACCCCATGTTTGATACCCAAATTGCGGCTATGGCATTGGGGCAAGGCGAACAGATAGGCTATTCCAATCTGGTCGACCTATGGCTGGGCATAAATCTGGATAAGGGCGCACGCTTCACCGATTGGTCACGCCGCCCGCTGGACAAAAGGCAATTGGACTACGCCATTGCCGATGTTACCCATTTGTCGCAAATCTTTCCCAAAATGCTGGATAAACTGCGCGAGCTGAACCGAGGCAATTGGCTGAATGAGGAAATGGAGCGGATTTCAGATCCCGAAAATTACGCCAATGACCCCGATAAATCGTGGCAGCGGGTGAAGATACAATCACGCAAACCCGATGTGCTTGGCAGGCTTCAGGCGCTGGCCGCGTGGCGAGAGCGTGAGGCGCGGCATAAAAATATCCCGCGCGGGCGGATTATGAAGGATGAAACGCTCGCCGATATCGCCTCCCACCCGCCAAAGGCTCAGGCTGATCTTGCGAAGGTGCGCGGGCTTTCTGCGGCATGGCGCGACAATGAAATTGGCGACCGGTTGATGATCGCCGTGACAGCAGCGAAACCCTTGTCTCGCAGCGATATGCCCGAACGTACCCGCGGCAGCGGCAACGGCAAGGACGGCGCGTTGGTTGCTGATCTGCTCAAATTGCTGCTGAAGATCCGCTCGCGCGAAATCAATGTCGCCTCCCGCCTGATCGCCAAATCGGACGAGATGGAAAGGCTGGCAGGCGGAGAGAGGGAGGGATTGTCCCTGCTTAGCGGTTGGCGTTTTGAACAATTTGGCAGCGATGCACTCGATCTGGTTGAAGGGCGGATGGCCTTTGCCGTGGTGAATGGAAAGCTGAAAATGACCCGCACAGGCACCGGAGAGGATTAGTTGTAATCCTCATCGGTCAATATCTGCTTCACCCTTTTCAGATTTACGGCACCGCCCTCGGCCAGCGCCATGGCATTGGCTTCGCGTGCGAATATCTCAATAGCGCTATAACTGCGATCAATCCGACGCTTTACATAAGCCAGCGCTTCGGGGCCTATTGCTGTGCCTCGGTCGGCCAGATGCTTCTGCACCAGATGCCCGACCAACTCATCATCGGGCGGCGGAATTTGCAGCAGTAAAGCAGCCCCCAAGCGCGATCGCAGATCGGGCAGCGCGATTTCCCAAACTGCTGGTACAAAACGAGATAGCAAAAGCAGCGGTCTTGCCTCTTCCTGCGCCCGGTTCCAAGCGTTGAATAACTTCTCTTCGCCGATACTGTCGGCATCTTCAATAAATCGGCCACCCGACTGTCCTAGAAAATAACGGGCGAACAGGCTTTTGCCCGATCGTGCCGGGCCGACCAAAATCGCACAGCGACCAGGCCAAGCGTCATATTGGCCCAGCGCCGAGGCAATATGTGCATTGGACGGGGTGATGATCAGGCTGGAGGACGCGCCGGGCCGCAGCTCATCCAATGGCAAGGCAATTTGACGTTTCATCTGTCCTGCGGCCTGCCTGATTCAATCCGGTCAATTACCATTGGGCTGTTGCGGCGGATTGGCCGGGGGACGTCCGGGCGGCGCAGAAGGGCGAGGCTGGGTTGCCTGTGGTTGTGGAGGGCGGTTTTGCGGCGTTGATGGCGGCGGAGCAGGTTCGCCCTGCCTGCTGATTTCCCGCACGGCCTGATCCAGAGTATCTAACGGTTCGACTTGCAACTGGGCGGGGCTGTCTCCCTCCGGCGAAGTGGATGTCGAAGAAGGCGGCGGCGCTGGCTGCTCCAGATCTTCTTCCTTGATCAAATCCGATTCAAATATCAAAGAACTTTCAGAACGCAGCCGTCCAGCGGCAAGCGCTGTTTGGTAAATTCCGTCAATTTGCTGTACCCCCTGTGCCATCATTTGGGGGATACCCGTGCTGTTTGATGCTTGCAGGGTAAAGCTGCTTAGATATTTATTATCAGGGCCATAACGGGCGGTGAACACGCCCTTTACCGGACCACCGGGCCAGGATCTTTCAATCCGCACTATCGGAATAATGACATCTGCCGCGCCAAATTGTTCCAATATTGTGCGCCACCAATTGCGGCTGCGCCGGTCAATCTGTCCTGCGTTCAGCAACAGGGATTCGCCGCCCGCCCCGCTTGGCCGGATATAATCAATCCGGCTTTCGGATGTTCTGAACTTGGCCCATGCGCTTTGCCAAGCATTGCGATGTTCATATACAATCGGCGCGCCACCATCGACCATCACCGGCAGGATCATCAAGGGCGCAGATTTTCTGGTTATCCCGCGCACGCCCAATATCTGTCCTGCCCGTGCCCGGTCAAATACAACGCCCAATTTGGCGATATAGCGGCGAGGGCCAATTTGCTCTTGTTCGACCACAATTGCTGAAACAATACCGTCTAAAGTCGAATCGGAAATGGATCCGCCACTTCCTCCGCGATTTTTCTGCCACAATTTTTGCCAAGCAATCCGCTGCGCCTGTTCCCAGCCGTCACGCCGGGCTTCCTCTGCTGTATCGCCCTTGCCTTCAACTTCTATGCCGTCAACCTCAAAGTCCCCGGTGCTGGCAATGGGCGCGATTCCGCGCTTTGGCCCCTCTATCTGTGCATAGAGCGCCGCGCTGGCGAGCAGCGCTGCAGGCAAAGCTATGGTCATAATGCGACCGGTTTTTGAAAGGTTTTTCTTCATTACCCCCGCCTTTTGGCGACATTGGCATGGAAATCCAAGTCCCTTCTCGCTAGCAGCGTAAAAATGACCGAGAAAAATGATCAAAACGAATCCTACACCTACGCCAAGGCGGGTGTATCTATTGACGCCGGAAATGCACTTGTGCGCGCCATTGCCCCGCTTGCCAAGGCCACGCGCCGCGCCGGTGCCGATGCGGACCTTGGCGGCTTTGGCGGCTTTTTTGACCTGAAAGCGGCGGGCTTTAACGATCCGCTTCTTGTCGCGGCCAATGACGGCGTGGGGACAAAGTTAAAACTTGCAATCGATTCGGGGCGGCATGACGGTGTTGGCATCGATCTGGTCGCCATGTGCGTCAATGACCTGATCGTGCAAGGGGCGGAACCGCTTTTCTTCCTCGATTATTATGCCACCGGAAAACTGGACAATGCGGTTGCGACTGCCGTGGTCGCTGGCATCGCAGAAGGATGCAAACAGGCGGGATGCGCCCTGATCGGCGGTGAAACGGCGGAAATGCCGGGAATGTATGCCGATGACGATTATGACCTGGCCGGTTTTTGCGTTGGCGCGGTCGAACGCGGTGATGTCCTGACTGCTGACAAGGTTGCAGATGGCGATGTCCTCTTGGGCCTTGGTTCCTCGGGTGTGCATAGCAATGGTTTTTCGCTCGTCCGGCGGTTAGCCGCGGACAAGGGATGGAAGCTTGATCGCCCGGCTCTGTTTGATCAGGAAATCTTGCTGATCGACGCATTGATGGCTCCGACCAAAATTTATGTCCAATCGCTGCTGCCTTTGGTGCGCAGCGGTCTGGTTCATGCGATGGCGCATATTACCGGCGGCGGCTTGCTCGAAAATCTGCCGCGTATCCTGCCGGATCATCTGCACGCCTATGTTGATGCAGACGCTTGGCCGCAGCCGCGCTTGATGGCGTTCCTACAGGCACAGGGGAATATCGAACCCGAAGAAATGGCCCGCACTTTTAACTGCGGCACCGGCATGGTTGTTGTCGTGGCAGAGGCGGACGTTGCGGATGTAACGGCGGCTCTGGAAAAAGCGGGCGAAACCGTCCACCGCATCGGTCATATCGGCGCTGGGCAAAAAGGCTGCACCGTATCGGGCAGCAAGGGCACTTGGAGCGCAAAGACGGACTGGAGCGCGACGCATAATGGCTAAGGCTCGGGTCGCCATCCTTATTTCGGGCGGCGGCACCAATATGGCGGCTTTGCTCTATGCGTCAAAGGCGGATACTTGCCCGTATGAAATCGTGCTGGTCGCCAGCAACGATCCGGACGCCGCAGGCCTGAAACTGGCCAAGGCCGAGGGGATTGCAACCTTTTCCAAAGCGCATAAAGGCATGGAACGCGCCGAACATGACATGATCATGGATATGGCGATCCGAACGCACCGGACCGATTATGTCGCGCTGGCCGGCTATATGCGGATATTGACACCGGAATTTGTCGCCCGGTGGGAGGGACGGATGCTCAATATCCATCCCTCACTTCTACCCAAATATAAGGGGCTGGATACGCATCAAAGGGCTTTGGACGCAGGCGACAGCCATGGCGGCGCTTCGGTGCATTTGGTCACCGCAGAGCTGGACGACGGCCCTGTTCTGGGTCAAACTGCGGTGGCGATCATTGCAGGCGACATCTCTGAAAGCCTTTCCGCGCGCGTTAAACTCGCCGAATATCAACTATATCCCCGCGTGCTGGCCGATTATGTCAGCCGGTATAACAATGCCGATTGGTTGCTTCAGAAAGTAGAAGGGTTGGCGCTCGCCTTACCTGAAACCCATGCCCGCGCCAGCCATGGTTCCGCCGGATTTCGTGTCGGCAGCGAAAAATCGGGTAAATTTTTTGCCTATTTCAGTGTTCAGCATCACGGGTCAGATGCCATTGGCGTGCTCGTTAAAACCGGCAGCATTGACGAATTGGAAACACTATGTGAGCAGCAGCCCGAAATTTACTGGAAACCCGCATTTTACGGCGCATCGGGATGGATTGGTGTACGGCTCAATCGCCCTGGCGTAGATTGGGATCATGTCCATGAGTGGTTGGAACGCAGCTGGCGCAGCGTCGCGCCAAAAAGTGTGACGAAACTTATGGATGTGGCGGAAGAATTTTGAAATGCAGATATTCTGATTGCTGCTTGTCTGCTGATTGGTTGCCGCGAAGATCAAAAGATAATGGCGAAGCTAAGCCACATTGGCCGCAAGAGGTATGATCACATCGTTGCGGTTGCTATAGTGCTGAAGTAGCACGAATAAAAACAAACCCCTCTCCAGTTAGGAGAGGGGCGTTTGTTTAGCCGACAATCTCGTCTTCGCTGAAGAAATACGCAATCTCGATCGCCGCATTTTCTTCGCTGTCGCTGCCATGGACGGTGTTTTCGCCGATCGACAGTGCATGGGTTTTACGGATGGTGCCTTCGGCGGCATCAGCAGGATTGGTTGCGCCCATGATGTCACGGTTGCGGATAACAGCGTCTTCGCCTTCCAACACTTGAACGACAACGGGTTCGCTCATCATGAAATCGACCAGTTCGCCAAAGAAAGGGCGCTCCTTGTGAACTGCATAAAAACCTTCGGCCTGTTCGCGGCTCATATGGATGCGCTTGGACGCTACAACGCGCAGTCCTGCTTCTTCCAGCATTTGGGTGACTGCGCCTGTCAAATTGCGGCGTGTGGCGTCGGGTTTGATGATCGAAAAAGTGCGTGTCAATGCCATGGGAGAGTTCCTCGCGTTTATTGTTAAATGAATTGCGGCGGCGCATAGCGGGGCTTGCCGCTTTGGGCAAGAAAAGAGTTACGCTCACATCGTAGCCGCTGTGGAATTAGGAGTAAACGCCATTCACCCCGGCATACCCGCCATCACCATGACGCTGGTCTGGCCTTTTTGATCATCGGTGCCAGCCTGTGCCATGACTTGAAAACTGTCATCGCCCTTTTTCGCGCCTATAGTCATCATATCATTTATCGTCGCCTCGCCCTCAAGCTTAAAGCCATTGTCGGCAGCAAATTTTTTATAGTGAGCGATGACATTGGCGGGACTGGCCTTGCTGGTAAAATTTACCATTACGCCGGAACCGCCATTGCCGCTTGCGGTAACATTCTGTATCACTTTTCCGCCCGGATAGACAGACAGGCCATAGGGTAAATCCGCCTCCGCCTTGTCGCCTACGCTCATCACCGTTTTGCCTTCATCCGTTTCCATGCTGATCGTGCCGCCATCGCCTTCACTATCTGTTGTCGCGGTCACTTTACCCCCATCGGATGTAGCGATCGATGTGGATTTTTCATTACTACATGATGCAATGAATAAAGCAGTTACAATCAGATATAGTGATTTTTTCATAAATATTCTCCGGGTTGATGATAATGTGCGACCCCGGCTCTATATCGGCAGACTAGCCCATATCGGTGCCTGATCAAGGGCCTTTTACCCATTTGCCTCCATCCTGCCGCCAATAATTGCGCGTCACATTTTCCGCCTCGCCAAGCGTACGCCAAGCCGCACGCGCATCTTCGGTGCGTTCAGGCGGAAAAAGGTAAAATGTCCGTTCAAAGCCCAACGCCTCATCGCGCCATATCCCGTCGGCAAGCGCGATGAATTTGGCACCATTGACGGCATCCACCCGATCCGAAAGCAATATCGGCTGGACCGTATCCGCCTCCTCTCCTCCTGCAATAGCATGGGCCAGAAAGGCGGCACCCGGGACGCTCCAAAGCGCCTTTGATATCGCCTCCAACTGCGACCCGGCGGCGCTGACCACCAGCAAACGGGCACCGTCCGACACCGTTTTTTGCGCCAAAGCGGTCAGGATTTTTTCCGCCGGATCGCGGGTTAGCTGATAGAAATCAACCTGCATTCTATTGGCGCTTAACCTTCAAAATTATCGGCGATAAACCGGTCGAGCAGCTTCACACCAAAACCCGATGCACCTTTATTCCACGTATCGCCGGGCTTGTCCGTCCAAACCGTGCCTGCAATATCCAGATGCGCCCATTTAACACCGTCCTTGATAAAGCGGTGAAGGAATTGCGCCGCAGTGATCGAACCACCGCCGCGGGGGCCGACATTTTTCATATCGGCAATGTCGCTGTTGATCATCTTGTCATAGACAGGGCCAATCGGCATACGCCAAAGCGCATCGCCAGTCTTGCCCGCCGCATCATTCAGCTTTGCACACAAATCATCACTGTTGCTGAACATCCCAGCATATTCATGTGCCAAGCTGATGATAATTGCGCCTGTCAACGTGGCAAGGTCGATGACATATTCGGGATTATAATTTTCCTGCGCCCAGTGCAGGGCGTCGCACAGCACAAGCCTTCCTTCGGCGTCGGTATTGATCACTTCAATCGTTTGCCCCGACATGGAGGTTACGACATCACCGGGGCGCTGCGCATTGCCATCGGGCATATTTTCAACCAGCCCGCAAATGCCGACGACATGGGCTTTTGCCTTGCGTCCGGCCAGCGCTTTCATGGTTCCGGCCACGGCTCCTGCGCCGCCCATATCCCATTTCATATCCTCCATACCGGCGGCGGGCTTGATCGAAATGCCGCCGGTATCAAAGGTTACCCCCTTGCCTACAAAGCAAACCGGACGTTCCTGTGCCCCGCCGCTGCCGTCCCATTCCATCACCAAAAGGCGTGATTCGCGGCGCGAACCCTGCCCCACACCCAGCAAGGCCCCCATGCCCAATGTCGTCATTTCCGCTTCGTCCAGCACCCTGATCTTCACGCCCAATTCGGTGAGATGCTGGCACCGCTCGACAAAGCTTTCAGGGTAAATGATATTGGCCGGCTCGCTCACCAGTTCCTTGGTGAATTCGACACCCTTGGCGACCGCCTCATAACGCGGCCAAGCCTCCAGAACCATATCCGCCGCGCCAACGATGGTTAGCGATTCGACGCTTGGCAATTCGCTCTCTTTTTTCTTGGTGAAATATTTGTCCATCCGCCAGCTTTTAAGCAGCGCGCCATAAGCGATTTCTGCCGCCGCCATATCCTCCAGCGCTTCAGCATGGACCGCTATGCTTTTTGCACCCGATATGTGCACTTTGCTCAGGATGATGCCGCCCGCCTTTTGTTGTTCGGTGGCGCTGCTGCCCAATCCGACCAGAACAATCCTGACCATGCGCCCGTCCACAGGGGCGATCAGGAGGAAGGATTGCCCGGCGCTGCCGTCAAAACGGGCCAGCTTTGCCGTTTCAATCAACTGATCGGGATGATCGACCGGAAAGCTCAAGCCTTCAAAATTAGCCTTTGTGACGGCAAAGGCAATCACATCCATATTTTCGGGGCGCGAAGTGGTAAAATCGATTTTCATGCTGGTTCCAGCCTTTCGGAATATGTTTATAGTTTTCGTATGCCCTATCTATAGGACGATTAATGCCGGAGATTAAAGCAAAACATCATTGTGTCATTTGCCTTTACAGGGATTTCGCGCGATATAGGGCAAAAGCAGGACGGCCTTTTCGATGCAGGCTGGACCCGGCGGATATGGGGCGATAAAGGACGATGCAATTTATGAATGCCCCCGCCGCCTTTTGCCTGCCCAACCGGCCTTTTCTGCTTGCGATAAGCCTGTATCTTTTGGCGCAGCCATTATCGGTCCATGCCCAAAATGCCCCCCTTGAACCGTCGGTTCCTGATCAAAACAGCCAAGGGGAACAAGCGTCAGAAGATCCTGTCATCGCTTTTTCCGCCGAAAAAATTGATTATGATTCGCAGGCCGATGTCGTCACCGCAATCGGCGATGTTGTGTTGAACCGCGACGGTTACCGGCTGCGCGCGGATACCGTCATATGGAACCGTAAAACCGGCGAGGTAACGGCACGGGGCAATATCCGCTCCATCGGTCCCAATGGCGATACTGCTTATGGCGATTCGATTAGCCTTACCGATAGCTTGAAAGACGGCATTATCGAAAACCTGCTGTTGGTTATGAATGATGGCGGCCGGCTTGCTGCGCAAAAGGGGGCTAGGAATGACGGCGTATTAACGCTCGACTATGCCGCCTATAGCCCCTGTGCAGTCGAAGATTCCGATGGATGTCCCAAAAAGCCCAGCTGGCAGGTGAAGGCCGTAAAAGTATCCTATGACCCCAGCCGCAAGCGCGTGCGTTACGAAGGGGCAAGGCTGGAGCTATTTGGCCTGCCGCTTTTGCCCCTACCCGGACTGTCGCATCCGGCAGAAACAAAGGCGGGCAGCGGTTTTCTGGTCCCCGATTTACGCTTGACGCAAAATAATGGGCTGGAGGTGGAAATACCCTATTATCTGCGCTTGTCAGAAAAGCGCGATCTTTTGATTTCGGGAACTGTTTTTCAAAAGTGGCCCCCCTTTTGCGAACAGAATTCCGGTCACTAGGACTAAAAGGCGCTTTCAAGGTTGGCGGCTATTTGACCTATGGCACGGCGGTTTCAACCGATGTTCTGGACCCCAATTCCAATAAGCAGCTGCGCGGCTATTTCGACGCTGTGGGCAAATTTCAACTGGATGATAAATGGACGGCCAGCACCTCTATCCGCCTTGCCAGCGACCGGACATTTTTGCGCCGCTATGACATCAGCCGCGATGACAGACTGCGTTCAACATTCGCACTCGAACGCATCGATGCTGAAAGCTATTTCTCCTTGTCTGGATGGGCCGTGCAAACTTTGCGCGTGGGCGACAACCAAAAGGGCACACCCATTGCACTGCCGGAAATCGATTACAGGCTGCGGCTGGATGATCCGTTCTTGGGCGGTAAGGTGCAGTTTCAGGCAAACAGCTTAGCGATCGGCCGGATAGAGGGTCAGGATACACAGCGCGCTTTTGCATCCGCTCGCTGGGATTTGCGGACGATTACCGGTCTGGGTCAGGACATTACCTTTACGCTGCTTGGCCGGGGCGATGTCTATCATAGCGATGAGAATGGAGAGACGGTCACCGAAATTTATCGCGGCCAAAGCGGGTGGCAGACAAGGGGTATTTTTGCGGCTGCTGCTGATGTCAAATGGCCATTTGCAGGGGAAATCTTTGGCGGGACGCAAATCTTTACACCGCGGGTACAATTTGTTGCCGCGCCTACTATTTCCAATCTCAATATTCCCAATGAAGATTCGCGCGCTGTCGATCTGGAAAGCAGCAACCTGTTCGCTCTCAACCGGATATCGGGCTATGACCGCTTCGATGACAGTTCGCGCGTGACATTCGGCCTTGATTGGAGTTTTTCTGGCAAAGATGTGCATATTGATACCAATATTGGACAAAGCTACCGCTTGACCAACCGTGCGACCATATTTCCCGACGGCACAGGGCTTTCGGAAAAAGTATCTGACATTGTCGGACGCACAGAAATTCGGTTCAAAGATTTGATCAAGCTGACCCATCGTTTCCGCTTGGACAAAGATAATCTGGCGGTGCGGCGTAATGAAATTGATGCAACGCTTGGCACTCGCGGCACTTATTTACAGCTCGGTTACCTTCGCTTGAACCGCAATATCGGGCCAGAAATAGAAGATTTGCAAGACCGCGAAGAGTTGCGTGTCGGCGGGCGGGCCAAAATTGCGCGTTATTGGTCGGTTTTCGGCTCGGCTATTGTCGATTTGACCAGCGCGCGCGAAGACCCGTTATTGGTCAGCGACGGTTTTGACCCCATCCGCCACCGGCTTGGTATTGCCTATGACGATGACTGCATTTCCATCGGATTTACATGGCGCCGCGACTATCAAGATACCGGCGATGCACGGCGCGGCAACAGTTTCCTGTTCCGGCTGGCATTTCGCAATTTGGGCGTGTAAGGCAGATGCCAAAGGGGAATTTGGCAACATAGGCAATTCATTCTGCTCATCTGTGGTTCAGCCACAAATTGCTAACATCCCCGTTAATAGGAAGTGATTTTGGATTTATACATGAAATTTATGACGCGTTTTCCAGCGATTCTCTTTGTTTCCGCCGCCGCCATTTTCTCACCGCTGACCGCACAGACGGTTAGCGATGATGATGTTGTGGAATCCGCACTGAATATTCCGGGCGGAGGGCAACTATTTGGCAAAAATGATCCTAATATGCGCCGGGCCACCGCGATCGTGAATGGTGAAATCATTACCGGCACCGATATCGACCATCGGCTTGCCCTGACTCTGGCCGCCAATAGCACGGAGATTCCGGCAGCAGAAGTGGAGCGCATCAGGGCGCAGATATTGCAAAATCTGGTCGATGAAACGCTACAAATCCAAGAAGCAAAGGCGAATGAGATTGAGGTGACCGATACCGAGGTCGAAGAATATTATGCCCGCATCACGAAACAGAATTTCAAACGCACGTCCAAGGAAAATGACGCCTATCTTGCCTCAATCGGATCATCGGGCGCGAGCCTGAGGCGGCAGATTAAGGGCGAGCTGTCTTGGAGCCGCTTGATCCGCCGCAATGTTGAACCGGGCGTGAGCGTTAGCGATGACGAAGTCAACGCTATCATCGAACGCATCAATGCCAATCGCGGGCAACCTGAATATAATCTTAGCGAAATTTACCTTTCGGCGACCCCCGAAAACGAAGAGCAAGTCGCCGCGACCGTCAAACAGATTATCGACCAATTGCGGCAGGGCGGATCTTTTGCTGCCTATGCAAGACAATTTTCCGAAGCGTCAACAGCGGTTGTTGGCGGCGATCTGAATTGGGTAAACCTTGGCCAATTGCCGCCGACCATGGCTCAATCCGCAGCAGAAATGAACACCGGTGAACTGCGCGTTGTACCCACTCCGGGCGGTATTTCGATCATGCTGTTAAAGGATAAGCGTCAGGTGGCAACCGCCGATGCCCGCGATTCGGTGCTGAGCCTGAAACAGGTGGCGATCAACTTTGCACCGGGCACCAGCGTTGAAGCGGCGCGCCCGTTAGTAGAACGGTTCCAAACCGAAACGCAAAAGATTAACGGTTGCGGCAGCGCTGATGAAATGGCCAAATTGCTGAATGCAGAAGTTGTCAACCGCGACAATGTGCGCGTGCGCGATCTGCCCGGGCCATTGCAAGACGTGATGCTTGACCTTCAGGTTGGTCAATCCACTCCGCCTTATGGTTCACTGGATGAGGGCGTGCGCGTCTTTGTCATGTGCGGCCGCGATGCGCCACCCGATGCCAATGCGCCGAGTTTTGAGCAGATTATGCGCAATATAGAAGAAGACCGCGTCAACAAGCGCGCCCGCATTTACCTGCGTGACCTGCGCCGCGATGCGATTATCAGCTAATCCTCCGGCCTCCGGGGAATTGCACAATTGAGTTAAGGCCCATGATTACAGTCTTGCCCGAAATGCCGATTGCCATTTCTGCCGGCGATCCGGCGGGCATTGGCCCTGAAATTATCGGCAAAGCATGGGCGCTGCGTAAAGAGCATGGCTTGCCGCCATTTTTTGCTGTGGGTGACAGCAGTTGTTTCGCTGCCCATTGGGATGGGCCGGTTAGGCGAATCGACGATCCAGCAGATACAGCAAAACATTTCGATGATGCCTTGCCAGTGTTCCATATACATGAATGCGCAGAGGTCATTCCGGGTCGCCCGAATGCAGAGGGCGCCCGCTGCGCTTTTCAATCGCTGGAACTCGCGGTTGGTTTCGCAAGGGCGGGCAGCGCAGCCGCGATGGTCACCGGTCCCGTCTCTAAAGCACAGCTTTATTCAGTTGGCTTCACACATCCTGGACAAACCGAATTCATTGCAGAACGCTGCGGCGTGGCGAAAAATAATGCTATTATGATGCTCGCCGGTCCCGATTTGCGGGTGGTGCCCATGACCACCCATATCGCGCTTTCGGATGTGAAAGCGCATATTGACGCCCGACTGATCCGTCAGCGTATTCGTGCCACGGCAAAGGGCATGATACGCAATTTTGGTATAAACAATCCGCGTATCGCCGTCGCCGGGCTGAATCCTCATGCGGGCGAAGATGGCGCCATGGGCCGAGAGGAAATCGACATATTCCTGCCCGCCATAGAGCAGATACGCAGCGAAGGTTTCCGCGTTACCGATCCCCTGCCCGCCGATACCCTGTTTCATGCCGAAGCGCGGGCGGGGTATGATGCGGTGGTATGCGGCTATCATGATCAGGCGTTAATCCCGCTGAAAACCCTTTATTTCCATGAAGCGGTAAACATGACTCTTGGCCTGCCTATTGTCCGCACTTCGCCCGACCATGGCACTGCCTTTGGCATAGCAGGTCAGGATATGGCCAACCCGGGATCAATGATCGCCGCGATAAAAATGGCGAAGGATAGCGTGAGGCACCGCAAGGCATTCGCTGCAAAAAATGCTGTCCAAGCGGCAAAGGCAGAAAGAGCCATACAGCATGGCCCTGCCTGATAATGGAGCTGATACCGGGTCAGCACTTCCCCCCCTGCGTGATGTTATCAAACGGCACGGGCTTGCAGCGAGCAAGGCATTGGGTCAGAATTTCCTGCTCGATGAACAGCTTTTGGACCGGATTGCTGCCATTCCGGGTGATTTGAACGGGGCGCAGGTTTATGAGGTTGGTCCTGGCCCCGGCGGCCTTACACGCGCGTTATTGCGGGCCGGAGCCTTCGTCACGGCCGTTGAGCGCGACAAACGCTGCCTTCCCGCGCTCTCCGAACTTGCCGATGTCTTTCCGGGCAAGCTGCGGGTGATTGAAGGCGATGCGATGAAGATCGACCCGGTCGCGGAAATCGGCGCACCGTTTCATATCGCCAGCAACCTGCCCTATAATGTCGGCACGGCGCTATTCACCGGATGGATGGCGCAAAGCGAATGGCCGCCCAAATGGCTGTCGCTGACGTTGATGTTTCAGCGCGAGGTGGCGGAGCGGATCGTCGCCAAGGAAGGCAGCGCCCAATATGGCCGTCTGTCGGTGCTGGGCCAATGGCGCAGCACGGCAAAGCTCGCCATGCCCGTCCACCGCAGCGCCTTTACCCCGCCGCCCAAAGTCATGTCTGCGGTGGTCTACATCACCCCCGAAGCACAGCCCGAAGGCACGGATATCCGGCAGATAGAAGCCCTAACCGCCGCCGCCTTCGGCCAACGCCGCAAAATGCTGCGGCAAAGCTTAAAGGGTGTTCCGGGCGCACTGAAGGCGCTGGAGGCGGCAGGGATAGACCCGGAGCGCCGCGCGGAGACGGTGAGTGTGGAGGAATGGGTAACGCTCGCGCGGGGGATTTAAGTTTTTTAGCATTTTTAACTCTCGACCTAAATTTTGGTTCCTTTTTTAATTACGCTTGAAATTCAAATCCGCAATGCTATTGTTCATGTAATGTTCCTATTTAGGAGAGCAAAATGGCAGTTATACCTCAGGAGTTTGGAAGTGGACACACCGAAGCAAAATTAGTCACAGTCGAAAAATATCTAAAAGCTTTTACTACTGCACTTTCCGGCAAATTTACTCTTATATACGTTGACGCATTTGCTGGCTCTGGTGCTTCAGTTCCAAAGACTGACAAACAGCAATTCCGGTTGATTGAAACTGATGACATTATCGACGGATCAACGCGCCGAGCTCTTCGAATTTCACCTTCTTTTGACCAATTTATTTTTATAGAAAAACTTGGGAAAAACCTTAAATCATTGCAAGCGTTGAAGGAAGAGTTTCCCGAAAAAGAGAATAAGATTGATATTCTGCCGGGCGATGCCAACGCTGAACTCCGGAATTTCGCGATGAAACTCGATAAGCGCAATGCACGTGCAGTTGTTTTTATCGACCCTTTCGGCCTTTCTCTCGATTGGGAAACAATAGCTTCGCTTGGAAAGACGGAACGAGTTGATCTTTGGTACCTGGTTCCATCAGGCGGAATGAGTAGGCAAGTCAAATTAGATGGAACTGAGCTAGAGAGCGCTCCACTTCTCGACAAAGTACTAGGTCGTGTTGACATTCAGGATTCCCATTGAGCTGATTATGTGATTCAAGCTGCTGGCTGGAATGGAGGTCAGCATGGATGGATCGACAGGAACTGAGTGACAGCGTTTGGGCGATGATTGCGCC
>JAAURJ010000096.1 GCA_012032285.1 Sphingomonadales bacterium
TTGGCCCCTCAATCGCTTCGATAATATCGGCAAGTGATACAGCGGCTGCGGGCCGCGCGAGCCTAAATCCGCCGCCCGCGCCGCGCACTGAACGGAGGAGGCCAGCGCTTGACAATTTGCTCACCAACTTTTGAACCGTGGGAAGCGGAATGCCTGTCTCCACAGCAAGCACGCCCGCGTTGATTTGCGCATGGCCGCAATGGCGCGCAGCCGCACTCATCATCACGACGGCATAATCGGCGAGGCTTGAAAGACGCATGATTCCCTAATCAGACTGATTCGTTCTGATTTGCAAATGGGCCTTCCTGTCACCAAAATCAACCCGGCATATTTAAGGTGGCGGCTGAAGTTCCGCGAAATTGCTTGGGTGAAGCGTGATCCGCATCACCGGACTGCTGCTGTTCATTAACTGGCGCGGGGTTTGTCCGGTGACGCGCTTCACCTCGCGGATCAGGTGCGGCTGATCAGCATAATGGGCGAGGGCCTCCTCAGGAATGCGCCCTTCGTTCATCACAATTGATGATGCCGTCTTGAGCGCGCCATAGGTGCGTGCAAGCGCCCGTGGCGGCGATCCATAATAGGTGTTGGAAATCCGCATAATCTGCCGCTCTGAGAGCGAAAGCGAGGCATAAAGGTCTGCGACGTCGGGAAACATCGAGTCGGCCAGCCATTCCCGGATTGCTTGAATCACTGCGCGACGTTCCGCACGCACAGGCTTGATCATCGCCGTCAGCCACGCATCCATTATCGGGGCCATTTCCGCTATCGTGGAGCAGCGGCTGCAATTGATCGAACCATGGTACCACAATGTCGCCAAGCAAGGGGGGCTGCGTCTTCGGCCCGGTCAGTGAAATCGGCCGCACTCAGGCCGAGCAACCCGCCCCAGCTTTCGGGAAACAGCGCAACTCCGATAAAACACACTGGCCCCTGCACGACTGAGCGCATATTTTGCGTAAACGGGCCATTGAGGAAAAATCGTGTTGAAGAATAACGTTTGCCCTTCGCAAATTCATAATAGCCCGAGCCATAAAGGAATATGCGTAAATGGCCAGTGTCGGCACGCTGGACATCTTCCATCACAATATAGTCTTCAGTGAGCAGATAATATGTCGCTACCAAGTGCGACAAGGCTGGAGCTGGCTTGGCGAATTGGAGTTGCATCTTAGCGCATCATGTTTGCGCGGAAAGCGGCGAAACAGCACCGGCAAGTTGTGAACGGCCAAAGGTCAACTTGGAGAGCCGCGACACATGCTCTTTTATCGCACCCGGGGTGATGCCTACAAATTCCTTGATCTCACGAATGCAGTGTGACTGATCATAATAGGCAGTCGGCGATAAAATCCTGCCAAATCGCCCATTGCCGCTTTGGAGATGTCGCGTTTGCGGTGCGTAGCGCCCGGTATTTGCGCTGGAGCAGCTTGGGTGAAGCACCGTAAATTTGCTTGGTCATTCTTTCGATCTGGCGGCGCGAGAGCCCGGTCGTTTTTTCGAGGTCGGCAACATCGGGCGAAAGGCGCTGCTCAAGCCATTCATCCACTGCGCGAATAAACCAGTGCGGAACGCTTTCCGCCCGCGCTTCGAATTGACGCGCGGTGTCTGTCATTGCCTCAGCCATTTGAGCAATTGTTGTCATGGCGCTCAATTTCGCCACTGCTTCATGCGTGTTAACCCCAACCATAATTGAGGCATCAACCAGCGTATTGGCAAAATTCGCCGCCGATAATTTGGTGAGCGCGCTCCATCCAGAAGGTAGAAGCCCAACGCCGAATAATCGCACCGGGCCGGTAAGCGTCACAGAAGAGGCTGACATCCTTGGCCCGAACAGCGAAAATGGGAAATTCGAATAGCGTTTCCCGTCCGGAAAATTCAGTTCGCCGCTGCCGCTCAGAAACACGCGCAATTGTGCGATATCTGCACGCTCAATATCGGCAAAATGCGGTTCGTCGGTCTCAAACAAATAATAAGTCGAGATATAGGCGCGCAAATCCGGCGGCGGGGGCAGGTACTCAAGCCTGATCATAAAGAATTTGCCATGGCGCGATATCCGATTGCCGGGCATGTCGGCGCGTTCAATGTGAACGCTAACTTCTACCCTTAAGCCGATAATAGCGGAAATCAGCCAAAAAAAGTGGCCTGACGCAATTAAGCGTCAGGCCATAAAGGCAAGGGTCTCGCAAGTAAGAACCCTTCGGGTCGCAAAACGGCGTTAGCGGACGCTAATGAGACTGAATTGGAGGAATTAGCGAAAATTGAAGCGAATCGACACGCCTAAACACAAAAAAAAAGGCCCAGCGGTTTTACCACTAAGCCTTTAGGTAAAGGTTTTTTCGAATTGCTCCGAAAGCCCCTCGGGTCGCAATGCTGGTTTAGCACCATACGACGGATAGTATTGGACGAAACCGACATTAACTATGTCGAAACTTTTTGCCCTTTTTGACGATACTTAGGGAACGTGATAGCGCGCGGCTATGTCATTATTTAGCGTGACCCGCCCGTCTTGTTTGGCCTTGATCCTGAGCTGGCGCACCGTTTCACTATAAATGCGCTCAGGTGGCTACTGCCGAAGAAATCGATTGCGGTCGATCCTATGCTGTCTTTGCAATGCGCTGGTGTGCTCTTTCCATCGCCGGTTGGCCTTGCGGCGGGCTTTGACAAAGATGGTGAAGTGATTCGCGCGATGCTTGGCTTTGGCTTCGGTTTTGTGAGGTCGGCACGCTCACGCCCTTGCCGCAGGCGGGAAACCCAAGCCTCGACTGTTTCGACTGGTTGAGGATCAAGCGGTGATCAACCGGATGGGCTTCAATAATGGCGGACAAGCGGCGGCTTATTCGCGCCTCGCCGCTGTGCGTGGTTCAGGTGTGATTGGTGTCAATGTCGGTGCAAATAAGGATTCGGCTGATCGGATTGCAGATTATGTCTTGGGTGTGCGGGCTATGGCAGATGTTGCCGACTATCTGACGATCAACATCAGTTCACCCAACACGCCGGGTTTGCGTGGGCTTCAAGACAAAGGGCAATTGCTCGACCTGCTCGATGCGGTGCGCGCGGCGC
>JAAURJ010000059.1 GCA_012032285.1 Sphingomonadales bacterium
CGTGTGTAACGGGAAAAAACCTTCGATCTTGCGCATCATGCGATACACTCAACAACGGTAACTCACTCATCAAGGGAACCTCCTTCGTGCCACCCTTGAATCAATCATATCACCAATATGCAAGCAATTTAATGCATCCTGAGCCTAGGTACGACAGTTTGGCGTGATCGTATCATAGCTAACACAGTATCAACAGATTTGTTCGGCGACCCTATATCGTCGACCCGCAAAATTGGTGGAGCAGTCGAGCTTACCGAATTCGTTCAAGAGCGCTTGCGCTTAGTGTTTAAGGGCGGTGTTTCAGAAACGGTTTTGCCTTTAGGTCGTGGTGGGAGGCATGAATTTTCCTTGATTTTCGCTTGCGCAAATCCATCGCCTCGGGCCAGTGTATTGGCATTAAGGTTAGCCGATGCTGTTTTGGGGATATAAGATATGTCTGGACCATCTGAAATTGAATGGACTGATGTCACATGGAATCCTGTGGCAGGGTGCACATTAGCTTCAGCAGGCTGCACTAATTGTTATGCCATGCGCATGGCTGCACGTTTGCAAGCTATGGGCCATAAAAAATACAGAGGCACCACCCGTAAGAGCGGTGGACGATATGTTTGGACAGGGCGAGTTAACATTGACACATCAAGTCTTTTAGCTCCTCTTGAATGGAGGAAAGGCAAGCGAATTTTAGTCAATTCGATGGCAGACCTTTTTCATGTCGATGTTCCGTCGAAGTTTATTCAGCAGGTCTGGAACGTGATGGCAGAGTGTCCGCAACATCATTTTCAGGTCTTAACAAAGCGACCGGAACGGATGGCAGATATGTTTGCAACTGGAGAACTGACTTGTCTAACAAATGTCTGGTTAGGAACATCTGTAGAAAACGATCATGTCGTGGATCGGGTATATCAACTTGCTCGTGTTAAAGGCATGACTTTGTTCATTTCATTCGAACCTCTAATCGGTCCAATTGATGATGTTGACTTATCGGGAATACACTGGGCTATTGTCGGAGGTGAGTCAGGTCCGCGTGCACGGACTATGCATCTAGAATGGGTTGATCGCATCCACGACATTTGTCGGCGTGACGACGTAGCATTTTTCTTCAAGCAATGGGGCGGGATTAACAAGAAGGCCAATGGGCGGCAGCTTCATGGTAAAACCTATAATGAATATCCCATAGAGCTAGCCCCCTAATTAAAACCGGCCAAACGCCGCCCCCCCCCAAACCACTGGCTTTCCCCCCTCGCCCGCGCTAAGTCTGCGCCATGCAAACGCTCACCACACATGAACAGGCCGCGCTGGATAGCATTCGGCCCGAACCGATGCTGAAACAGGTGGAGGCGTGGTGTGCGATTAACACTGGTTCCGCCAATTTGAAGGGGCTTGCCGTCATGGCGCAGCTGCTGCGCGATGCGTTTGGCACGCTGCCCGGCGAGGTGGAGTTGATCGACCCCGCGCCGGTGGAGCGCGTCAATGCCGATGGCAGCATAACAGGCGTGCAGCATGGGCAGCATCTATTGCTCACCGTGCGGCCCGATGCGCCGATGCAGTTGCTCTTCACCGGGCATATGGACACGGTATTCCCGTCCGACCATGCCTTTCAAAATCAGAAATGGGTGGAGGACGGCGTGCTGAACGGGCCGGGCGTGGCCGATATGAAGGGCGGCATTGCCGTGATGCTCGCTGCACTCCACGCTGTTGAGGATGCGCGGCATAATGATCCCATCGGTTATCAGGTGATTATTAACAGCGACGAGGAGGTTGGTTCGCCCTCCTCCGCCCCGCTGATCGCGCACTGTGCTAAGGGCAAGACCGCGGCGCTGACCTATGAACCTGCCGCCTTGCCCGATGGCACGCTGGCGGGGGCAAGGGCGGGCAGCGGTAATTTTTCGATCATTCTGTCGGGCAAGAGCGCACACGCCGGGCGCAACCCCGATGACGGGCGCAACGCGCTGGTCGCAGCAGCCGATCTTGCGCTGCGTTTGAAGGCGCTGCACCGCGGTGGGCTGTCCGTCAATCCCGCCAAGATCGACGGCGGCGGCCCCAATAATGTGGTTCCTGATCATGCGATATTGCGTGTAAATTGCCGTCCACAAAATCCTGAAACAGAAATATTTTTTGATACAGAGCTGCGTAAAACTGTCGCCGATGTTGAACTGGCGCATGAGGTATCCGCGCATATCCATGGCGGCTTTGGCCGTCCGCCCAAGCCGCTGACGCAGCAAGCCGAAAAATTGTTCCACCTCGTCCGCGATTGCGGAAGGGAGCTGGGGCTGGATATCGGCTGGAAATCCACGGGCGGTGTTTGTGACGGGAATAATATTGCCGCTTGCGGTGTGCCTGTGATTGACACTATGGGCGTGCGCGGCGGCGCTATTCACAGCAGTGACGAATATCTGATCACTGAAAGCCTGACCGAAAGGGCGCGGCTATCCGCGCTAACCATAATGCGGCTCGCACAAAAAGGAAGTTTATGACTTTTATCATCCGCCCTGCCCGCATGGGCGATTTGCAGCAGATTTACGAAATGGCCAAACGCACGGGCGGCGGCTTTACCAATCTGCCGCCTGACCGCGCTTCGCTTATCCAAAAATTGGAATTATCGGAAAAGGCATTTGGACGCGATGACGATATGCTGTCTGATGACCGGTTCCTGTTCGCGCTTGAAAATACAGAGACCGGCCAAGTGCGCGGCACTTGTCAGATTTTTGCGAAAGTAGGGCAGAAATGGCCCTTTTACAGCTATCGTATTGGCGCATTGACTCAGCATAGCGAGGAATTGCAGCGCACCTTTCGCGCCGATATATTGAACCTGTCCACCGATTTGGAGGGCGCGACCGAAGTGGGCGGATTGTTCCTTCATCCGGGCGAGCGATCCGGAGGCCTGGGGATGCTGATTGCGCGGAGCCGCTATCTGTTTATCCGTATGCACCGTCCGCGCTTTGCCGATATGACGCTGGCCGAACTGCGCGGGGTGATTGACGATGCAGGCGGATCGCCCTTTTGGGATAGCGTTGCAGGCCGCTTTTTCGGCATGAGTTTTCAGGATGCCGATGAATTCAATGCAAAACATGGCAACCAGTTTATCGCCGATTTAATGCCCAAACACCCCGTTTACATCGCCATGTTGTCACAGCAAGCTCGCGCGGTCATCGGCGTGCCCCATGTGTCGGGCCGCGCGGCGATGCGAATGTTGGAAAATGAAGGTTTTGTCTGGGAAAAATATGTCGATATTTTTGACGCCGGGCCGACCATGACGGCGCAAACCGACAGGATCAAAAGCGTGTGCAATTCCCGCGAGATACAGATTGATGCCGTTGCCGATGTCAAGGGCCGTGAAGATGCGCAAAAAATGCTTGTTGCGCACGGGCGGCTGAATGATTTCAAGGCAAGCTATGGCTGGATTTTAGAAGAAGAAGGACGCTTAACGCTTGATGTCGGAGCTGCCAAAGCTTTGGACATAGACGCAGGCGCGACAGTGTGTGCAATGGAAAGGAACGGATCCTGATGGCCATTACAGAAATCAATTTTGACGGCATTATCGGGCCTAGTCATAATTATGCAGGGCTCAGCCCCGGCAATATCGCCTCGGCCAATAATGCCGGAGCGGTTTCCGCACCGCGTGCCGCCGCATTGCAAGGCATTGAAAAAATGCGGGCCAATTTGCGCCTTGGCCTTGCCCAGGGGTTTTTCATGCCTCTGGACAGGCCGAATAAGGATTGGCTTGACGGGCTTTCAACCGATATGGAAAGCGCAGAGCCGCATATTCGCGCTGCGGCCTTTTCCGCTTCGGCCATGTGGGCTGCCAATGCGGCAACGGTTTCCCCCGCCCCCGATGCTGCTGATGGCCGGTGCCATTTGTCTGCGGCAAACCTGCTGACCATGGCGCATAGAAGCCATGAATGTACCGGCACCCACGCGCAGCTGCAACTCGCCTTTGCCGATGACCGCCATTTCGCCGTTCACCCGCCTGTGCCTGCACCTTATGGCGATGAAGGAGCCGCCAACCATATGCGGCTTTGCGCGGCGCATGGCGAGGCCGGGATTGAGGTGTTTGTTTATGGTAAGGGCGGCGGGCCATTCCCCGCGCGGCAACATATCGAGGCATCAAAGGCGGTCGCCCGTGCGCACAAGCTCGATCCAGCCAAAACACTGTTTATCCAACAGGCCGAGGCGGCCATAGCGGGCGGTGCATTCCACAATGACGTGGTCGCGGTGGCCAATGAAAATGTGCTTTTCACCCATGAACTTGCCTTTGAATATCGCCAGCAAAGCTATGCCGATATCCGCGCCCTGATGCCCGATGTGCAGATTGTCGAGGTTCCTGCGGAACGGGTTACACTTGCCGATGCGGTTCAGAGCTATTTGTTCAACGCCCAGCTGGTCACGCTTCCGCAGGCGCAAGGTATGGCCTTGATCGTGCCAACAGAGGCGGAGGAGAATGAAGCGGTTTGGACATGGCTTAATGAAATGGTCGCTGGCAATGGCCCGATAAGACGGCTTGTCCCTGTCGATGTCCGGCAAAGCATGGCCAATGGTGGCGGCCCCGCCTGCCTGCGGCTCCGGGTGGTGTGCGATCCCGCCCATGTCGATCCCCGCTTCCTTGCGGATGAGGCAAAGCTGGACGCTATGGCCGCGGTTATCGCCGCGACTTGGCCCGAAAGCATCGCGCCGGATCAATTGGGCGATGCGGCGCTGATCCGCAATGTGCAAGAGGCCCGCGCGGCACTGCTCAAAGTCTGCGGATTGGAAGGGGCGCTTTAAGCGACGGATTTTTTTACAACTGCGGATAGCGTTAACCATCGCTATCAGCACAGAAGCTGATCTGGCACGGGATTTGCTCTATAATTTATTAATATGAAAAAGCTTAAACGACTTGTCCAGATCAAGACCAAAACAGAGGTCTTCCTTATCACCTATGCACTTGGTCTGGGGGCGGTTGAACGGGGAATGATCTATTTGCAGCAATATCCCGGCAAGATAGGTTGGGTATTTTTTTGCCTTTGCACCGGTTCGGTCTTCCTTGCTTCGTCAAAAATGTTGCAGGCCGTGGAATATCACCAATTGCTGGGCGTGGATTGACCGGCTGATTCAATCTACCTGCTATCTTCCTGTCCATATAAGCTCAGGCCGATCTTGTTGGCACAGGCTTGTTGCATATATCGCCTGCAACAAGGCATAATAGAAAAAAGAAAAGGTCCGCAGGTTTCTGTTGCCCGGCACCTGCGGAGGCCGCTGTATTCCGGTTCTGTTGCCGGGTCCGGCTCATGACCCCGTTCTGTTAGTCTAATCTAGGACCGCGAAGGCCCTTGTGATTATGCTGCGAGAGCAAGTGCTTCGTTATCGTTTGCACCTATTGGTTTTGAACCATTTATCGGCTTATTCATGCCGGGTAAAAACAATGTCTTTGAACACACGTCGATCCTAGTTCGGCCCCGTCAAAGCCCTTGATCAAACAAGGGATATGGTGGAGCCGCCGGGTACCGCCCCCGGGTCCGCTGCATCTATTACACATCATCATTTATCACCATAGTCCGCCGAAACGGACAAATTCCATATAAGCGCTTTTGCGTGAATAGGAAGTGAAGGACGCAAAAAAATTACACCCTTGGCAAGATAGACACCATATGTTAACGGCGTTAACACTTACATGGATGGAAATTACTATGCCGGAATATGAAACCGATTATCTGATCATTGGCGCGGGCGCGGTTGGCCTTGCTTTTGCCGATACCCTTTTGGAACAGACGGATGCGCAGATCATTATCATCGACCGGCATGGAAAACCGGGAGGTCATTGGAACGACGCTTACAGCTTTGTCGCCCTCCACCAGCCATCTGCTTTTTACGGGGTCAATTCGATGCCGCTGGGCACCGGGCAAAAGGACGTATATGGCGTCAATAAAGGGCTATATGAGCTTGCATCCGGCCCCGAAGTCAGCGGCTATTTCGACGCAGTGATGCGGCAAAAACTTCTCGCCAGCGGCCGCGTACAATATTTCCCGATGAGCGAGTATAAAGGCGATGGCATTTTCAAATCATTGCTTTCTGGGGAGGAAAGCAGCGTCATTGTAAAGCGGAAAACCGTCGATGCCACCTATTATGGCACCAGCGTCCCGTCCACCCATACACCCCGATTTGATGTTGCCGAAGATGTCCGCATCGTCCCGCCCAATGCCCTGCCGCATTTGTGGATGAAACCGGATAGCATCCCGTCCAAATATGTCATTGTCGGGGCAGGAAAAACCGCCATGGACGCCGCGACATGGTTGCTGTCCAGCGGCACAAAGCCATCGGCGATACACTGGATCATGCCCCGCGATAGTTGGCTGCTTAACCGGCTGCGTACACAGCCCGGCGCCGAGTTTTTCGACGAGGTCATTGGCGGCCAGGCAGCGATGATGGAAATATTCGCCACCGCAAACTCGCTTGACGAGATATTTGAGCGGCTGGAGCAAGCAGGCGTGATGCTGCGCATCTATCCGGATCAAAAACCCACCATGTTCCATTATGCAACCATATCGGAAGGCGAAGTGGATTTGCTTCGAACTGTTACGCAAATTATCCGCATGGGCCGGGTACAAGCAATAGATCATCATGGAATTACACTGGATAAAGGCCATGTCGCAATGGATGGCGATACGCTGTATATTGACTGCACGGCTTCTGCTGTCGAACCCCGTCCTGCTGTACCGATTTTCCAAGCCGGCACCATCATACCGCAGCTTGTCCGCGCCCCGCAGCCCGCCTTCAGCGCCGCGCTCATCGCTTATGTCGAAGCCAATTATGAAAGCGATGCGGAAAAAAACAAGCTTTGCCAAACCGTCCCGTTTCCGCATAATATAGAAGGCTATATCCCTGTAACATCGCCAATATGGCCAACCAGTTTCAATGGATGCAGGATAAAAAACTGGGCAAATGGATCCGGGAGAGCCGCCTTGACGGATTCGGCAAAATCATCGCAGCGATTGGCCCGGATGATAGCGAAAAAATGGCGCTGATCGCAAAATTGCGCAACAACGCCTTTGGTGCGATGATGAATTTGCAGAAATTGGCGGCGGGTTAGTTTATTCGCCCTCAAACCCCCTGCATATCGCGGCTTTCCGATGGGATGTGGACGATCATGCCGTCCATATCCTCGGTCAAGTCAATCTGACAGGAAAGGCGGCTGGTGCGGCGAGCGCCGCTGGCAAGATCAAGCATATCTTCCTCATCTTCGCTGGCCGGGGAAAGCATATCGAACCAGTCCTTGCTGATAATAACATGGCAGGTGGAACAGGCCATTTGCCCCTCACACGTGCCCTCCAGCGGCTGCCCGGCGGCTTGGCCAACCGAAAGCAGATTGTCGCCCGGCTTTGCTTCTACCTGCCGCTCCATATCGCCATCAGCACTGATGAAGGTGATTGTGACCATATGCCTTACTGCCTTTCTGCCGCCTTTTGGATGGTGCGGACGGCCTCTTCTATTTCTTCCATGCTGCTATAGCGCCCGAAACCCAAACGGATAGAGGATTTTGCCTGCATTTGCGTCAGGCCGATGCCGCTTAACACATGGCTGGGCCGTCCCGATCCGCTGGCGCAGGCGGAACCCGCGCTGAATAGAATATCGCGGCATTCGGATATAAGCCTTGCAGCGTCCAGCCCGTCTTTGCGGATATTCAAATTGCCTTTGTACCTATTGATTGGGTCACCATTGATCGTCCAACCGGCGAGCAATTCCACTGCGCGGTCCCATAAGGCAGCGACATGAGCGCTATCACCCTCCATCCGCGCTGCTGCCAACCGCGCCGCTGCACCAAATCCAGCACATAAGGCGGGGGATAATGTGCCCGAACGCAGCCCCTGTTCCTGCCCGCCGCCATGCTGTTGCGGCGCAAGATTGATACCGTCCCGCACCCATAATGCGCCAATGCCTTTGGGACCGTGGATTTTATGCGCGCTTACCGCAATCAAGTCCGCCTCGGTCGGCACGGGCATCCGGCCAAAGCTTTGCACTGCATCGCATAGGAAGATGGCGCCCAGCCCATGTGCCTGTGAAATCAAGCCTTCTTTTCCCGAAAGCCGTTGCACCGTGCCGATTTCATTATTGACCTGCATGATAGCGACAAGTGATCCGGCACCAATATTTGCCCCGCCGGGAACAGATATGATATGACCGCCGCTATTCACCCTCAAAAGGGCAATTTCCGCTTGCGTCTCCATTGCTTCGGCACTGTCAATAATGGCGGCGTGTTCGGTTGCTGCATAGGCGATAACCGGCCGGTTTTGACCAGCTTTTTTTCGCGGCCATGACATGGCCTTTTATGGCAAGGTTAATCGCCTCGGTCGCGCCGCTGGTGAAATGATTCTGCCGCCGGGCGGAAGCATCGCGGCAATGTCAGCCCTGGCGCTCTCTACTGCGGCGGCCGCGGCTCTCCCGGCTTTATGCGGGCTATGCGGATTGGCAAAATGGGTGGTCAACCATGGCTCCATGGCGACAAAAACCTCTGGCGCTATCGGCGTTGTCGCCTGATAATCCAGATAGATCATGCCGCCGCCGCCCGGCTGGCAATACGCCGCCAGATTTCGGCGAATCGCTCTATGCTGGCGGAGTCTGTTTCAGGGCCGAAACTAACGCGGATAACTTCGCTTGCTTCCTTAATCTTCCATCCCATAGCCGCTAAAACATGGCTCATTTTCAATGTGCCGGAGGAACAGGCGCTGCCCGCCGAAACCGCAATTCCCTCCATATCAAAGCCGATAAGCTGGCTTGACGCCGAAACCCCCGGCATATGGTAGCCTGCTATGGTAGGCAGCCGGTCGCTATCCTGTGCCACCACCGAACCGCCTTCACCGGCTATCGCAAAGTCGAGCATAGCGCGCAGCTCCTTTGCCCGCTCCATCCAGGCAAAATCCTGCTCCAAAGCGGCGGCAAAGGCCAAAATGGCGGGCAAATTTTCGGTCCCCCGCCTATATCCCTGCTCCTGCCCGCCCGACGGGTTAGCCAACCCAAATCATGCGTTAACAGCGCCCCTATACCCGGCGGTCCGCCAAGTTTATGCGCAGAAATGGCGATCATGTCGGCATCTGGCAGGGGCATTTTCCCCGCGCTTTGCGAACAATCGGCAAATAGCAAGCCGTCCCCTGCCCGCACCGCCGCGCCCAATTGTTTGAGCGGCTGGATCACCCCGGTTTCATTATTCACCGACTGAATAGCAAACAAGCCGCCGCTATATATGTTCGCCGGATTAACCAGACCATCGCTGTCCACAGTCAAAATTTCTGCGCCCTGCGCTGCGCTTAGCACGGCATCATGTTCGGTAGCGGACACGCCAATCTGTGACTTGCCCCGCATCGCTATCGCTATCGCCTCGCTTGCCCCGCTGGTAAATATCACCTCACCGCTCCAGCCAAGACACTCTGCTATCCGCCGCCTTGCTTGTTCCAATGCGGCGCGGGCGGCGCGGCCCTCGCTATGAGGTGACGACGGGTTGGCCCACCGCTCCATACCCTCCACAAAGGCGTCCCGCGCGGCGGGAACCATCGGCGTGGTCGCGGCATGATCAAGATAAAGGCGCGGCTTAGAAGGCATTTTTGGCGCATGGCTCCGTGAAAATTGCGAACATAGTTGCGAAAATCATGCTTACTTCTATATAGAGCTCATCCATCCTGCAAAGCCCCAAAGCAGCCGCCTAGACAGCAGCGCCAATGGAGCAGCGCTTTTTACATAGATAGATCATATTATTATGCCAGCAATTGCCATCCCCGGCCCCGAAGGCCGTATTGAAGCCCGTTTTTCTCCCCCGCCGCGTGACCGCGCCCCGATTGCGATGATTCTACATCCGCATCCTCAGGCCGGTGGCACTATGAATGACCGGATCACACAGGAGCTTTACAAAACATTCGTCGCACGGGGATTTGGCGTGCTGCGTTTCAATTTCCGCGGAGTAGGTCGCAGCGAGGGCGAATTTGACAATGGCATTGGCGAATTGTCCGATGCCGCCGCCGCGTTGGATTGGGTGCAAAGCTTCCACCCCGAAGCGTCCACCACATGGGTCGCCGGCTTTAGCTTTGGCGCATGGATAGGGATGCAACTGCTGATGCGCCGTCCCGAAGTGCGCGGTTTTATCTCCATTGCACCACCAGCCAATATGTATGATTTCAGCTTCCTAGCCCCCTGCCCGTCATCGGGTATTTTGATACAGGGTGTAGGCGATGAAATCGTCAATCCGCAAGCCGTACAAAAACTTGTCGATAAGCTGCGCACGCAAAAGCATATCACCATCCATCATGACGAAATCCCCCGCGCCAATCATTTCTTTGAAAATGAAATGGATATGTTGATGGATTCGGTGAATACCTATTTGGATATGCGGCTCGACCCTGATTGTCCGATCAAATAAGGGGGATCGAATTTAACCGCTTGCCTCGCTCTGGTTGATAAGTGATTTGCCATTTTCAACCGGGATGACCCAGATAGCAATATTCATGATGATCACCGCTGATGCTGCGATCATCAGCACTATTTGTTTGGTCGGACCTCCGCGCTGTTTTACCCGCCATGCGCCGTAAAGCAGTAAAGAGCGGAAAAACTGGCTAGCGATAGGATCATGTTCGTCATATCCTTTCCTAATCAGCAAGGGGCGCTGTTTCAATCCGGCAATTTACACAGCTTTTTTTCGCAAGCGGCATAGCCTTTTTCCCTCCTCTGTTCTAAAGCGCCGCTATCCCGATTCTCCGGCCCAATCCTGCGGCGCACGCTGTAGGGCGATTAGGAAAAACTATGCGGATTGCCATTGCCTCCGACCATGCAGCGATTGATATGAAAACCGCGCTTTGCCAATATCTGCGCGATGCCGGGCATGATGTTGACGATCTTGGCCCGAACGCAGCCGATTCGGTTGATTATCCCGATTATGGCTATAAACTTGCGCAATGCATTGCCCGCGGCGACGCGGATAAAGGCGTGGCGCTTTGCGGTTCCGGTATTGGCATTTCGATAGCCGTAAATCGCAATCCCGCCTGCCGGGCCGCCCTGCTATCGGAGCCATTGTCGGCCAGGCTTGCCCGCGAACATAATGACGCCAATGTGATCGCAATGGGTGCACGGCTGACGGGAATTGAAATGGCCAAGGCTTGCCTTGATGCGTTTTTGAACACAGAATTTGGCGGTGATCGCCACCAGCGCCGCGTTGATAAATTATCAAATCCGGATATTTGAAAGGATCAGAATGTCCCAAGCCTCCACCTATGAAAGCCATTTGCAAAACGGTTTTTTCAGCGACACCCTAGCCGCATCAGATCCCGCCGTTCAGGCGGCGCTGAGCAAGGAAATCGCCCGTGAGAAAAAACAGATTGAGCTGATCGCGTCGGAAAACATCGTCTCTAAAGCGGTGCTGGAGGCGCAAGGTTCAGTCTTCACCAACAAATATGCAGAAGGCTATCCCGGCAAACGTTATTATCAGGGATGCGCCCCATCCGATGATGTCGAAACATTGGCGATTGAACGGGCCAAGCAACTTTTTGGCTGCACCTATGCCAATGTGCAACCGCATAGCGGGGCGCAGGCCAATGGCGCGGTCATGCTCGCGCTGATTAAGCCGGGCGAGACCGTTTTGGGGATGAGTCTAGACGCAGGCGGGCATTTAACCCATGGTGCGCGCCCCGCCATGTCGGGCAAATGGTTCAACGCCGTACAATATGGCGTACGCGCCGACGATCATTTGATCGACTATGATGAAGTAGAACGTCTGGCAACCGAACACAAACCGCAGATTATCATCGCGGGCGGCTCGGCCTATCCACGCATTATTGATTTCAAACGATTCCGTGAAATCGCCGATAAGGTTGGCGCTTATCTTCATGTCGATATGGCGCATTTTGCCGGACTGGTTGCCGCCGGACTGCACCCATCGCCCTTGCCCCATGCCCATGTTGTCACCACAACAACGCATAAGACATTGCGTGGTCCGCGCGGCGGCATGATCCTGTCCAATGATGAAGATCTGGGCAAAAAATTCAACAGCGCGGTTTTTCCGGGATTACAGGGCGGGCCGTTGATGCACGTTATCGCCGCCAAAGCCGTTGCCTTTGGCGAAGCACTGCGCCCCGAATTCAAAGGGTATAGCGCCGCTGTCATTGAAAATGCGAAGATTTTGGCGGCCACGCTGAATGAGCGCGGGGCCAATCTGGTTTCGGGGGGCACCGATACGCATTTGGCGTTGATTGACCTGACGCCGCTGGGTGTGACCGGAAAAGACGCCGATGAAGCGCTGGAGCGGGCGGGCATTACCTGCAATAAAAACGGTATCCCCAACGATCCGCTTCCACCAACCAAAACCAGCGGCATCCGCGTCGGTTCGCCCGCCGGTACAACGCGCGGCTTTGGCGTGGCGGAATTTCGTGAAATCGGCAACATGATCGCCGATGTGCTGGAGGGGCTGCGGACTAAAGGCGAAGCGGGCGACCCGGCGGTTGAGTCCGATGTCCGCACACGTGTTGAAGCTTTGTGCGACCGTTTCCCAATTTACCCTGAGCTTTGATAATCCTTTGGGTGGTATAGCTTGCTAACACAGTCTGTCCTTCCTATATATGGCGAAGGACAGATATTTGTTTGGAAATGGAACACTGCCATGCCGCTAACTTGCACCAAATGCGATCATAGCTATGATGAAGGCACAAAATTTTGCCCGGAGTGCGGCGAAAAAACGCCCGAACAACGCGCCGCCGAAAGCTTCCCCGAACAAGCCAAGCATTATGTTGGCGAGGCGGCCGAAGAATTATGGGGCGCGGCAAAGGACGCCGCATGGGCGGGCAAAGACCTTGCCAATAAAGATACCGCCAAAAAATGGCGGGCGGCGCAACCATTGGCGACGGCCGCCGCGCTCGTCGCCCCAATCAGCTTAGCCGCAGGAGCCGCCATTGGTGCGGGCATTGTCGCCTATCGCCATTTGAACAAAAAGAATGAAAAGAAAAAAGAGGACTGATGCGCTGCCCTTTTTGCGCCCATGAAAATAGCCAGGTAAAAGATAGCCGTCCAACAGAAGACGGCGCATCCACCCGTCGCCGCCGTCAATGCGAAAGCTGCGGTGCCCGCTTTACCACCTTTGAACGCATACAATTGCGCGAAATCATGGTGATAAAAAGCGAAAATAGGCGGGAGATTTTTGACCGGGCAAAGCTGGAACGTTCGATCGGACTTGCCTGCCGCAAACGCGCAGTGGATCAGGACCGCGTTGAAAAACTGGTATCCAGCATCCAAAGGCAGGTGGAAACTTCGGGCGACACAGAAATTCCATCCGTCCGTATTGGAGAGATGGTCATGGATGGGCTGAAACAATTGGATAGCGTTGCCTATATCCGCTTTGCCAGCGTCTATAAGGATTTCACCGAAGCCAAGGATTTTGAGGATTTTGCTGGCTCCGTCATTGATGCAGCAAATAAGTGACCGGGACGCTATGAACCAAGGCGGCAATGCTCCCGTCATCATATTGGTCCGTCCGCAGCTTGGCGAAAATATCGGCAAGGCTGCGCGGGCAATGCTGAATTTCGGTCTAACCGAAATGCGCCTTGTGGCACCGCGCGACGGTTGGCCCAACCCGTCGGCTGGTCCGGCAGCATCGGGGGCGGATAAAGTGTTGGCTGGCGCAAAGATTTTCGAAACTTTGGGCGGTGCGGTGGCGGATATTCATCATGTCTACGCCACCACTGTGCGCAAACGCGGCGTCACAAAGCCGGTGATAACACCCCAGGTCGCTGCGGATAAAATAAGCGCCGCCGGGGGCAAAAGCGCAATTTTGTTCGGCGCGGAGCGTTCTGGCCTGGACAGCAGTGAGGTTGCAATGGCCCGCACGATTATCACCGTTCCGATCAATCCCGAATTCGGCTCGCTCAACCTAGCGCAGGCAGTAATTTTATGCGCCTATGAATGGTCCAAACGGCAGGCACTGGCCAGCCCGCCCGCGGTCGATCTCGCCCCCCCTGCCCCGCAAAACGAGCTGGACGGTATGATTGCGCAGCTTTTTTCAATGCTGGAGGATAAAGGCTATTTCTTTCCGCCCGACCGGACAGAAGTGACGCAAGGAACGCTGCGTAATTTGTTGACCAAGCCGGGTTGGAATAGCGGAGAGGTTCGCACCTTGCGCGGTGTGCTGAGCGTTCTGAAAAAGGTAAAGGCGACGCGCGAACCAGCGATTAACCGCGCAGATCATCCCATTTCGAAAGCTCATAAGCGATTGAGTTTTCCACAAGAATTTCCCAAATTCGTGCTACCAAGTCATCAGGCAATCCTTTGTTTTTTGCGGCTTGACGGACATTGGCTATCA
>JAAURJ010000060.1 GCA_012032285.1 Sphingomonadales bacterium
TCAGCGACGGCGCGGCCGCGATTGTTCTGACCCGCGAAAGCAAGGCGGGAGATAAAAAGCCGGTTGCGCGGATCGGTCGCCCATGCGGCCCACGCGCATGAACCAGCAGCATTCACCACTGCACCTGTTGGCGCGATCCAGAAATGCCTTGATAGGGCCGGATGGTCGGTCGCTGATGTTGACTTGTGGGAAGTAAACGAGGCTTTTGCCTGCGTCGCTATGTTTGCAATGCACGACCTTGGCATTGCGCATGACAAAATCAACGTCAATGGCGGCGGCACCGCTCTCGGCCATCCCATTGGTGCGTCGGGGACACGGATCATCACCACGCTGCTCGGCGCATTGGAAGATCGCGGCCTAAAACGGGGCGTCGCCAGCCTATGCATCGGCGGCGGTGAAGGCACGGCGGTTGCCGTGGAGCTAATCTAGGGTCAGGCCCTAGCGCCATCCCCCATTACAATTTGCGACAATTTTCCACGGTGCCTGATACAATTGGTCGGGCGTCGTTCATTAAACTGGCCTTATATATGAATATATGGAGCAAAGCCGCTCCGTGCATATGTGAAGGATCAAATGATGAAAAAGCAAATTTTCGCTATATTGGCGGCTGCCACTGTCCTTGCACCGGTTGCCGTTCAGGCCAAAACCTCGCCGCAGGAGCTGCGCCGGGACGTCCGCGAAATCCGAGAGGAGAGGCAGGATCTGCGCCAAGCCCATCGCAATGGCACCCGCACCGAAATACGCGATGCGCGGCAGGAATATCGTGAGGCACGCCAGGAATATCGAGAGGACAAACACGATTACCGACAAGATCATCGACGCGCCCATTATCGCACCGCCCGTTTCCAAGCGCCGTTCCGCTATAATAGTTGGAATGCCGGTGTGCGGATCAGCCCGCAATATTATGGTTCGCGTTATATTGTGAATAATTACGCAAGCCAGCGCCTGCCGCGTCCATATTGGAATCAGCGCTATGTAAGGCATTATAATGACCTGCTGCTGGTCAATATTCGCAGCGGCCATGTGATTAAGGTCTATCGCGGATTTTACTGGTAAACAGGCAAAGCGCACAAAATGGCCGCCGGATCATCTCTGGCGGTCGTTTTCGCTTTTCGGCTTTGTCAGGGGTGATGCTTCTCAAGAATAATCCGCTGGACCTTAACCATGCGATTAACTAGCCTGTTTCGTAGGAGAGAGCGAAGGGGAGAGTCGCATCATGCGCAATAGAATAGTTACAGCTGCAATCTTGACCATTACGGCTTTGGCAATTGGCGGGTGTAAACTGGCGGAAAGTGAAGCCACAAAAAATCCCGCTTTTGCCGAGATTGACAGCGACTATCTGAAATCTGGTGGCGATGGTAGCAATTGGGCCAGCCCCGCCTTTTCCTCTGGCGAGCAGCGGCATAGCCCGCTCAATAAGATTAATGACGGCAATGTTGGGCAACTGGGAATAGCCTGGTTTGCCGACCTGCCCGATGCGCGCGGACATGAATCGACCCCGGTGGTGGTGGATGGAAAGATGTTCGTCACCGGGCCATGGTCAAAAGTCTTCGCCTTTGACGCCAAAAGCGGTGCGCCGCTGTGGACCTATGATCCCGGTATCGATCAGGCACGCGGGGTTAAGGCGTGCTGCGACGTGGTCAACCGGGGTGTGGCCTTTTGGAAAGGACGGCTGTTTTTGGGAACGCTGGATGGCCGCCTTGTCTCGCTCAATGCCGAAACTGGTAAAGAATTATGGAGTCAGCAAACGCTGGACAAGGCGGGCAATGGCACCATCACCGGTTTTCCCCGTATTGTAAAAGACAAGGTCGTGATCGGCTTTGGCGGCGCGGAATTTGGTGTGCGCGGCTATGTTACCGCCTATGATGCTGCAAGCGGCAAGCAAGAATGGCGGTTTTACACCACGCCTAACCCCAATGGTGTCGCTGACGGTGCGGCCAGTGACAATATCATGAAAACGGCCTATGCCAGTTGGAGCAAGGACAAAAAACCGGGCGATTGGCGCGAAAGCGGCGGAGGCGGCACGGTGTGGGATGCAATTGTTTACGATGCCGAACTTGACCAGCTTTACCTTGGTGTGGGCAATGGCAATCCGTGGAACCATAAAATCCGTTCTAATGGCGAAGGCGACAATCTGTTTCTATCCTCGATAGTCGCGCTTAATCCCGATAGCGGCGAATATATATGGCATTATCAGGAAACACCGGCCGAAACATGGGATTATACCGCGACGCAGCCGATCATCCTCGCCAACGAAGAACGCGGCGGCAAACAAGTCCCCGTCCTTTATCACGCGCCTAAAAACGGTTTCTTCTTCACCATCGACCGGCGCAGCGGCAAAATGCTGTCTGCCGATCCGTTTATTGACGGGATCAACTGGGCCACAGGCTATGACAAGATAACGGGCCGTCCGGTTGAAAATCCCGCCGCACGTTACGGAAAAACCGGGCAGATATTCCTCGCCAACCCTTCGGCACTTGGGGCGCATAACTGGCATCCGATGAGCTATAACCCCGCTACAGGGCTGGTCTATATTCCTGCCCAATATATTGGCGGCGCCTACCTTCCGCCGGTTGCCCCCAATGAACAGGAGCGCAAGCCGCTCGGCTTTAACACAGGGGGTGCCTTTGCCGTCGCCGACCTGCCCGATGACGTGGCGATGGTAAAAGCGATCAAAGCCGCCACCAAAGGGCAACTTGTCGCCTTCAACCCCAAAAGCGGCAAGGCGGCGTGGAAGGTGGATCAGGCCGCACCGTGGAATGGCGGCACGATGACAACAGCGGGCAATCTGGTATTTCAGGGCGATGCCATGGGCCGGTTCAAAGCCTTTGCCGCCGACAGCGGAAAACAGCTGCTCGACCTGGATGTGCAATCGGGTGTGCTGACCGGGGCATCGACCTATATGGTGGACGGCGAACAATATGTCGCCTTCATCACCAGCAAGGGCGGCGCGTTCCCGCTGGTATCGGGCTATGCGGCGGGCGCATCGGGTCAGGTACCCAATATCCCCCGGCTGATCGTGCTCAAACTGGGCGGCACTGCAAAGCTGCCCCAACTGCCGCAATCTGAACCTTTTACCTGGAACCCGCCCGAACAATTTGGTTCTGCCACAGATATTGCCGCCGGACAGTCCAATTATCAGCGTTATTGCCTTGTGTGCCACAATCCCGGCGCCGTGGGTAATGGCGTGCTTCCGGATCTCCGCAAATCAGGCACTATTGCCGATCCTGACACATTTCGAACGGTGGTCATTGACGGCATATTGAAGGACCGCGGTATGGTCAGCTTCAAAAGTGTGCTGACAGCAGCGGAGGCAGAACAGGTCCGTGCCTATATCATATCGCGCGGCCATTATGCCAAAGCCAATGAGACGGAGATTAGGGTCAGCACCCCTTAACCGGGTTAATTGGGTCCAACCCATAGGCGGCTGGACAGAAATATTATCTCGGCAATCACTACGGGGTTTTTACGGGGGTTGAAATTATTTTGGCCCGCATTATCTCAATATGGCTAACCGGGCCCCTCTGGCGTTTATGCTTTTTTACAGCATATCGTGATGTCGGATAGCTTCCAGTGTAGGAAGCGTCCGGACCAAATGGCCGAAAATTCCTCACTGAAATATAAATGTTCCTAACGGGATAATCTTATACAAGAGAGGTAGATTATGAAAAAAATTCTTTTAGCCGCCCCTTTAGCCATTGCGATGGCAATTCCAATGACAGCAAACAGCGCATTTGCGGCTTCGCAGACAACCGCGATGGCAACGCCTGTATACGCCCCGATTACCGTTGCCGAAGTCGAAGCAGCGCAGCAGGCTTGGGGTAATGCACTGGTTTCAATAGCCAAAGAATATGAATCCAAAGGTCAATCCGCAGCAGAAAAACTCGCTGGCCGTATCATCGATTCAGCCTATGGTTATAATATGGGGCCTGTATTGTTCAAACCCACATTGGCCAATGGTGAACAGACATTTCGTACAACGCGCGACGGGGCTTTATCCTATTTTGTTGGCGGAAATTCCCAATATGCCAATGACAGCGGATTTGCCTTAAAAGGGTGGCGCAGCGTTGAAATTAAAAACGCTGGGATCCTTATCGCAGGCAATACAGCCAAATCGATGGGCCATGTCTCCATGACCGACAAAGACGGCAAAGTCACCACTGTGGACAAAACATGGGGTTATGTACGCGATGGCGAAGGAAAGCTTCGCATTGTATTGCATCATTCATCGCTGCCGTTCGGAAGTAATTAATCCATAACTATAACCTTCAGATTTTATTCTGTTTTTTAATTACGGCATCGGCGGCGCGAAAGCCCGCCGGCCCCATACAATTGCAT
Source organism: Sphingomonadales bacterium (assembly GCA_012032285.1). GTDB lineage: Bacteria > Pseudomonadota > Alphaproteobacteria > Sphingomonadales > Sphingomonadaceae > Sphingorhabdus_B. Next base: position 4,339 of record JAAURJ010000060.1, read on the forward strand.
GGAGAAATTGAATGTTTAAGAAATTTGTCTTTGTTGCTGGAGTAGCGGCAATGATGGCACCGGTTGCTGTCAATGCGCAGGACGGCGACAATGGTTCAATCCAGATTAAATTGCTGGGAACTGCGGTCCTTCCCGATGGTCAAATCACCGCAGTAAATGAAGATTTGGTTGGATTGCCCGCAACGTCACAAACAAAGGCTGATGACAATATTGTGCCCACATTGGCGGCCGAATATTTTGTATCGGATAATTTCAGCTTAGAAACAATTGTCGGTTTAACCAGTCATGATGTCACAGGCGATGGTGCGTTGGCCGGTGCAGAGCTGATTGACGGTCTGACTATCCTGCCCGCCACAATCACGGCAAAATTTCACCTGAATACAAATTCCGGCTTCAAACCTTATCTTGGTGCAGGCGTAACCCATTTCTTCATTTTCGGTGAAGATGTGGGAACCGACGCAGCAGATATTGGTGCGACATCGGTTGATTTATCAGATGAATTCGGGTTCGTCCTGCAAGGTGGGGTTGATTTCAAACTCAACGACAACGGCCTTGGTCTGTCGGTCGATGCAAAGCGTTATTTTGTCGGTACGACCGCAACATTTCAGGCTGGCAATGTCAGCGCACTGCAAACCGAACATGATCTTAATCCCTGGGTGATAAGCGCCGGTCTTAGCTACCGTTTCTAATCAGAATCAGGTCTAAACCCAAATTATGAACCATTATCCCGGAGCGTATTCGGGATAATGGTTTTTTCAGTTGGAACGAAATCACGATTCCCCTTCCCACTTGACTCCTGCGCCAACGCTGTTAATGCGCCCTCGTCTGGCGAGGCGACGGCTTCACCAGACAACCGTCCGAGACAGCCGGTGATGGGAATAAGCCCATCTTAATTTCCAGCCTAGACGGGGAAAGAGATTTTTGCCGTATCTTCATGATTTCGGCCCGCTTACGCGCCTTTTAACGGACGCGGTAGCAGTCAACATCCCCACGGACAAATAAGCACGAAAGCGGCATCATTGCCGGTTTCGTAATTTCGTGTTGGGATGGACCGGCTTACCGCTTGCCCATTCCGAAAAAGGAGTAATGCATGAACCGTTCTGAAAAGACCGAAGCGGTTGCAGCGCTGAACGCAACTTTTAACGAGGCGGCCGCGTCATTGTCACCCGCAATCTGGGCCTGACAGTGTCGCAATCGACCGAACTTCGTAACCAGATGCGCGATGCCGGTGCAGTCTATAAGGTTTCCAAGAACCGCCTTGCCAAAATTGCCCTTGCGGACACGCAATATGCACCGTTGAGCGATCTGCTCACCGGTCCTGTTGCGATTGCCACATCGACGGATCCGGTCGCCGCTGCAAAGATTGCGGTCGAATTCGCCAAAACCAATGACAAGCTTGAAATTGTCGGCGGCGCGATGGGTGATACCGTATTGGACGTTGATGGCGTCAAGGCGCTGGCTTCGATGCCGTCTCTCGACGAACTGCGCGGCAAGATTGTTGGCCTTATCAATGCGCCAGCAACCAAGATCGCTCAGCTGTCGACTGCACCGGCGGCGAAACTGGCACGGGTATTTGGAGCTTATGCCGCAAAAGAAGCTGCCTAAACGGGCCGCCTCATTTTACCTTTTAACGGGCGCCGAACTTTTGTGTCGGGCCATATAATTTTGAAGAAATCGGAGTGTTATTAAAATGGCTGATGTAGCTAAACTTGTTGAAGAACTTTCGAAGCTGACCGTTATGGAAGCTGCTGACCTTGCAAAAGCATTGGAAGAAGCATGGGGCGTTAGCGCCGCTGCCGCCGTTGCTGTTGCTGGCCCTGCCGCTGGCGGCGATGCACCTGCAGCAGAAGAGAAAGACGAATTTGACGTAATCCTGACCGGCGACGGCGGTAACAAAATCCCTGTGATTAAAGAAGTCCGTGCAATCACCGGCCTTGGCCTGACCGAAGCAAAAGCGCTGGTCGAAGGCGCACCAAAGCCGCTGAAAGAAGGCGCGAACAAAGCCGAAGCAGAAGAAATCAAAGCAAAGATCGAAGCTGTTGGCGGTACCGTAGAGCTGAAATAAGCTTTATTGCTATAGGAAAATAAGGGGCGGCCTGTTGCAGGCCGCCCTTTTTTATGTTTCGGTAGATATGACAGCCTTATTTGCAGATAGTGTGAAATAGTGATGGAATACAAAACGCCAGGGTATAGCCGCCATAACCAATATAACTAGACTTGCCTCAATCGCTGTCTGCATAATATCGCTATCCATTGCACCCGATTTCCAAGCCGGAAATGCCACCACGACCAGCCAGATTGATTTCCAGCATATCTCCCAGAAAAGCAGCGGAAGCATCCTGATCGGGTGGGCGATCCCAAGCAACGCCAAAAGGGTCATCGCACCGAGCATGGATTTGACAACAGAGGGCATCAATGTCCAATCACCACTACCCGTTATAATCTGTGGCCAGACAATGGATCCCATACCGAATGCCAGAAGGGCGTAGACGGCGCGCAGCAGCCATAAGCGAAATTTTGATATCTGGTTCACAGGATCAGGCCTCCTGACCGGAATGTGAAAATAAATGGTGCCAGCGCGGGTTTGATCGCGCAGCACGCGCGGCTGCGAAAAAGAAGGAGCTGCCGATCAATATAGACAGCCAACCGGTCAGCAAAGAATCAATTATCAAAATGCCCCATTTCAATATTTGTGCATCCACATGGATCGCCGCAATAGCCAGCAAATAATGCGGGATCATAAGCGGCATTATCGCGATAAAAGTTATGACGATTGTTGCAGGAATATACCGCCACATTAATTGTGCAGATTGTAGCGGCCCCATTTGCGCATGCCCCAACGGAGCAGCTATAGCCCAGCCGATCATCAGGCTGCCAAAAATCATACCAAAGACAAAGCTGGCGAGAGCTACCGATCCGGTGCCTTGCATAAGGAACACTTGGACAGCGGAAATTGCCGTCATTACAAACAGATAAATCCCGAAAAGTCGGGTCGCTGACTTGTCGAATTCCATTATTCTGTCATCGACAACTTCGTCCGAAATAAAACGTGCTACCCAATAGACCGGAATACTTATGGCCAAAATTTTGATTAGCCCAAGGCCCATACGCAGCGGATGGTTTTCCACCTGTATCGCCATGTCGGTGCTGTCATACATTCCGATATACATCTCTGCTACATGCTGGGCCATCTCGGCGGATATGGGTAACAGCAAAAGCCATGGATGGACCCGCATGAACGACGCCGCCTGCTGGTAAGACCGGCATATTGCCTGCCAGATTGTCATTCGCTCTCTCCTTCCTGATATTGCAATAAATCGCCCGGTTGGCATTCAAGCTCGCGGCAAATCGCCTCCAGCGTTGAAAACCTTACCGCCTTTGCCTTTCCGGTTTTCAATATGGATAGATTTGCAATGGTAATATCCACGCGCTCCGCCAATTCCGTCAGGGTCATGCGCCGCTGATATAGTAACTCGTCAAGATTGACCTTCACCGGCATCAGACAGTGCCCTCCAAATCATCTCGCATCCGCGCTCCATGTTCAAAAATACGTGCCAGCACAAACATCAACAATGCCGCCAACCAGCCGGTAACCGCCGGGCTCCACCCTGCATATTCCCCCGACACCTCGCTTAACCGCATCATCAAAAGACCGGAAAAAAGGTCGATAATCTGAATCGCCAGCAGCGCCCAACCAACGATCCGAAGCCTGTGGGCGTTGTCGGTAATAAACGGATCGCCTGCAATTGCGGTTTTGACAATTGCGATAATGGCCAAGAATATCCGGTGTACGGCATAAGCAGTCGGGATCAACAATAGGTCGATCATTCGGCCAATCTGTAGTATCTCTGTTGTTTGGTCGGCGCTCAGCTTCTTTTGCATCAACGCAGTCAACCCATTCTCAAATGGCGGGATCAAAGTAGCAACGCTGCAGGATACAAATAGGAACGCGACTACCCAATTTAGCCAGTTTAACACCTTCAGCAAGGTGACTATCCGTTGTAGCATAGCGATTACCCTTATCAAAAATCAATATATCACATATTGATTATAAATAAATTTTGTCGGAATCATTGTCAAGATTTTTATTGTTTATCGATATAATTTAATATCCTGCTATATTTCCGCTTGAATTCAACCCTGCAAAATGGCCATGTGCTCCAATGACCGATAACGCCGATCTCGCCGCGCTGATCCGCGCTATTCCTGATTACCCCAAACCCGGCATCATATTCCGTGATGTGTCTACCTTGTTGCTCGACGGGCCGGGATTTAAGGCAACGATCGACCGGCTTGCCGCCATGGTGCCCCCTGATACCAGCCTGATTGCAGGGATTGAAGCGCGCGGCTTCATTGTTGCAGCGGGGCTTTCCTATGCGCTGGGCCTTGGCAAGTTGATGCTGCGCAAACCCGGCAAGCTTCCGGGGGAGAAAATCGGAACCGATTATGCTCTGGAATATGGCACCGACCGGATCGAAATGCATTTGGGGCAGGTGAAGCCGGGGCAGAAAATCCTGCTTGTCGATGATCTTATCGCCACTGGCGGCACGGCCATGGCCGGAATAGAATTGATCCGGCGTGGAGGAGGCGTGGTGGACACAGCGTTGTTCATTGTTGACCTGCCCGATCTGGGCGGGGCGGAAAAATTATGCGGCGCTGGAATCGAAAGCCGCAGCCTGATAGCGTTTGACGGCGACTGAACATTTTTGAAATTTCTACTTTCTGTCCAGATTGGATTGAATATCCATCCAATATAGAATTATTATCTATTCAAAATGGATCAATGAAACGATTCAAATTAATATTTGTTTACTATTAAACCCACACAAAGAACGCATTAGTTTTTTTGCGACCTTTATTGAGGGGAATAATAATGAACATGATTTTTGCCGGCAACTATATCCAGTTTGCGCTTTCACCCGAGGATCAAAGCAATGCCGACCGGTTGGCAGAAGAAGCCGCTGTTGAACGTTTCCGCAACAGCATTCGTCATCACCGCGCGACATATGACAGCTATCTGGGGCAGGATGGCAATGGCGCAGACCTTAGCTGGGCCGCGCGCCGCAGGATCATGTCCGCCCTTCGCCAATCTACAAAAGCCTTGGGCGTGGGACAGAAATCAAAAATTGGCCGCCTTGGTGCAGGCACGGCAATTGGCGCGGCATTGGCGAGCATAGCCGTTCCAGCGGCTGCGCAATATAACGCGGGCGGCGGCACAGCCAGCGGTAGCGGATCGGTTGCTATCGGCACCGGTTCCAGCGCATCTAATATCAGTGCCGTTGCAATCGGTCAGAATAACAATGCGGCAAGCGATAATACGACAGGTCATGGAGTTAATAACAGAGCAGGGACCGGTCCCTACACCTTGCCGACGGGCGGCACTGAAATTTTTTCTGCCGCTGTTGCTATTGGCGAAAACAACACAGTTACGAATGGTGGTATAGCCATTGGTGACACCAACCGCATACAGGGCGATGCATGGACAGGCATTGCAATTGGCGAAGCAAATTTGCTATCGGGATCCTTTAATACGGTGATGGGCTTTGGAAATCTTGCGTCCAACACATCCTCTATTGCTATAGGCACCGCCAACACGGTAACCGGTAATACCGCCATTGCTTTGGGCCGCCAAAGCACAGCCTCTGGGAATTTCAGCATTGCCCAAGGCAATATCGCCCGCGCCACTGGCATCTCCGCTATTGCGCTGGGTCACTCCACGCAAGCGCAAGGTCAGGGTTCTATTGCCATCGGTTCCGGTAATAACAATACGGGCGCGACCGTTGACACAAGCGCGGCAACCGCAACCGGCCGGAACGGTATTGCCATTGGCACGGCATCTTTTGCTGGACAAAATGGCGATGGCACGGTTCCAAACAACGCACAAATGGGCGGTATTGCGATTGGCCAGAACGCCGGGCAACAACAGAAGCCAATGGTTCGACCATTGCCATAGGACGCAATGCCATTGCCAGCAGCACAACCGATTCCGGCGACAGCATGGCCATTGGCACCGATTCTATCGCCAGCGGGCTTAATTCGACCGCAATCGGGGGGCAGACAACTGCGTCTGGCGACCGCGCTATCGCTATCGGAAATGATTCTACTATAGCCAGCGGCGCGGACTCATTGGCCATTGGTGTTGGCGCAACAGCAACGCAGAATAATGCTCTTGCCTTTGGCAATGGCGCCGATGCAACCGCAATAGGCTCTATTGCCGTAGGGCAGAACACAACCGCCTCCACGGCAAACAGCGTCGCCCTTGGCACAAATTCCGTAACAGCGGCTGCCAATAGCGGCAGCTTTACAGTCACCGGAGGCAGCATCGCTGGAGCCACTTCCGTTGGAACGGTTTCCGTCGGAAGTGCTGGAAATAACCGTCAAATACAAAATGTCGCCGCTGGCGTAATTTCGGCAACATCAACCAATGCCGTCAACGGATCTCAGCTTTTCACTGTGGCCAACGCAACGCTGAATATCGGCAACAGCGTCGAAAGCCTAATCGGCGGCGGTGCGGTTGTTGGCCCTGAAGGAACAGTAACAACAAACCCGACCTTCACTGTTGACGGGACCGGATATAATAATGTTGGTGCGGCGATAACTGCGCTCAATACGGCGCTCGCGGCAGCAGGCGGTTCCACTTACTTCAACGCCAATTCTGCACTTAGCGATTCGCAGGCCAATGGAACCGATAGCGTAGCGATCGGTCCGACTGTGGTTGCAAATGGAGACAATAGCGTCGCAATCGGTTCCAACGGCACAACAGCCGCCGGCCGCTCGGTTGCCATCGGCGACGGACAGGTTGCTTCGGGTGATGGCGCGGTTGCCATCGGTGATCCGAACACAGCAACCGGCACCGGCGCAATTGCAATTGGCGCAGACAATAGCGCCAATGGCACGGGATCGACTGCGCTGGGCAATAACAACAATGCCAATGGTGTCAGCACCGTTGCCATCGGTAACGGCAACACAGCAACCGGCGAGGCTTCGGTTGCCATCGGCCAGTCGGCGGACGCAGCATCGCAGGAATCAGTGGCTATCGGTAATAATGCAACCGCAGGCGTTGCTGCCGGAAACAACAATGCCGTGGCCATTGGTCCCAATGCCAGCGCAACCGGCGACAGTTCCTCCGCAATTGGCCGTGCATCGCAGGCAAACGGAGCCAATGCATCGGCCTTTGGCCGCTTTGCAAGGGCACAGGGCGATGGTTCGACAGCGCTTGGCCAAAGCGCCCTTGCCAATCAATCCAATGCGACTGCCGTAGGCCGCACCTCGGTTGCAAGCGGTATTGGTGCAATTGCCGCAGGCTTCACCTCAACAGCAAGCGGCGAGAACGCATCGGCATTCGGCACCAACACTACGGCCACAGGACAAAATTCCGCTGCTGTGGGTATGAATGCCGATGCATCAGGCAGCGATTCGTCCGCCTTTGGTATTGATACGGTTGCTTCCGGCGCAAACAGCCTTGCTGCCGGTAACAGCGCCGATGCCACCGGCGTCGATAGTGTAGCGCTCGGCACCTCGGCGCAGGCGACGGCGCAGAATGCAACCGCGGTCGGTAACGCCGCCAATGCCAGCGGGGTGAACTCCACCGCGGTTGGTATCGCATCGGTTGCATCCGCAGATCAGACTACGGCAGTGGGTATCGGGGCTCAGGCTTCCGCCGGACAGGCTTCGGCATTTGGTAACAATGCACAAGCCTCCGGTGTCAACAGCACAGCGCTGGGCGTGGGTGCAAGTGCGCAAAACTTTGCGGGCGTTGCTCTGGGCAACAATGCCAATGCCGTAAGCGCACAAACGGTGGCCATAGGCGACGGCGCCACCGCCAATAATGCCAATGACGTCGCGCTGGGTTCGGGATCGGTTACGGCCGCTCCTAACACCGGTGTGTTCACATTGAATGGCGGGACGATTGCGGCAACATCGCCAGCAAGCATAGTGTCGGTAGGCGCAGCGGGCAGCGAGCGGCAGATTACCAACGTCGCCGCTGGTGTCCTGTCTTCAACCAGCACCGATGCCGTCAATGGATCACAGCTTTTCACGGTTGCAACCGCCACCAACAACCTTGCCGATACGATGGAAACCATCACCGGCGGCGGGACGGCGATCAACCCGGATGGCACATTGCTGACCGCGCCAACGATTAGCGTCGGCGGCACCAATTACAATAATGTCACCGCCGCCATTCAGGCTGGTGATGACAAGGCCGATACAACCGGTGACGATATCGCCAACAATTTTGGCGGCGGGGTGACCTATGATCCCAACACAGGGGCGTTGACAGCCCCCACATACACCATCGCAGGTTCGACCTATAATAATGTCGGCGATGCCCTGACCGCATTGGATAGCTCGGTTGCAGCCGGTGACCTCTATTTCAATGCCAATTCGGCGCTGGCCGACAGCGTGGCAAGCGGCACGAACAGCGTCGCCATCGGCCCAGAAAGCACCGCCAGCGGGTTGGATTCGATCGCAGCAGGCCGCAATAGCGATGCCAGCGGTGACGGCGCATCGGCCTATGGCGTGAACAGCGTTGCCTCTGGCGATGGCTCCACCGCCGTGGGTCAGAACAGCCAGGCGCTGGGAATCGGTTCCGCCGTATTCGGCAATGGAAATATCGCCAGTGGAATGATGTCGACCGCCATCGGTAACGGTTCAACCGCAGGGGGCAACAATGCCACCGCCGTGGGCCGCACCGCCAGCGCGGCTGGTGCAAGCTCTGTCGCCATGGGCCATGATGTCGTTGCCTCAGCCAATGATACAGTTGCCATTGGCCATAGCACATCGGCCTTTGGCCCCAGCTCGGTCTCGATCGGTTCCGAACAGGTGTCCACCGGCGTCGGGGCTTTCTCCGGCGGCGCAAGCAATGTCGCCAATGGCCAGGGTTCTGTTGCCATTGGTCAGGGCAATGTCGCGGCGGGCAATCTGGCTGGTTCCTCCCCTGCCCTTGGCGCGGTAGCAATTGGTCAGGGGAATATTGCCACAGGTGTCGGCACGGTCGCTGTGGGTGTCAGCGCGGATGCCACCGCCACCAATGCAATTGCCATCGGCCAGAATGCGACCGCCAGCAATGCGAACAGCGTCGCATTGGGCGCTGGCTCTGTCACCTCTGCGCCCAATACGGGCGTGTTTTCCATCAACGGCGGCACAGCAGCGGGCACAGCAACCGGCGTCGTATCGGTTGGCGCGGCTGGCGCAGAACGGCAAATCACCAATGTCGCACCGGGTGTGGTCAGCGCGGCCAGCACCGATGCGGTCAACGGATCGCAGCTATTCCTGACCGAAACCGCCACCAATAATCTCGGCAATACACTGGAAACCGTAGCGGGCGGCGGGCTTGTCATCAATGATGATGGCACCATCGCCACACCGATTGCGATCAGCGTTGGTGGCACAAGCTATGCGAATATCACCGACGCGATTGAGGCGGAGGATGACAAGATCGATGAAGGATTGCAGGATGTCGCCGATGCTCTTGGCGGCGGCGTGACCTATGACCCCAACACCGGCGTCCTCACCGCACCAAGCTACACCGTCGCGGGCAGCACCGAAACCAATGTCGGCGATGCATTTGCCGCGCTGGATATCGCCAACACAACTGCAAATAACGGCTTGGCTACGGCGATTGGTGGCGGCGCAGCCGTTGCCGCAGATGGCACGGTTACAGCGCCCACGGTCAATGTGAACGGTTCGAGCTTCAATAATCTGACCGATGCGATTGAGGCGGCTGGCGCAGGCTTTGATCTGACCTCTGCCGCAACCGGAACGGGCACGGTTTCGGGCACAACCGTCG
>JAAURJ010000019.1 GCA_012032285.1 Sphingomonadales bacterium
GAAACAGCAAGGTTCAGTACCGTGGTGCTAGGTCTTTGGGCGCACTGGTGCTCGTTGGGATGGGGCTGTTTTTCGTCGCCTTCTCAGTCTCTTAATTTACGGAAATCAAGTAGGCGATCGTCCCCCCCACTTCTCTCGCAGTGATAGAGCGAGGTAAGGTTGGTAGGAAGACTGGAAGATTCTCCCGTCTTAATCCTGAATACAGGTGCGATCGCTTGTAGAGGGATATATCTGCACTCAGCGATTTTACGATTATTTCCACCTTCTTTGGTATCGAATTTGACATCTGTCATTCTTGGGAAGGCAGGAACTAATCACAGTCGATAAGGTCAGAGTAAATCCCCTCGCTGCTTGAGCTTCCTCCCGTGACAGACATCTCTTCTCGCAAAATTTTGGGACAAAACCAGCTGACTTACCAGCGGCTCAAAGTGTCGCTGAGTTTGAACTTGCGCCGTCAAATTTTCGTAGCGGTCTGTGATGACTTGCTCCTGCGCGATCGACTCGCCGCCGAACTGCGGCACGTGGCGCGTGTCGAGCAGCGCGCCCACCTTGATCGGGAACGCACAGCGTGCTGAGCAGCGAGAGCAGCCGCCGCGGAGGCCGGATAGACCCAGCCGTTCACCAGGAGCGCCGGCGCGAAGGTCCAGATCAAGAGGAACGAGAGCGCGCCCACCAGGCCCAGGGACAGCGCCAGCGAGCTCTTCACGACCGTGATCACCAGCATGGTCGTCGCCGCGAGGCCGATGCCGAACAGGCCGGCCAGCGCATAGGCGGCGACAATGCCGGCGCAGATCACCAGCACCGGCAGCGCCGTCGCCTCCATCGAGACCGCGAGGCCCTGGATGATGTTGGTGCCGTGACCGGTGGTCGCCGCCTGCGCGACGCTGCGCACCGGACGATAGGCGGTCGAGGTGTAGTATTCGGTGATCCACACCAGCAGGCCGGTCACCGCGAGGCCGATGGCCGCGCACCAGAACAGGCTGCCGGCAGTGAGCGTCCCGTTGGTGCCGGTGAAGACGGCATCGAAGCCGAACACCAGATGCGTAAGCACGGCAATGAGCAGGATCGAGATCACGCCGGTGGCGATCAGGCCCTTGTACAGCGCGCCCATGATGTTCTGGCTGGCGCCGAGGCGCACGAAGAACATGCCGATGACCGAGCTCACCACGCCGGCGCCGCAGATCAGCAGCGGATACAGCATCAGCTGCTCCTGCTGCAGGACGTCGGTGAAGAAGATGGAACCCAGCAGCATGGTCGCCACCACGGTGACGGCGAAGGTCTCGAACAAATCGGCGGCCATGCCGGCGCAATCGCCGACATTATCACCCACATTATCGGCGATGGTGGCGGGGTTGCGGGGATCATCTTCGGGAATGCCCGCCTCTACCTTACCCACAAGATCGGCACCGACATCGGCGGCTTTGGTGAAAATACCGCCACCTAAACGCGCAAAAATGGATATGAGCGAAGCGCCAAAGGCAAGCCCGACCAGTGCATCTATCACCTCACGCTTTTGCTTCAGCACGGTCAGGTCCAGACCCATTTGATCGGTCAGGACAAAGAACATCACCGCAATGGCGAGCAGCGCGAGGCCCGCGACCAGCATCCCTGTCACCGCGCCAGCGCGGAAAGCAACGGTTAGCCCGCTTTGCAAACTGACGCTCGCCGCTTGCGCGGTGCGGACGTTAGAACGGACCGAGATATTCATCCCGATATAGCCCGCAACGCCCGACAGCACCGCACCAACCACAAATCCGATAGCAGAAATCGGGCCAAGGAAAATTCCCACCAAAATCGCCACAACCACGCCAACAATGGCGATTGTGCGATATTGGCGGCCCAGATAAGCCTGAGCGCCTTCCTGAATTGCGCCGGCAATTTCCTGCATTTTTTCATTGCCGGGCGATGCGCTTAGCACCTGACGGCTGGTTATCACCCCGTATAGAACGGCGATCACGCCACAGATTATGGCGATTACAGTCAATGACATTAAATGTCCTCCCTCAATTTGGTTTCTATACCCGGCCGCTCTCCAACGGCCTTGATATCCAACCTATAGGGGGGCTTGATTGTAAAGCGCAAGCCATAAACCGCGCTGCGCTCTATCGGTCACCCATGTTCAAAGCCAAGACGGGCAGGCAAGGCGGCGGCTGTGCCATTATCGGTCAGGCTGATCCCCTGTCCTGCACTAAAATGGCCGACGCAGTAGGCAGTGATAGGCGGGCAAGCGGCTTTTGGAAGCGCAAACAGCAATTGATAATCATCCCCCCAGCTTGCCGCCTCTATCCGGCTTTTTGCGCTATCACCATAGAGCGCAGCATAGCCCGCCGACAAAGGAATTGCCGCCAGATCAAGCGTCACATGGACATGGCTTGCCTCCGCCATATGCCGGGCATCAATCATCAGCCCGTCCGAAATATCCATCATAGCATGAACCATCGGCGCAAGCAGACGGCCCTCGTCCAACCGCGGCACAGGCCGGTTGAACGCACGGCGAAGCGCCTCGCTATGACAATCTGCCTGCGCTTCGGCTCCATTTCCAAGTCAAAACCCGCTTTGGCATCGCCCAGAAAGCCTGTGACATAAAGCAAATCTCCGGCCTGTGCGCCTGTGCGCGACGGCACAGGGCGATGCACCGCGCGGCCAATTGCGGTCATGCCAAAAATACGCGCCCCTGCCTCCCCCACCGTATCACCGCCCAGCAACGATACTTCGAAATGGTCCACTGCGTTCTTCAGGCCCGATGCAAAGCGCCTGTCCCATTCGGCATCGGAGAGACAATAGCCCAGCAGCAAGCCCAATGGTTCCGCGCCTTTGGCCGCCAAATCGGACAAATTGGTTGCAACCAGCTTCCACGCTACATCCGCAGGATCTGCGTGCGGCAGCCAATGAACCCCTTGGGCCATCATGTCATGGGTCAGAATGAACGCCTCTTCGCCCAATTCAATGACCGCCACATCATCCAAAAGCCCGCGGCGCAGGGGATATGGCCATGCCGCGCATCATGGCGATAAAGGCGGATTCTCTGCTTATACTTTGCTCCGCATCATTGCTGTCGGCACGCGGTTATGTTCTTTTGTCCTTGGCCACTGCATCGAGCAAACCGTTGACAAATTTTGCGTCTTTTTCGTCAAAAAAGGCATGGGCGACATCGACATATTCGGTAATCACGCTCTTGGCCGGCACATCCGCCCGCGCAATTATTTCATACACGCCGCAGCGCAAAATTTGTAGCATGGTTTTATCAAGCCGCGATAGTTTCCACTGCTCGCCCAGCTTTCCTTCGACCAAGGCGTCAATTTCCACACGCCGGGCATCAACCCCGCTGACCAGATCGTCGAAAAAGCTAATCTCCGCCTCTTCATATTGCGCGTCTTCAATCTCCGCGCCCAGTCGGTGGTCGTGAAATTCCGTCAACAAACGCGCCAAAGCGGGCTTTTCCATATCGAGTTGATATAAAGCCTGCACCGCCGCAAGCCGGGCGGCCGAGCGTGATTTTGATCTGTTGGTCATGATAATCTTTTCCTTACGCTCGCCGCATGGGCGGGCAATCCTTCTGCGTCGGCAAGCCTTGCCGCCGCCGGACCAATTACGCGCACGCTGTTTTCATCCAGCGCAATAAAACTGGTCCGTTTCATAAAATCCAGCACCGAAAGGCCCGATGCAAAACGCGCCCTGCGGCCAGTGGGCAGGACATGGTTCGGTCCAGCGACATAATCACCAATGGCTTCGGGTGTGTGCCGCCCCAAAAACACCGATCCGGCATGGCGGACCATTGAAAAAAGCGCTTCGGCCCGGTCCATATCGACCGCCAGTTCCAAATGTTCCGCGGCCAAGCGGTCGGCAAGCGGCATCGCCGCCTCCAAACTTGTCGTCACGATGATCGCGCCATGGTCACGCCAGCTCGCGCCCGCAACCGCGCCGGTGGCAAGCGCCGCAATCTGCCGTTCCACAGCTTCGGCCACCTTGTCCGCAAAAGCGGCATCATCGGTGAATAAAATCGACTGGCTGCTAGGGTCATGTTCGGCTTGCGACAAAAGGTCGGCGGCGGTCCATTCGGGGTCGTTCCGGCCATCGGCGACCACCACAATCTCGCTGGGTCCGGCCACCATATCAATACCAACCACGCCGTAAAGCTGACGCTTGGCTTCGGCGACCCAGGCATTGCCGGGGCCCGTTACCACATCGACTGGCGCGATGTTTGCGGTGCCATAGGCAAGCGCGGCCACCGCCTGCGCCCCGCCCACACGCCAAATTTCGTCAACGCCCGCAATGTGCGCAGCAGCAAGCACCGTCTGATTTAACTCCCCGTCCGGCGTTGGCGTAACCATAACCAGCCGGCCGACCCCCGCGACCTTTGCCGGTATAGCGTTCATCAGAACCGATGACGGATAGGCTGCCCGGCCGCCGGGCACATAAACGCCCGCTGCATCCACGCCGCGCCATTTCGCGCCCAAACGCACGCCGTCGCTATCCCGATAGTCGCGGTCCTCCGGCAATTGCGCCTTATGATAGGCCCGGATACGATCAGCGGCGAGATTCAATGCATCACGCAAATCAGCGGGCAGCGCACCATAGGCGTCCGCGCATTGCTGCGCGTTGATTTGCCAGCCATCCTTATCAAGATCAAAACGGTCAAATTGTTGCGTCAGAACGCGCAGCACCGCATCACCGCCCGCCTTAACCTGCGCCAATATGCGGGTTACATCGGCGGTAACACCGGCATCGCTTTCCCGCCGTGCCCCGACCAGCGCGTCAAAAGCGATATCAAAGCCGCTATCGTCTGCATTCAGCCTAAGCATTACCGCTTACCCTGCTGCCACTGGCCAATTGACGGAAGCGTTCGACCATGGCGGCAATCCGCCCGTCGGTCATTTTATAGGCCGCACGGTTCACGATCAGCCGCGCCGAAACCTGCGCCAATATATCGGTTTCAACCAAACCATTTTCCTTTAGCGTACGGCCCGTAGACACCAAATCCACAATCCGCCCCGACAGCCCTAGTAAAGGGGCCAGTTCCATCGCCCCGTTCAACTTTATGCATTCGGCCTGCACGCCTTTTGATTCGAAATGACGGCGGGTCAGCGCCGGATATTTGGTCGCCACACGCAAATGCCCATCGCTTTTTTGTCCTCTGTCCCTTCGGGCACTGCAACCGAAATCCGGCATTTGCCGATACCCAGATCAACAGGCGCATAAAGCTCCGAATAGTCAAACTCGTCAATCACATCGCTGCCGACAATACCGATATGCGCCGCACCATGCGCAACAAAGGTCGCAACATCAAAGGCCCGCACGCGAATGATATTAACCGCCGGGTCATTGGTGGCAAACATCAGCGCACGGCTATTGTCGTCAAAAAAATCAGCCGCAGGTTCGATTCCTGCCGCTTGCATTAGCGGCAACGCTTCGTCCAAAATGCGTCCTTTTGGGATGGCAAAGATGATGGTATCGGTCATATTGCTCGCGACATAGGGCTGTGAGCGCGAAAGGGCAATATGGACATATTCGATATTGATGATGTGCGCACCGGAATATTGGAGCAGGCAAAACATATATTGCACAATAACGCGCCGGTAACAGGACGGATATGCTTGGCGCAGCTTGCTTTGCTAAACGGGGTTAGCCAGACCAGTGAAAAGCTGCGCAATTGGCCGGGAAAGCTGCTTGCCGATGCGGTGCCGCTGCGGCTTGCGGGCGGACTGCACTATCTCCATCTAAGCGGCGCTGAAAACCGGTTGCTCCCTATATATAGGCAAGAGATAACCGAGCAGGCGCAGATAGATGATAATGTTGCAAATATAGTTGCTGATCATGACGCGGCGCTGCTGCCATGGTTTGACGGGCCGCCGCAAACCAATGAAGCGGGCCGTTCGGCCAGCTTTATGGCGGGGCTGAAATGGCTGTCGGCACAGGGAAACCCGCCGCGTTTCGAGATGAATGAACTGGGCGCAAGCGCCGGCATCAACACGATGATGGACCGGTATCATTATGATCTTGGCGGGGTGAGCGCAGGCCCGGTGAGCAGCCCGATGCAGATCAAGCCCGAATGGCGCGGCCCCCCGCCCCCCGATGCGCCGGTGGAAATTGTGAGCATACAGGGATGCGACCAAAATCCCGTGGACCTGTCCGATCCCGCCGCCGCGATGCGCGTCAAAAGCTATGTCTGGCCCGAAAATCTGGACCGGATCGCGCGGATGGATGCGGCCATTGCCCTCGCCGCCACCCGTGCGCCAGATGTCGTGCGGGCCGATGCCGCCGACTGGGCCGATATTCGGCTATCAATCCCGCAAGAAAGCGGCACCACCCGCATCATTCACCATAGCATTGTCTGGCAATATATCCCCAAAGACCGGCGAAACCGGATCGGATTGGCAATGGCGGCAGCGGGAAAGAATGCAACGCCGGACCGGCCATTGGTTTGGATGATGCTGGAAACCAACCGTGCGACATTCCGCCATGAACTGACCGTGCGGATATGGGATGGCGGCGGGCATAATGGCGATTCGCATTTGCTGGGCTACGCGCAGGCGCATGGCGCATGGGTAGAATTTGTAGGATAAATCCTACAAAAACAGCCAAAACTTCAGCAATAAAAGGCTTCCTTGGTGTAAACTTTGTAAACTTACGCAGCGGAACCGGTGGCGGATTGGTTTATTGCCTCAGCCATTGCAACATCGCCGCATTGACCTTCTGTGGCGCTTCCCAGGTGAGGAAATGGCCGCAATCGGGAATCCGCACTATGGTCAAATCGGATACCAGCCCGTCCAGTTCCAACTGACAAGGCAGCAAAGCCGGATCATCCATCCCCCAAATCACTAGCGTCGGAATATCAATCACAGGGGAATGGTTTATCAAGAAAGGCGGGCGTTCGGGCTGCTGCTCGCCGCTACTGGGCATCGGCGGCACCACCATATTGGTCGCCTTATACCAATTGAGCATGGAGAAGATCGCGTCATCGCTCGCCCATTCGGCGAGATATGTCTCGCGCTCGCCCGCATCCATCTGCTGCGGCGTCAAATGCCGCATAAAGCTATGATCATAGAACCATGCAAGCCCGCGTTCGCGGATACTCGCTTCAATCCGCCCTTCCTTGAACACATTCATATATTGGCTTGCGGCGCGTTGATCCAGATCGTCATAAAGCGTGCGTTGGAACACCAGCGGATGGGCGCTGTTGCACATCATCAGGCGGCTGATCCGTTCGGGTCGTTTGAGCGCCGCCATCCATGCAATCGCGCCGCCCCAATCATGCGCGGCAAGCGTGAAGCGCTGTATCCCCAATGCATCGGCCAGCGCAAACAAGTCGGCGACCGGCTTATCGGGGCTATAATCGCTGACCTCCGGCGGTTTGGACGACCCCGCAAAGCCGCGCTGATCGGGCGCGACGCAATAATAACCCGCCTGCGACAGCGCACGCATCTGATGCCGCCAGGTGCGGTGGCTTTCGGGAAAGCCATGGAGGAAAATAATAGGTGGATTGGCAGGATCGCCCGCACTCCACACCCCGAGCGTAACGCCGGTGGAAAGGTCGATCCGCTGCGCAGGGAAATCAGTCATGGCTTTTGGTTAGCGGCACTTCGGGGATTGGAATATGCTCTTTATCATCACCCGGAACCAGCGGGAAACGGCCCGCTTTCCAGTCGGCCTTCGCCTGATTGATCCGTTCGCGGTCGGATGAGACGAAATTCCACCAGACATGGCGCTGCGTCTTGAACGCTTCCCCGCCCAATAGCATGACGCGGGCATCTGACGCGGCCTTCAGCGTCATCGCCTTGCCCGGGGCCAGCACATAGAGGCTATGGCGTTCCAGCGCCTCGCCGTCCAGCACCGCATCGCCCAGCGCGACCAATATGGCCCGCTCATCCGCCTCCGCCTCAATCGGGATGCTTGCGCCTGCATTCATCAGGATATCGGCATAGATGGTCCCCGAATGCTGCGTCGTGGGTGCGGTTTCGCCCCACAGGCTGCCCATGATAACCCGCGCGGAAAAGCCGCCATCCTCCACCAGCGGCAGCGCGCCAGCAGGGCGGCTTTCAAAGGCGGGGTCCATTTCCTCCCGGCCATCGGGCAGCGCCAGCCATGTCTGCATCCCCGATATAGCAGAGACGACATCGCGCTCCATGGGCGGCGTGCGCTCTGAATGCACTATACCGGAACCGGCGGTCATCAAATTCACCGCACCGGGGCGGATGGTCGCAAAGCTGCCCAGACTATCACGGTGGTCAATCGCGCCTTCAAACAGATAAGTGACAGAGGCGAGGTTGATATGCGGATGCGGGCGCACATCCATGCCCTTGCCAATGTCAAATTGCGCCGGGCCGAATTGATCGACAAAGATAAACGGACCAACCATAGTGCGCGGTTTGGAAGGAAGCGTGCGCCGCACCTTGAAATCGCCAAGATCGTGGGTGGTGGGCGTAATGGTGAGCATGGCTACTCCCCAACCGCCTTCGCCTTGATTGCCAGCGCATGGACACGCTGCCCCGGAATGTCCCCCAGCGCCCTGTTCACCATACGCTGCCGCTCCACCCGGGATTTGCCGTTAAAGGCCGCGCTGACTATCTCAACGGTGAAATGGCTTTCGCCCGAACCGTCATCGCCCGCATGGCCGTGATGCTTGGCGCTATCATTGATCACGGCCAGATGAGCCGGCGCAAAGGCGGCGGTCAAAATTTCTTCGATTTCGCGGGCCACTGCCCCTTTTATTTCGCTATCCATAGCGCCTATATGGAGATTCTATGCCCATTTGCAAAGCCCTCCGGTGACTGAATTGCGTCATGATCGTTATGGCGGCCGCATCGGCGTGGGCAATGCGCCTTGCGCCCATCCCGGCTGCGCGGAGCGAGGTGAGTTTCGCGCCCCTGCCTTTAACGGGCGGCGACCCGGCAGCGACGGGCCCGGCGATTATCAACTGCTATGCCTACGTCATGTCCGCGAATTCAATGCCGGCTATGACTGGTTTGCAGGGATGAGCGCCGAAGAAATCGCCGCCGCGCAAAGCCCCACCAATGTCTGGCCCAATGAAACCCGCGCCTTCAGCCATGCGGCAAGCGTGGATGCGCCGCCCAAATGGCAGGATTTCCACGATCCATTGGATGCCATCGGAGCACGTTACCGCAAACAGAAGGAGGAACGCAGCGCCGCCATGACAGGACCGGCGCTGTCCGCTGAAGAAAGCAAGGCGCTCAAACTACTCGGCCTGAACAGCGATGCGGACAAAAAGGCAATCCGCAAAGCCTATTCCGAAAAATTGCGCCTTTTCCACCCCGACCGCAACGGCGGCGACCGCAGCCATGAAAGCAATTGCAAAAAGTGGTAGAAGCTTATCAGCTACTGAGGAAATCAGAGGCTTTTGGTTAGTTCTTCCCCGCCACCGCCGCTTCAATCGCGGCATGGTCAATCTTTACCATGGACTGCATCGCTGCGAATACCCGCCCGCGCACCGCCGCATCTGCATGGCCAAGATTGTCCATCAGAACGCGCGGCACGATCTGCCAGCGCACACCGAAACGGTCAAAGCACCAGCTGCACGCCATTTCCCCGCCGCCGCCCGCGGTCAGCGCATCCCAATAGCGATCGGTTTCCTCCTGCGTGTCGGTAAACACCTGAAACGAAATCGCATCGGTAAATCCGTTTTCCGCCTTGCCATTAAGGCCCATGAAAGGCTGACCCATTACAGTAAATCCGACGGTCAGTACGTCACCCGCCTTGCCGCCGGGATAATCGGTCGGCGCGGTATCGACCCGCTCAATCATGCTGTCCGGGAATAGCTCGCAATAGAGCTCTGCCGCCTCCTTCGCTCCGCCATCGAACCATAGGCAAGTTGCCATTTTTGCTCTTTTCATTGCTTTACTCATTTATTTTGCGCAGGCCTACAAGGCCAAAGCCCGCACCTTGAGGGTCAAAGGCGTTTAACGAATATTCGCCGCCCGGAATCTCAATCGGTTCCTGGATCATCTTTCCACCATTGGATTTGATATAGTCTGCCGCCGCATCAATATCAGCTACGCGAAAATAATAGATCCACGCGGAAAAAGGCATTGGTTCCGGCTTTGGCATGACCGCTCCAAGCATGAATGCCCGGCCATCACCGACCTTCAGAAATTCATATGCCCCCATCGGCCCCATATCCATCTCCCCCTCTTTTTGCCAACCGAATATATCGCCATAAAAGCTTTTCGCCGCTTCTGGGTTGTCGCTATTCAGCTCGTTCCATGCGCAATGCCCGATCATGGGCTCCATCGCCGCAAAACTCTTACTGACCGCGTCGGGATTATCGGCAGGCGCAATCGGCTTCATCACATAGAACATCGCTCCTTGCGGGTCTGCCATGAAAGCCACCCTGCCGACCCCCGGAATGTCCCAAGGCTCCATATGAACGCTGCCCCCTGCCGCTTTCATGGAGGCGACCGCCGCATCGACATCGTCCACACCGATATATCCCGTCCAGAATGGCCGTGCGCCGCCCGCTGTCATTTCGGATGTCAAGCCCATTAGGCCGCCGACCTCCGATATGGCGGAGGCAAAAATCCGGTAATCCATACCCGGATTGCCGCTATCGGCAAAGCTCCAGCCAATTAGCCCGCTGTAAAATGACTGCGCCGCATCAGCGTCGCTTGTCATCAATTCATACCAGATGAAATCGCCATGTTTATTGGTCATTGGTTTGCTCCTCTCAAGCCTTCATATCCACCACCGGCGCAAAGCCGCCAAAGATCATGCGTTTACCGTCAAAGGGGATGGGGTGCTTTTCCTGATCCATGCGTGGATCGGGATTATCGGGATCCATCATCTTGGCCATCGCGGCATCGCGCACCTGCTTGTCGGGCCATTCGATCCAGCTGAAGACGACATCCTCATCTGCCTCTGCCTTAACCGCCATGCGAAAATCGGTGACTTTACCATCGGGCACATCATCGCTCCAGCACTCGATAACGCGCAGCGCGCCCATTTCGATGAACATGCCATCCGCCATTTTGGCATGATCGATGAATTTCTGCTTATTCTGTTTGGGAACCGCGATTACAAAACCGTCAATATAGCTCATAAGTATATCTCCCTATCGACTCAGGCAGCTTTTCATGATTATGGCATTGGCCAACCAATAATGAAACGAGTATTTGCATGACAGACATTCCCAATATCACCGCCGGAACCAGCGGCACCACCCTTTTGGACGCACCCGATACGAAGGTTAGCGTGCGCGACCTTTTCGGCATTGATATCGATATGGAATGCCCGGCGTTCAGCGAGGCGGACGAGCGCGTCCCCGATCTTGACCCCAGCTATGTTTTTGATGGCGATACCACGCTCGCGATATTGGCCGGTTTTGCGCATAACCGCCGGGTGATGGTGCAGGGTTATCACGGCACGGGTAAATCCACGCATATTGAACAAGTGGCGGCGCGGTTGAAATGGCCCTGTATCCGCATCAACCTTGATGCACATATCAGCCGTATCGACCTGATCGGGCGCGATGCCATTGTCCTGCGCGATGGGCAACAAGTCACTGAATTTCGTGAAGGGCTGCTCCCATGGGCGCTGCAAACACCGACGGCTTTGGTGTTTGACGAATATGATGCCGGGCGTCCCGACGTCATGTTCGTGATTCAGCGCGTGCTGGAAACCGAAGGCAAGCTAACCCTGCTGGACCAGAACCGGGTGATCCGCCCAAATCCATGGTTCCGCCTGTTTGCCACCGCCAACACCGTTGGCCTTGGCGATACCAGCGGGCTATATCATGGCACACAGGCGATCAACCAGGGGCAAATGGACCGGTGGAATATCGTTGTCGGCCTCAACTATCTACCCGCAGAGGTGGAGAGTGAGATTGTGCTGGCGAAGGAATCGGGCGCAGACGAAAATACCGTCAAGAATATGATTAAAGTCGCCGAACTGACGCGGCAGGGTTTTATCGGCGGCGATATCAGCACGGTGATGAGCCCGCGGACGGTTATCACCTGGGCACAGAATAGCGCAATTTTCAAAGATGTCGGCTTTGCTTTCCGCCTATCCTTCCTCAACAAATGCGATGAAGAAGAACGCGCCATGGTCGCCGAATATTATCAAAGGGTTTTTGGCACCGACCTACCGGAAAGTGTTGTTAGCAAGCCAAGTTGAAGCCTCAGGGTATCATCATAATGCCGCCCATAAATAAGGGGCAATGGTGCCGCTTATAGGATTCGAACCTACGACCCCCGCATTACGAATGCGATGCTCTACCAACTGAGCTAAAGCGGCATGGCTGTTCGGGCAGCTTGCGAAAATGCGCATATATCGCTCGCGCCGCAAATTCAAGCGCCCTTATGGCCAATATGCAATCCTTAAGCGACATATGCCGCCGATCTGTGCTTTTCATGTTCGGGGCTTGCATATCCAGCCCCGTCTGTGCAGACTGTTTGCGGGAGATGGGAGGCTGATATGCAAAAGAATATTGGGACAAAGAGATATTATTTGGCTGCTAGCTTGCTCGTGCTGGTCTTGACCGGCTGCGGCAAAGAAAATACCGGTGATAGAACGGAAAAAGAAGCAAACAGTGCCGAACAGGCACCTACAACTGCCTATCCCAAACAGGTGTTTTGGGGTGATACCCATTTGCATACATCCAATTCAGTCGATGCATTCGGCTTTGGCGTCCGGCTTGGCCCGGAGGCAGCCTTGCGCTTTGCTAAAGGAGAAGAAGTTAAATCGACCACAGGAACGGTTGCCAAGCTGGAAAGACCGCTCGATTTTCTGGTGATTGCCGACCATAGCGACGGATTGGGTGTGACGCGGCGTTTATATGAAGCACCGCGCCTGCTGATCCGTGATCCGGAACTGCGCCGCTGGCATGATATGATGCATGAAAGCCCGGAGGGGTCTCAGGCGGTGACGGCCGAACTAATCGACCGTGCGGCAAAGGGAAATTTGCCTGAAGCATGATGAACCCGGAAAATCAAAAGGAAAACACCCGCAAAATATGGACAGACCATAGCGCTATTGTCGAACGCTATAATCAGCCGGGTAAATTTTCCGCCTTCATGGGTTTTGAATATACGTTGATGCCGGGCGGTAACAACCTGCACCGTGTAGTTATTTTCCGCGATGGCAAGGAGCGGGCTGATCAGGTGATTCCGTTTTCCGCGCTGAATTCAGCCGATGCAAAGGTAGAGCAGCTGTGGGATTATATGGAAGCCTATGAGAAGAAAACCGGCGGCAAAATGCTGGCTATTCCTCATAACAGTAATGTGTCTAATGGGATGATGTTTGAATTGACCGGGCCGGACGGCGGGCCAATGACGGCGGATTATGCCCGCAAACGCGCCCGCCATGAACCTATTGTTGAGGTAACGCAGATTAAGGGCGATAGCGAAAGCCACCCCTTCCTTTCCCGTAATGATGAATTTGCCGGATTTGGCGATGCAGGATGGGATTTGGGTAATTTGACCATGGCCATTGCCAAAAAAGATGGCGATCAGGCGGGCGAATATGTGCGCGAGGCGTTGAAACGCGGCCTCGCCATAGAGGCGAAGACCGGCGTTAATCCCTATAAGCTGGGCATGATCGGTTCGACAGACAGCCACACCGCCCTTGCCACGGGGGATGAGAATAACTTTTTCGGCAAACATACCGGCAATGAACCAGGCGGCGACCGCGCCAACCAACCGCAAAATCTGGGCACGCGGGACGGACGCTTTGGCTGGCAATATCTGGCCGGGGGCTATGCCGCCGTATGGGCCACTGAAAATACCCGCGAGGCGATTTTCGACGCGATGATGCGCAAAGAGGATTACGCCACGACAGGACCGCGAATGCAGGTGCGGCTTTTTGGTGGATGGGATTTTGCCGAGGCTGACTTGAACGGTGACTTTGTAAAAGCAGGCTATGAACGCGGCGTGCCGATGGGCGGTGATTTGGATGAGGCCGCCAAGGGAGCTCCCACTTTTATGATATCCGCGTTAAAAGACCCCATTGGGGCCAATCTGGACCGAGTCCAAATTGTCAAAGGTTGGACCGACCGTAACGGCCGCACGCAAGAAAAAGTCTTTGATGTCATCTGGAGCGATATGGAAGCTCGCAAAAAAGGACGCGATGGTAAAGTGCCCGCAGTCGGCGATACAGTGGATATTGCCAAGTTCTTATACCAACAGCATAGGCGCGGCGGAGCTCAAAACGGTGTGGCGCGACCCGGAATTTAACCCTGATTTAAGAGCTTTTTATTATGTTCGTGTGCTGGAAATCCCGACACCGCGCTGGGTATTGTTCGACGCGCTGCGCTATGGGGTGAAATTGGGGGATGATGTGGAATTAAAAGCCCAGGAAAGAGCCTATACATCGCCCATATGGTATAATCCTAAGGCGTAAATTAATGACAATAAAAACACGGATCAAAGGCTGGCTTCGGGAGCCTTTGGTGCATTTCCTGATCGCCGGGCTGGTGATTTTCCTGCTCTTTGCCTGGCGCGGCTATGGCACCGACCCGGCAAGCCGGACGATCATCATTGACGAAGCGCAAGTGGCCCGGCTTGGCAAAGGATTTGAACAGACATTCCAGCGAGAGCCCACAGCCAAGGAGATTGACGGGCTGATCCGCGATTATATCAAGGAAGAAATTTATTACCGCGAGGCGCTGCGTCTTGGGCTGGACAGCGAAGACCCTATTATCCGCCGTCGTTTGCGGGCCAAAATGGAATTTCTGGCACAGGCAAAACTGGATAATGTGCGGCCGAGTGAAGAGAGCCTGCAAAAGTTGCTCAACAAAAATCCGCAAAAATATGCCGCCGATGCCCGTTACAGCTTTGACCAGATCTATCTGAATGTCTTTGACCCCGAAATTGCCGGCACCAAAGCAGAAGCCCTGCTGGACAAATTAAAAACCGGGACCAATTGGCAGGAGCTAGGCGACAGCCTGTCGGTGCCCGCCAGCATGGAGGATGCCCCACGCAGCGATATTGAACGGCAATTTGGCGGCGAATTTGCCAAAAGTCTCGCCAACCTCGCCGATGCGCCCAAAAATAGCTGGGTTGGTCCGGTAAGCTCCGGATTTGGCATCCATTTACTGCGCATCCGGAGTGCAACCACCGCTACCAAACCCAAGCTATCCGAAGTCAGGCAGGCAGTAGAGAATGACTGGCGCGCCGAAACAGAAGAAAAACGGGACAAGGAAGCCTATAATATTTTGCTTTCGGCCTATAATATTGAGATAAAGAAGTAATGTTGCGCTGCATCGCGGCCATATGGATCATACTTTGGGTCAGTATATCCCCTGCAAAAGCCGATGAACTGCGCCCCGGCTATTTGGAATTCACCCAAAGAGATAATGGCGATTGGACGCTGGTTTGGAAAGCGCCGGTAAAGGGCGGATTGACACCCGAAACACAGCCGGTTTTGCCAGAGGGCTGTACCGACAAATATAAACCCCGGCGCAGTTTTGCCGATGGCGCGGTGCTTTCTGTCCATGCGGTCAAATGCGCGGGCAATGTGGCGGGCAAATCAATAGGGTTATCCGATATGGACGCAGCCCAAACGGATATATTGGTGCGCGTGGCACCCTTGAACAATCCGGTGCAAACCATGCGCCTCACCGCTTCAAAGCCAATGGTTCAAATAACAAAAAATGCGAAGATCGGCGATGTCGCCAGAACCTATTTCATAATAGGTATTGAGCATATTATTTTCGGCTTTGATCATTTGCTTTTTGTTGTCGCGCTCTTGCTGCTTATTGGCGGAGGATGGCGTGTTATAAAGGCAGTTACCGCTTTTACCGTAGCGCATTCGGTCACCTTAGCAGGCAGCATAATGGGCTATTTGGGCCTGCCGCAGCGCCCCGTTGAGGCAGTCATTGCGCTCTCTATCCTGTTTCTGGCCGTTGAGATCATCAAAAAAACCCGGGCGAGCCGCGCCTTTCCGAACGTTTGCCATGGGTGGTCGCCTTTATCTTTGGTTTGCTCCACGGCTTCGGCTTTGCTGGTGCCTTAAGAGAAATTGGACTGCCTGAAGGTGATGTGCCCATGGCCCTGCTCACTTTTAATTTGGGGGTTGAAGCGGGGCAGCTTTTGATTGTCGTGGCCTGTCTTGGCCTGCTCTGGCTAGTGCGCCGCTTTGCAGCGCACTATTTGGCCCCCGTTGTTACCGCTGCTACCTACGCCATCGGGATTACCGCCAGCTACTGGTTATTCGACCGGTTATTATAGCCACTAGCGGATATTCCGCCTAGGCGCAGGCAAACAAGCTTGTCATAAGGACCAATGCCACTGGGAGGGGGATTGATTGGATTGGATAGCGGACAACCGGGCTTTGCTTGCCACATTGATGAGCGTTGCGGCTTTGCTGCTGCTCATCACCCGGATGCGGATGCACCCCTTTCCGGCATTATTGCTTGCGGCGATTTTTGCGGGGATTGGCGCAGGACTTGCACCTACAGATGCAATTGACGCAATAAAGAAAGGACTTGGCGGAACGCTGGGCGGGATTGCCGTGGTCATCGGGCTTGGGGCAATGTTCGGAGCGCTTGTGGAATCGGGCGGCGGCATTCGCGCCTTGTCCCGTTATGTCACCAAAGGGGCTGGCCCGCGATCGGTGCGCTGGGCTTTGGGGCTGGTGGGTTTGATTGTCGCAATTCCGGTATTTTTTGATGTCGCGCTGATCCTTTTATTTCCATTGGTCATTGCGCTGGCGCGGCGAATGCAGCTTACACCTTTATCGCTTGGCCTGCCGCTGCTTGCCGGACTGGCAGGAGCTCATGCCTTTATCCCGCCTACGCCTGGACCGATTGCAGTGGCCGAACAGTTGCAGGTGGATTTGGGCTGGATGATATTATTCGGTTCTATCGCCTGTGTTCCTGCGATGATCGTTGGCGGACCGCTCTATGCGGCTTTTGCAGACAAAAGAGGATGGCTGCCCGACAGGATATTGGACGATAGCAAAAAGACATTGATGATGAGGCGATATTCAATCCAGCACTAGCCAAACAGACATTGGTGCTGATCCTCACGCCGCTGCTCCTTATCGTTACAGGCGCGATTATTGCACGCACCAACTTAGCAAATGGCCCGCTCGGTATGGCGGCGTCTATCATAGGGGAGCCAATTGTCGCGCTGCTCATTGCCTGTGGTCTTGCGGTTTGGGCGATGCGCAGCAATAATGGGGAAAATCGGAAAATTTTGCTTAAATCGCTCGATAAAGCATTGGAGCCGGTCGGGGTCGTCTTGCTTGTCACCGGAGCTGGCGGCGCATTCAAGCAAGTGCTGGTCGATAGCGGTGCCGGCAAAACGCTTGCCGAATCCACTCTGGCCTGGGGCCTGACGCCAATTGTTGCTGGCTTTCTGCTCGCGCTACTGATCCGCATAGCACAAGGTTCCGCCACCGCCGCAATGATCACAGCGGCCAGCCTGACCTATCCCATCGCCAATGCCGCCGGGTTAAACCAACCGCAACTCGCCTTAGTCGCGGTTGCCATAGCCGCAGGTGCGACCGCGATGAGCCATGTGAATGATAGCGGGTTTTGGTTGGTGAACCGCTATTTCAATCTGTCTACCGCAGAAACCTTACGCACTTGGACCATTGCTTCGACATTAACGGGGATTACAGGTTTTCTTGCGGTGCTGATGCTTTCGCTATTGGTTTAGCGCTGCTATTATCAGTTCGCATATTTGTTCAGGCGGCAAAGTTCCGTCAATCTGTATGGCTTCGGCGGGCAGCTCTAGGGCAGCGAATTGCGATTTCAACAATTTGGCAGGCATGAAATGGCCCTGCCTTTGCTGTATTCTTTGAACCAATATTGGCTTGGGAACATTTAGCAGAATGAATTTGCATGGGCGATCCACATTGCGGGCCAAATAGCTGCGCACTTCTTCATTGAGCGCTGAACAAGCCAAAACCAACCAATTTTCAGGATACTCATTAACCGCTTTGGCAATGGCATCAAGCCAAGGAAAACGATCTTCATTGGTCAGGGGCTTACCCAAAGCCATTTTGGTGCGATTTGCCAGAGGATGAAAATCGTCCCCTTCCAATAAAGGCCATTGCTGGGTTTTCGATAATGAAGAGGAGATGGTGCTCTTACCGCAAGCCATAACACCCATAATTACAACCAGAATTTTATCCTGCACAGATATTTGATCATTCATCCCGGCTGCCACTCCCCTATAGCCGATTTGACAAGGTTGTCACAGATAAGCTTTTTCGTATAAACAGTCGATACGGAATCGGGAGGGTCCACCATGATTTTTTACAATCTGAAGCAATCATCGCTGCTGTCTGTTCTATTGCTGACTACCATATTGTGTCCTGCGGCGAATGCTCAGGATCAGGATCCCGGCCCCTTGCCTACTCATGTCACCGATAACGCATCGGTGATGGATCTGCCCGATGCACTGCCCCGTAAAGCCAGCAAGCGGGTCGAAACGCTATTGGCCAAAATGACGCTGGAGGAAAAGCTGGGGCAATTGAACCAGGTGCCCGGCGGACGATCAAAAACACTAAACAGTAAACTGACACCGGATGAGTTGAACCGCGTGCGGGCCGGGCGTGTCGGCTCTTATCTGCACGTTGCGGGCGCTCAACCTTTGCGCGAATTGCAGCGCGTGGCGACCGAAGAAAGCCGGCTGAAAATCCCGCTGCTTTTTGCACTGGACGTCGTGCATGGTTATCGCACCATTTTCCCCGTTCCGATCGCGATTGCCAGCAGTTGGGAACCCGAACAATGGGAACGCACCGCGCGTGTATCGGCCATAGAGGCAGGCAATAGCGGTGTGCATTGGACCTTTGCGCCAATGGTGGATGTAACCCGTGATCCACGTTGGGGCCGTGTCGTCGAAGGCGCGGGCGAAGATACTTATTTGGGCAGTATAATGGCCGCTGCACAAGTGCGCGGTTATCAGGGTGATGACCTGACCCGCGCGGGAACGATTATGGCGACCACAAAGCATGTTGGTGCTTATGGAGCGCCGCTGGGCGGGCGCGATTATGGATCAGCGGAAATTAGCGAGCGGGCCTTGCACGAAGTTTATCTGCCGCCCTTTTATGCCGCGACAAAAGCAGGGACAGGCAGTTTCATGACCGCCTTTAACGATGTCGGCGGACAGCCAACGACAGCCAATGCGGATATGGTCGACGGCCTTGTCCGCGGACAATGGGGTTTTGACGGAATGCTGGTCAGTGACTGGAACGCGGTTGCCGAATTGATCAACCACGGCATAGCGGGCAGCCGGGCCGATGCCGGTGCGCTCGCCATATCGGCGGGCGTCGATATGGATATGACCAGTCTGGTTTATGCCGATGATCTGGCCAAAGCGCTGGCCGTCAATCCGAAGCTGATCGGGCATATCGACAATGCGGTGCGTAACATATTGACGGCTAAGGAGAGGTTGGGCCTTTTTGATAATCCCATGGCCTATCATGACGTTGCAGCGGAAGCAGCGCTGATACAATCAGCTGAACATAGGCAGGCGGCAAGACAAGTGGCACAGCGTTCGATCGTGCTGCTCAAAAATCAGGGCAATATCTTACCCTTGTCGGCTTCACCCCAAAAAATTGCCGTGATTGGCGGCATGGCAACCGACACACTGAGCCAATTGGGCAGTTGGCGGGCGCGGGGTAACAAGGATGAAGTCATCAGCCTGCTCGATGGAATAAAGGCAGGTGCGCCCGCTGGATCAACCATAAGCTACGCCATTGGGGCACAGCCGCGCAGCGATGATCTGTCTGGCATTGCCGCCGCCGTAGAGACAGCGAAAACGAGCGATGTCGTCCTGCTCGTCATTGGTGAGGATTTCGACCATAGCGGCGAAGCGCGCAGCCGCTCCTCGCTCGCCATGCCGGATAGCCAGATTGCACTGGCCAAGGCGGTTATGGATACAGGCAAGCCGGTCATCGTCCTGCTTACTGGCGGGCGTCCCTTGGCGGTGCCGGAACTTGCCGAACGGGCCGATGCGATATTGATGACATGGCTGCTGGGCAATGAAGCCGGTCCAGCAGCAGCCGATATTGTTTTTGGTCGGGCGGTGCCGGGCGGAAAACTGCCCATCGCCTTTCCGCGCACTACCGGCGCAGTGCCCTATAGCTATAGCGAATATCCCGCCGGAAGACCCGCTGATCCTGACCCTGTTAAGGACAGCAATCGGTTCAAAGACCTGCCCATTACGCAGCTTTATCCCTTTGGCCATGGATTATCTTATGGCGATGTAAAAATCGGCGATTTGAAAGTGAGCAGCAACATTTTGAACCCAGGTGGCAGTATCGACATATCGGTCACGCTGACCAATTTAGGAACACAATCGGGGGAGGAAACGCCGCAATTATATCTGCGCGATGTCGTCTCGCGGCAGGCGCAGCCAAAGATGATATTGCGCGGGTTTAAGCGGCTATCCCTTACCCCGGGGGAAAGCCGCACCGTCACTTTCACCCTAATCCCGGAACAGTTAAGCTATTATGGCAAAGGCGGCAAATGGATCGCAGAACCAGGCCGGTTTGACATCATGATCGGCGCATCAGCACAGGATATCCGCGCCCGTAGCAGTTTCACCCTCACAAAACCCGTCACTGGCACTATTCCGGCGGGAGCAATAACAACAAAGGTAACCGTTAAATGAATATGCACCGCCGCGCTGTCATCACCGCTTTTGGCGCATTGGGATCAGCCATGCTGATCGGATGCACCGATGGTAAGAAAAAACCTGCCCTTTCTGCGCAGGACTATCCGCTTTTCGGCAAGGTTGAACAATTTGATCCGGCATTGGCTGAAATCATTGATGTGGATACTCAATTGTCAAAATTGGCCGATGGTTTCTGGTGGTCCGAAGGTCCGGTATGGGACCGCAAACGCAGCCGCCTATATTTTTCCGATGTGCCGCAAAACACCGTCTATTCATGGGATGAGAAAAACGGGCTTGAAACATGGCTGAAACCATCCGGCCTGCCCGATGGTGCCGACCCGGCGCCGTTTGACAGCGCCGGCATAAACGGGATGTGGATCATGGCCGATGGCAGCCTTCTTGCCGCCAGCCATGGCAAGCGTGCCGTTACCCGGATCGACATTGACAGCAAAGCCGAAACGATTATCTCGGACAGCTATAACGGTAAGAAATTCAATAGCCCCAATGATTTGATCGAAGCCAGCGATGGCAGCATCTTCTTCACCGATCCCCCATATGGACTTAAGGGGCAAGATAGCTCACCCGATAAGGTGCAATCGCAAAACGGCGTTTACCGCCTTGGCAAAGATGGCAAGATCACCCTTGTTGACGCTTCGCTGACCCGGCCCAATGGTGTGGCGCTATCGCCCGATCAAAAGACACTTTATGTCGCGCAATCGGACCCGGAAAAGCAAATACTCAAAAGCTATAGCCTTGGCACGGATGGCAGCATTGCCGATAATGGCCTGTTTTTTGATGCTCAGCCGCTTGCAGGAAAAGAAGCGCCCGGTTTACCTGACGGAATGTGCGTGGCTAAAAGCGGGCATATTTTTGCAACTGGACCCGGCGGGGTTCTAATCCTGTCGGCTAAGGGCAAATTGCTGGGCCGCATCAATCCTGGAAAGGCCTGCGCCAATTGTTGCTTTGGAGATGATGGCCAAATGCTTTACCTGACCGCCAGCGATATGCTCGCCCGCATCCCGCTTAAGATTAACGCTTGGGGATAGGCAGACCCTATCCCCTTGCGCCAATCATATCTTCGATCCTGACAAATTTCTCATGCGGTGCGCCATCACGGGCGCGGGCCTTTTCGGCTTCTTCGATTTTTTCCAATCGTTGAATGTCACAAGGTCCGCCCCGCGTTCCTTCAACAAGGCATCAAGGGCAGGCCGCCCTCCTCTTTCCGGGTCTGCGCCAGCGCCGCTTCCGATATCTTCTTCAATCATATCCACAATTGCATAGCCATCAGGGCGATTGGTGCCGATGGTTCCACTGGGACCGCGCCGCGCCCAACCGGCACAATATAGGCCCGGCAATATACGACCTTCATCATTGGCAAAGCGGCCGCGCCCATGTTCGAATGGCACGCCTTCGATCGGCGGGGTTTGGTATCCGATGCAACTAATTACCATATCCGCCTTCATGCTATACGTTTCGCCCGTCCCTTGGCTGCGCAAATCCTTGTCCAATAAAGTACGTTCTATAATCAGCTTTTGCGCCCTGCCCTCGCCTTCAATCGCGACCGGGGCAGCGAAAAAGTCAAATTCGATGCGAATGTCCTTTTCCGCACGGTAGCTTTCAGGGATGCGTGCAAATTCGCGCAAATGCATGACAGATTTGCGCATCCCCGGTTCGAGAAGCGCATCGGCTCCTTCCTCCGGTAAATCATTGCGATCCACATAAGGCGCCGCTTTTTCGAGCCGGCCCAGCTCCCCCAATTCCTTTGGTGTCATCGCAATCTGGTGCGGGCCACGGCGGCCCAAAATGGTGATCTGCTCGGTCTTGGCACCCATTAAGCGCGACAGCGCATGGGAAACAATATCGCTGCCTACAAATTCCTCTCTGGTTTTTGACAGGATACGTGCGACATCAAGTGCGACATTGCCATTACCGATAATCGCAACATGGCTGCCATCCAATGGCGGATTCAGATCGGCAAAGTCGGGATGGCCATTATACCATCCGACAAAGGCGGCGCTGCCATAAACGCCGGGCAGGTCCGCACCCTTTATGTCCAGCTCGCGGTCCTTTGGTGCTCCGGTAGCAAGGACCACCGCGTCATAAAGGCCGCATAATTCCTCGACAGAAATATGCTGTCCCACGGTTACATTGCCGACAAAGCGGACATTGCTCGACAACGCGACCTTTTCATACCGTTTGGACACTGCCTTGATCGATTGATGGTCCGGGGCGACACCAAAGCGGATCAGGCCAAAGGGTACAGGCAATCTGTCGATAATATCGATACGCACATCATCGCCATATTTCTTCTGCGCTGCCTCCGCCGTATAATATCCGGCAGGCCCCGAACCCACGATTGCGATATGCCGCATTATTTGTTCTCCCAGCCCTTTTCCCTCCTACCAGACTAACGTATTACGCGGGAAAAGAAAGGGGGATTGACGCCAGGTTCAAGCGGCGGAACGGGGCCGTCCTGCACACGGATCCGCATTTGTTTTGCCGCTTTGTTTGATCCGGTAAAGGGCGCGGTCGGCGGTTTCGAACAAATCTTTGCTGCTGTGTCCATCTTCCGGCCAATGCGCGGTGCCAATGCTGGCCCCGATGCGGATCATGCGGCCATCAATTTTGCAAGGCATTAGCAGGGAAGCCAATATCTCATCGGCAATAGAACAACGCTTATCATTGTTGCCGCGCGGCAGTAACACGGCAAATTCATCCCCGCCTTGCCGTGTGACAACCGCATTTTCGCCGCACACTTTTTTCAACCTCGCGGCAATTTCACATAATAATCCGTCCCCTGTCGCGTGGCCGTAAAGGTCATTAACCTGTTTGAACCCGTCCAAATCCATCAAGGCTAGGGTAAAACCGTCATCATCATTACCGGTATAGGCCGCTTCCATTTCTGCCGCTATGCGCGCATCCAATGCGCGGCGATTAAGCAAGCCGGTAAGCGGATCGGTATGCGCCTGTAACTGCATTTGTTTTTTTACCAGCAAAAGATCGGTCAATTGTTCATGCTGCGCAAAGATCATATGGAGCAGGAAAATGCTGGCGATCATCAGACTGATTGATGCAGCAAAATCGAGCCGGTTGCCGCTGATCATCATCAAAAGCGTGATCGGTATCATGCCTATGGCCAAATTCAATATCGCCGCCACCCGTGCCGATGACAGGCAGTACACAGTGGTTAGCGAACCCATAGCCATAAGGATCGGATAATAGATTTTACTATCCTGCGGCGCGGATAACCAGCTGCTGACGCACCAGGCACTGCACAATGCGGCGATAATGGGGGTTGACCATGTGGTATCAAGAATGAATTTTTTCGCTTTGGCCGCACTCATGTCGCGGCCATATTGGATATGCGACGAAACTAAGCCCGCAAAAAACAGCAATCCGATAAAGAGCGGCAATATGATCCGCAACCAAAAAGATGCCCCTGCGCTTGCCGCGTAAATGGTCACAGGCACGGTGAAAAGCAATGCGATAGAGAGCCAGCTGGTTTGCCGCTGCATCCGCACAGCGCACAGCAGGTTAAAATCATCCGCTATCACAGGTGGAACCGGCGGAAATATCTTTTTGAACAAGGCTGTGAAAGCGACCATAAAAAGGCTGCTATCAGCAATTGGTAAACGCCGCGTTAAGGATGTTGTCCTCAGCATTTCAGGCGGTTTTTACATTCGCAAAAATCCGTAAAACGAAATCTTAACCATGATCTTTCTATGACAGGCGGCCTAAGCTATTTGTAAACGGAGCCTTTCATGACCAGAGCCGCCACCAACCCAACATTACCGCAAAATGATAATGCCATAGAGCAGGCGGAACGCGCAGCACAACTGGCATTGTCCTCGATCAGTTATGAATGGACGACGACTGTTCCCACATTGCCCAATGTGCCAGTCGCCAAATCAGTGGCCATAAACGATATACCAACCATTGCATGGTGGGGGCTGTTGATCAAAATCGGACTGCAAATTGCGCGCAATCAACTGGTCATTGAACTGACCGGAGTGGATAAGGGTGAACTTAGCATTGATCCTGCCGAACTGGCGAGCCAAAGCGCACGCTGTGATGCGATTGAAGCCTCGCTGAATTCTGTAACCGCCCATCATGAAGCCAGAACCGGGCAGACAATTTTTTCGGTTATCGCGCATAAAATCGAAGATGCCGTCGCCTATGCCGAACATGATGCGCATCAAAAATTACTGAATAACCATGCCTGTGAGTTAAAGGCAATGATCGACGCCACCGATATGCGCCGCGCCGGGCTTGGTTCATCCGCCCCGATGCGGTCATTGGAGCTGTACAGGGACTTGTTTGACACTTTACCTGTGCCGGGCACGGCTTATGAATTTATGGAGGATGATGCTTTTGCGCGGATGCGCGTTGCTGGTCCTAATTCAGTTCTGATTAAAGGGATTGATAGCTTGCCGCATAATTTCCCGGTGACACAGGCACATTATGAAACCGCCATCCGTGGCGACCGGCTTGACAAGGCATTGACCGAAGGGCGGATTTTCCTGCTCGATTATACGGAACTGGATATACTGATTCCTGGATCATGGGATGGCATTGAAAAATCGGTTTATCAACCCATGGCGTTGTTTGCCGTTCCACCGAAAGGATCATCGCTTGTCCCCGTCGCGATTCAATGCGGACAGGATCACAAAAAATATCCGATCTTTACGCCCAGCTATGCCACCGATGAACAATGGGGATGGGAGACTGCGAAACTGATCGTTCAGGTTGCCGACGGCAATTACCACGAACTGTTTGTGCACCTTGCTCGCACGCATTTGGTGATGGAAGCCTTTGCCGTTGCCACCCACCGTCACCTTGCCGAAGTGCATCCTTTATGGGCGTTGCTTATTCCCCATTTTGAAGGCACATTATTTATCAACGAAGCAGCGGCTACGTCCTTGATCGCGCCCAATGGTCCGATTGACCATATATTTGGCGGCACCATCGCATCAACGCAGGAGGCAGCGGCAAAGGACCGTCTGGCCTTTGACTTTTATGACATGATGCTGCCCGCAAATCTGAAGCATCGTAAAGTGGATCAGGACAGCCCATTGGCCGACTATCCCTATCGTGACGATGCGCTGCTGGTGTGGGAAGCAATCCAAACATGGGTGCAGCAATATATTTACATATACTATGCCGATGATGATGCAGTCACCGGTGACAGCGAACTAAACGCTTGGACAAATGCATTGATTCATGAAGGCGCGGTAAAGGGTTTTAAGCCAGTTACCAGCCGCAGCCAGTTAATCGACATATGCACCATGATCCTGTTCACCGGCAGCGCACAGCACGCCGCCGTCAACTTCCCGCAAAAGGATGTCATGTCCTTTGCTCCCGCCATTTCCGGCGCGGGATGGGCGGCCGCCCGGACAAGCAAGGCGGGCACGATAAGCAGGCATGGCTGGACTATATGCTGCCTGTGCCGCTGGCGCTGGAGCAGCTCAATACCCTTTGGTTATTGGGATCGCTGCATTACCGGCCCTTGGGCGATTATCGAAGCAATGATTATCCCTATGAACCATGGTTTCAGGATCCGGCTATTATCGGCCCTGACGCAGCTTTACCCCGTTTTCAGGCCGCATTGCAGCAGGTTGAGCAAACGATCATTGACCGTAACAGCCAAAGACGAACACCCTATCCCTATTTACAGCCCAGCCTTATTCCAACCAGCGTGAATATTTAAGGCGATCAGAGGCGTATAAGGATTATTGAGTGGCGATAGCATGGGCAGCAGCACTATGCCGCGTCGCGTATCTCTTCCAATCCACCGTCCAGAAAGGCGCGGATTTTACCGACCGCTTGGTCAACATGGCTCAGCATGAACAAATGTCCGCCGCCTTCGACCACGTAAAGTTCGCTATTGGGGATGAGCATATTGAGGAATTTGCCATTGGCGAGCGGTACAATCTGATCATCGCTGCCCATCATGATTAGCGTCTCTTTTTTCATGAAGGGCAGAAAAGGTGCGCTGGTCCAACCCATCATCGCCATTAACTGGTAAAAATAACCGGTTTTGCTTGGCGGTGTGATACGGCCAATATGCCCGCCTTTTCCACTATCATCGCCGCCATAAAGCGTTTTGAAATGCTTCTCCATATAGTTGGGATCGATATAACGGCGCGGGTCAGCCATTTTAATAAGCGCCGCTGGATTACCGGGGACCATCAACATCCCCGCGCTGGTTGCTTTCAGCACCAGCCGATTGACGCGGGAGGGGTTTTGCAGGGCAAATTGCTGCGCCATCGCCCCGCCCCAGCTGACCCCCATAACATCAACCAAGGGCATTTCATATTTGTCGAGCAAGAGCGCCGCAATCCGGGCCATCATAATCGCATTATAGGGCACAACTGGTTCAGGAGAGCCGCCAACACCCGGCATATCAAAAGTAATGATGTCGCGGTCATCCATTAAATCGGCCAGCGGTGCCATCGCCTCAATATTCGCGCCAATGCCGTTAAAAAAAAGGATTGGCAAATGTTGTGAACCGGTCCCTGCCCCGGCCTTCCAATGCGCAACCCGCAAGGTCCGTCCGTCAAAATTCTCCATCGAAAATTTTGCCTGCCGCGCCTTTTTGCTACCCTTTGTCATAAATTTTCCCTGTTACACCGGTCGCAATTCGCAACCTATCGCCAAAGGGCCGCTTTGCAAGAAAAAAGTCCGGGTCGGTTAATAGCGTCAAACAATATAGCCCCGGCGAATGACTTCCTTATACCAGATGGCGCTTAATTTGGGCGTACGTTTCAAGGTTTCAAAATCGACATGATGAACGCCAAAACGTTTTGTATAACCATCCGCCCATTCGAAATTATCCATCAGGCTCCACAAAAAATAGCCCTTGAGCGGATAACCCTCTGCCACAGCACGCTGAAAATAGCTTAGATAATTGCGCAGGAACATCACCCGTTCAGCGTCATATACTTTACCATCAGTAACCGGATCATCCGCCGAAGCGCCATTTTCGGCAATATAGATTTTTTGGGTTTCCATAGCTCACTGGCATAACGCACCGCCCAATATGCGACCTCCGGCCCGACAAATAACCATGGTGAGGCCATATGAGGCGCATTAGGATTATGCGCAACTTTTGCATAGCCATATTTGCTGTCATCGGCCCGCGCCCATTGCGGTTGATAGACATTGATCGCAACAAAATCGAGCGGTGTTGCAATCGCTTTCATATCGCCTGGCTGTGGCTTGGGGGCGTTGGCACCTTCTTTTTCCAGATATTCGTCAATATATTTGCCCTCCATCACGGCGGTCAAATACATTGCATTTTCAATCCTTGTCGCCCGCCGAGCGGCTTCGATATGTTCGGGCGTTTCGATCACTGGCGCATGGGAATCGACATTTTCGGCAATTCCGATCTGCGTCCCTTTGCGAGTGGAGGCGCGGATCGCCTGTGCACCTAAACCATGTGCCAACAAGGCATGATGTCGCGCTTGATTAAGGCGGTCAGGTGGCAATTTCAATCCCGGCGCATGAATTCCGGCGCGATAACCAATATCGATAAAGGTACGCATTTCATTGACGGTCATGAATTTCTTTACACGGTCGGATAGCTGCCCAGCCATATAGCCGGCATAATCGGCAAATTGCAGGGCAGCATCGCGGTTTTCCCATCCGCCCTCGATCGCGGCGGGCAAATCCCAATGAAACATTGTGGCATAAGGTTCTATCCCTGCAGCCAGCAAACCATCGATCAACCGTTTGTAATAATCCACGCCTTTTTGATTGGGTTTCCCTTTACCATCCGGAAAAATCCGCGGCCAAGCGATGGAGAAACGATAACAGCTCACCCCTAGATTTTTTAGCAGGGCAATATCTTCTTCATAACGGTGATAGCTGTCACAGGCGATATCGCCTGTGTCCCCATTGGCCACTTTGCCTGACGTGTGGGAAAACACATCCCATATGCTTTTGCCGCGCCCATCCTCATTAACCCCGCCCTCAATCTGATAAGCAGCGGTCGCGCAGCCCCAGCGAAAATCCTTGGGAAAGGTCAAAAGTCTCTGCTTTGCCAGCGCCGATGGGGCAGCCCCCAATGCGCCTAAACTACCCAGCAAAGAGCTCGTTTTAATAAAATTACGCCGATCCAAAATTCAAAACTCCAAAATGAAATGAATAATATTGTTACCCCTTCCGCTCGTCAGTCAAAACATATAAGCCGGGTGCATTCTCCATCGCCGGATTTTTCTTGCTGCCTGTGACCTTGGGCGCAGCCACTTTTTTTCCAGCACGTTTTTGCAACCATTCGGTCCAATAGGGCCACCAGCTTCCCGGCACCTCTTCCGCGCCCGCCATCCATTCATCGACATCAGCGGGAGTCTGATTTTTCTTATGCTTGAAATATTTCGCCTTGGGGTTGCCCGGCGGATTTAATATCGCTTGCATATGCCCGGCCTGGCTTAAAATAAATTCGACATTTTTACTACCGACAGCTGTGTAGAACGATAACAGGCGCGCCACGGTGTGATATGGTCGGTGGTGCCGCCAAGGATGAACAAATCGCTATCGACCTTTTTCAAATCGACCTTATGCCCGGCAATCTCGAACTCTCCGGGCTGTGCATAGGCATTGGCTTCAAACAGCTCAAGAAAATCCCCCATCAACGATGAGGACAGGTTGGTCGCATCGGCATTCCAATACAGAATATCGAAAGCGGGTGGATCATCCCCCATCAGATAATTGTTAATCACATAATTCCAGATCAGGTCATTGGGACGCAGCCACGCAAAACCCCTTGCCAAGGAACTGCCCTCAATCACCCCTTTTTTTGAAGCGCGTTGCCGGGCGAGCGCGATCCCATTCTCGGATACCATAGAGCTGGCTTCTGTATCACCTTGCTTAGGTTCCAATACGCAAACCATCATTGTCACCGCATTGACCCGTTTGTCCCCTTCAGATGCCATTTTGGACAATAGCACCGACATGGTCTGTCCGCCTGAACAGCCGCCCGATACATTGATCTTTTCGCTGCCGGTGATTTCGCAAACCACATCTATCGCTTGACGGCAGCAATCAATATATTCTGCCATACCCCAAACGCCATGTTCCTCCTGCGGGTTACGCCAGCTGATGATGAAGGGCTGTATACCATTGTCTAATTGTAGCTTAATCACGCTTTTGTCTGGTGTCAGGTCGTTGATATACATTTTATTGATCTGCGGCGGGATAGTGAGCATCGGGATTTCATAGACCTTATCCATAGTCGGCGAATATTGGATCAATTCCATCATGTCATTGCGGAACACCACCGATCCTTTTGATGTCGCAAGATTTTCGCCGATTTTGAACGGCTCCTTATTCACCTGACTGACCATGAAATCATTATTGACCATATCATTATAAGCGTTTTTCAACCCTTTGATGAGCGACAACCCGCCGCTGTCCACTAAGCGCTTCTGCGCGCTGGGATTGCCAATCAGGCTGTTGGTCGGGGCGAGTGCATCAATGATGATTTGCGAAATAAAATTGGCCCGGTCGCGTTCGAGCGCAT
Organism: Sphingomonadales bacterium; assembly: GCA_012032285.1. GTDB lineage: Bacteria > Pseudomonadota > Alphaproteobacteria > Sphingomonadales > Sphingomonadaceae > Sphingorhabdus_B. The sequence continues at coordinate 30,097 of JAAURJ010000019.1, forward strand.
CCAGTTCCAAATCTTCGATATAGCTTTTAATGCCTTTTTGTATGGCAAGATAATATTGCGCTCCTGCCTTGAAAAAAGGGTTAAATTGCCAAGCGGGATCCATGAAGCGTTTATCACGCCGGTCAGGGGCAAGATCGGACTGGCCAGTCATAATCTTGACCACATCCTCGTTGAAATCGGCAGTCGCCTTAAAAACCTTTTGCGGATTGCTCGCGGTTTCCCGCAGCAGCAGCGCAACCGCGCCGGCAAAATCCTCCCTTGCTATCCCGGCCAGCGGACCCAGCGCCATGGTCGCATCATTAGCAGCCTCGAACCCGCCGAACATATTCTTATTGTTAGCCATATCACTCTCCTCACCTCTTATGTCAGAATGCACAGACAAGTCTTGTTGGTCAATCGGCTTGTTCACGGTCACACTTGTTTTGTTCAGCGCCCCCTATTTGTTCCTAAACATTATGCTGATTTCGGGGCAAAGGCGAATCTGGCATAAGCCTGATGGGGCGAACATGATTGGAGAAAACAATGGGTACCACCGGCGCAACCAGCAATGTTCAAAATAGCAATAACCGGTCTATGCCGCCCGTCGGCAATGACAATGTTCGCAGTACCGATGCCCAAACCGCTCGCGGCCTGATTGATAGTGCCCGCAACGGTCGCACTGGTTTAGTCGATACACGCGCCTTGGCCTCCATGGTGGCCGATGCCGCCCGCACCAATCCCGCAGCAGCGAGCAGCGCCTATAGCGCAATCCGCAGCGAGCTTGCTACTCGCAATGTCGGCGACCTAAGCCGATTTGACCGGGATTTCACAGCAGCTATTCAGCCCGGAACAGACACGAGCGCCGGACAAGGCATGGGCATTTATGCCGCAGGTTCGGTTGTTGCCAATGCGGGTGCGGAGAGAATGGCACGCGGCCTTGAACAAACCGCCGCCGGTGCAAGGATATTAACCCAAAATCCAATTCTAACGGTCCGCTGGGAAGCGACAACCAGCGCTTGGACCAATTTAGGTGGTTTGCACAGCGATTTGGCAAACCGGCTTCGCGCAGGCGGAGTTGAGGTTGCAACAACAATCCATGCCCCTCCTGCAGGCAGCGTTGCAAAAGGAACAGGCATTAGCGTCGGAAGCGCCAATAACACCAACGGCGCACTAGCGGAAAATATGGTAGCGCAAAATTATCGCAACCAAGGCTATACAGTGACACAAGGTGCAAATAGGTTTGTAGGCGCCTCGCATCCCAATAATGTCGTACAAGGCGGCGCACGTGTAATCGACGTGGTAGCAGAGCGCCCCGGCGCCAATCCGCGTATGGCCGAAAGGATCGAAATTGAATCAAAAGTGGGCTTAACCCGCGATTCCGGACGGGCCGCACGCGAAGCTACTAATGACATAGCCCGCCTTGCCGATAACCGCACGGTGCGAGCATCCGGTGAAGCTTTGGAAGCGGGTGGCGAAGCTTTAAGCCGAAGTGGTAGGGCATTGCGCACATTGGGCCGGGTTGCAAAACCTGTTGGGATTGTAATGGATGGCCTCGAACTGCGTTCGGCATGGCAAGCCGATGGCGGACGTATCGGCGAAAATACAGGCCGTGCAGCATCTGGCATCGTTGCCGGCGCCGGCGGTGCATGGGCTGGTGCTGCCACAGGAGCTGCAATCGGGTCGGTTGTGCCGGGTGTAGGCACTGTGATCGGCGGTGTTGTTGGCGGCGTCATTGGCGGCATTGCCGGCAGCGAGCTTGGCAAAGGTATTTTCAACACAGTCAGCAGCTGGTTTGGTTAAGACTAGCGCAATCACGCGACATGATTTAGCAAATAGATATGAGTTGGCTTAAAAATCTGTTTGGCGGCAATGACGGCGATTTGCCCCCCGCACCGTCATTGCCGCCGCTCCACGAGCAGCTAAAAAGCTATCCCCCCAATATCCCGCCCTTTGCCTGTGCCCAGTCAGCCCTGACCCCGGCAAAACAAGATGCCAATCTCGTCCATTTGCTGGATAGCAGGGAGGAACGGCTCACGCTCATTACCGGTCTGCTCAAACAGAATGGCGTCGATGTAATGGCTATGCTTGACGCTTCTGCGCCTATTGATGCTATTGTTAATGTCACCGGAAGGATCGACGATTGGCTGAAAGAGCAAAGCGGATCATTGGCCATGATATTGCCGCCTGTACAAGGGACCGAAGTTTTCACTCTGTATCAAAAAAGCGACCGCGCAGGGGATGATATTGTTTTCACCCTTGCCGCCGACCTCGCTTTACTCGAAGGGGAAGCGCTGCGGCTACGCGATCCGCGTTTTTCGTGGCAGGTCAATCGCGCCAAGCATCTGACCCGCACTTTCCATGCCAAGCGCCCATGCCTTATCCGCCCGGCCGAACAGGACGAGGATAAGGACCATATTTTGGATTTTGACTTTGCGGTGGTCGACATATTGTATGATCGGATCAGCGGGCGACCTGCCCTTCGCCATTATGGCAAAATATTGCACAATATAATCACATTTGGCCGATAAAGCAGAAGCGCACCAATAGCCGCCTATAGGCGTTTTTCTCTTTTGCGTTTCTACATCTGCTGATAAAGGCGCGGCCATGTCTACTCCCCTTTCCCTTATCCGTAATTTTTCCATCATCGCGCATATCGACCATGGTAAATCCACACTCGCCGACCGTTTGATTCAGGTGACGGGCGGCCTGACCGAGCGCGAAATGCGTGAACAGGTGCTCGACAATATGGATATTGAAAAAGAGCGCGGTATAACGATCAAGGCGCAAACGGTGCGGCTCAACTACACGGCCAAGGACGGCGAAACCTATGAGCTGAACCTTATGGACACGCCGGGTCATGTCGATTTCGCTTATGAAGTATCGCGCAGCCTGGCCGCTTGCGAAGGGGCGCTGCTGGTCGTGGATGCAGCGCAGGGTGTGGAGGCGCAAACGCTGGCCAATGTTTATCAGTCTATCGAACATGACCATGAAATTGTCCCGGTGCTTAACAAAATCGACTTGCCCGCCGCTGATGTTGACAAGGTAAAGATCGAGATTGAAGATATTATCGGCCTGCCCGCTGATGACGCGGTATTGACCAGCGCGAAATCGGGCATTGGTATTGAGGAGGTTCTGGAGGCTGTCGTTACCCGCATTCCTCCGCCGCAGGGCGACCGGGACGCGCCGCTCAAAGCCATGCTGATCGATAGCTGGTATGATCCCTATCTGGGCGTTGTCATCCTTGTCCGCGTGGTGGCCGGCACGCTGAAAAAAGGGCAGCGGATAAAGTTCATGGCACAGGGGACAGAACATCTGATCGACCGGGTTGGATGTATGCGGCCCAAGATCGAGCAGTTGGAGGAGCTGGCTGCCGGTGAAATCGGATTTATAACGGCACAGATAAAAGAGGTTAGCCAAACCGCCGTGGGCGACACAATCACCACGGTTAAAAATGGCGCAACTGATCCCCTGCCCGGATTTAAGGAGGTGCAATCGGTTGTGTTTTGCGGGCTGTTCCCCGTTGATGCCGCCGATTTTGAAAAGCTGCGTGAAAGCATTTCCAAATTGCGCTTAAACGATGCCAGCTTTACCTTTGAAATGGAAACCAGCGCTGCATTGGGACAGGGTTTTCGTTGCGGCTTTTTGGGTCTTTTGCATCTGGAGATCATTCAGGAGCGGCTGACCCGCGAATATGATCTGGACCTGATCACCACTGCGCCATCTGTGGTGTATAAGGTGGTGATGACAAATGGCGATGAAAATTTCCTGCACAACCCCGCCGATATGCCCGATATTGTTAAGGTTAAGGCCATGGAGGAACCATGGATCCAAGCGGTTATCTATTGCCCCGACGAATATCTGGGCGGTATATTGAAACTATGCCAGGATCGGCGCGGGATTCAGAAAAACCTGACCTATGTCGGCGACAGGGCACAGGTGACTTATGAGCTGCCACTTAATGAAGTGGTGTTTGACTTTTACGACCGCTTGAAAAGCATCTCGCGCGGCTACGCCAGCTTTGACTATGAACAAATCGGCCTGCGCCCCGGTGATCTGGTGAAGATGAACATCATGGTCAATGGCGAACCTGTCGATGCGTTATCTATGATCGTCCACCGTGAAGCGGCTGAAAGCCGGGGGCGCCATATGTGTGAGCGTTTGAAAGATTTGATCCCGCGCCATTTATTCAAAATCCCCATTCAAGCGGCCATTGGCGGTAAGGTAATTGCCCGCGAAACGATCAACGCCATGCGCAAGGATGTGACCGCCAAATGCTATGGCGGCGACATCAGCCGAAAGAAAAAGCTTTTGGAAAAGCAGAAAAAAGGCAAGGCCAAGATGCGCGAATATGGAAGTGTCAGCATCCCGCAAGAAGCCTTCATCGCTGCGTTGCGCATGGGAGATGAGGGGTAATGGCTGCTGCTCAACCCGTCTTGCGAACAAACACCGTTCCGGCCGAATAACCCGCGCCAAAGGAGCAAATCAGTCCGGTATCGCCTTCGGACAAATCCTCGCTATTCAAATGGAAGGCGATGATTGATCCGGCGCTTGATGTATTGCCATAGACATCAAGCACTGTTGGGCTTTCGTCTGCACTCGCCTCATGCCCCAAAACGCGCTGCGCGATAAGGCGGTTCATACCCGAATTGGCTTGATGCAGCCAAAGACGGCGCAGGTTCGTGCCCAACAGACCAATGGCACCGGCATGATCGACAATCATTTCGGCGACCATTGGAACCACTTCTTTAAACACCTTGCGCCCTTCCTGAATAAAAAGCTTGTCGGATTTTGGTCCATCCTGATCCACTCCGCCATGGGCGCGGTTCAAGAAACCGAAATTATTACGGATATTGTTACTGAACTGGGTTTTCAGCCTTGTGCCCAATATTTCCCAATGCTTAGCCGGGGCAACATCCTTTGCTTCCACCAATATCGCGGTTGCAACGTCACCAAAGATGAAGTGGCTGTCGCGGTCGCGCCAGTTCAAATGACCGCTGGTGATTTCGGGATTCACCACCAGCACTGATCGCGCATTGCCGCTTCGGATATAGTCTGCGGCGGTTTGAATACCAAATGTCGCCGAAGAGCAAGCGACATTCAGATCAAAGGCAAAACCATGTTGCATACCCAGTTCCATTTGTATCTCGATGGCCATGGCAGGATAGGCGCGCTGCAAATTGGACGCTGCACATAATATCGCATCCACATCCTTTATATCCCGGCCCGCCCGTGCCAGCGCATCCCTGCACGCGGCAACACCAATTTCAGCCATGACTGAAATCTGATCATTTGGCCGATCTTCGATACGCGGACACATGACATTGGGATCGAGTATATTGGCCTTGTCAATAACATGGCGCGATTTGATGCCGCTTGCTTTCTCGATAAAGTCAACAGAGCTATGCGTTAACGGATCTGCATCTGGATGAGCAGCGTTATACAGGTCAGCATAGGCATTATAACTCGCCACCAATTCGGCATTGCTGATGCTTTCAGGCGGCGTGTAAAGGCCCGTGGAGGATATAACCGGAATAGCTGAATTGGACATTATGTTCCTGTATTTTGATTTGCTTGATAACATCGATTAACGCTAGGGCTGTTAAGTGACAAGTTATTTGCAAGAGCGGTCAGCGCTGCTAAATATGTCTGAGAGAGGATTACCCAGATCATGCCGGTTGCCAACCGCAAACCAAGCCTGTTGTCGCGTATATTAAGACGGGCCATTTACGGGATTTACAAACGCAATGGTTGGACAGCAACCGGAACGGTGCCGGAGCCGCGCAAATTTGTTCTGGTAGCGGCCCCGCATACCAGCAATTGGGACTTTATCTATTTCATAGGCCTGACCGAAGACTTAGGTATTATGCCGCATTTCATGGCCAAAGATAGCTTGTTCAAATGGCCCGTTCGTAACTTCCTATTTGATATGGGCGGCGTTTCGATCGACCGGAAAAGCCCGCAAAATTATGTGCAGCAAATGGCAGACGAATTTGCAAAACGCGACGAATTCATGCTGACCATCGCACCAGAAGGCAGCCGCAGCAACAGCACAAAGTGGAAAACTGGCTTTTACCAGATCGCTCTTGCTGCCAAAGTGCCTTTTGTCATTGGCATGATGGACTATGAGAAAAAAACTGGCGGCCTTGGCCCAGCCATATATCCAACCGGCGATTATGAAGCAGATATGGCGAAGGTAATTGAATTTTACCGGAATATCGTCCCGCGCCACCCCGAACGTGCGGTCAAGAGCATTACGGGCAAAGAAGGGCTGTGATTGATATGACCGCTATGCTGCTATCGGTGAATTTCGCGATATTGCTGGTGATGATATTGATCCTTTGGGCGGTATCGGTGCGAATCCGGGATGTATCCTTTATCGATGCCTTTTGGGCCTTTGGCATGGTGATCTTGGCATGGGCCAGTTGGCTTCATGCCGGCAGCTCACCTCGCGGTAACCTATTGTTGGCACTGACCAGCCTTTGGGGCCTGCGCCTTTCGGTGCATCTCTTCGTCCGCTGGCGCAAAGAAGGGGAAGATGCGCGTTACAAGAAAATCCTTGGCCATGCGATGGAAAAGCGCGGATGGAGCTGGCCATTTGCGGCTTTGGTCATGGCTTGGCTGATGCAAATGCCGCTGCTGTTTATCACCAGCCTGCCCGCGCAAATGGGCATTATCATCAGCCATGATGATCCGGGTCTTGGACTGCTTGCATGGATTGGTGCGGTTATTGCGATTATCGGTATCGCCTTTGAAACCATCGGCGATGCACAGTTAAAAGCGTTTAAGGCTAACCCAGCGAATAAGGGCAAGGTGCTGAACACCGGTCTTTGGCGCTATACCCGCCATCCCAATTATTTCGGTGATTTTACCACATGGTGGGGCCTATGGCTGATAGCAGCGGACAGCGGGCTTTCCGCTGCGTTTGCAACCATAATAGGCCCTCTATTCCTCAGCTTCACCTTGATGAAATGGTCGGGCGGCCCGTTGTTGGAACGCGGGATGCGCAAAACCCGTCCGGAATATGACGATTATATCAAGCGCACATCGGGCTTCTTCCCTTGGCCGCCCAGAAAATAAGCGTTGTTTGCCTGTAACCTTTTACCATACCGGAACGAAGCACCAAGCAAAACAAATGGGAGAATATAGATGAAAGCCGCCAGCCTTTTGTTCCTGCGCATTTCAACCGGATCGCTCATTGTCATTTGGGGCCTGATTAAAATTATGAGTCCCAGTTCCGCCATCGGCGTATCCAACAAATATTATGGCGGCCTTGTCTCGGCTGAAATGATCCAGACGCCATGGGGCATATTACAGGTCGCCATCGGCCTATTGACTCTATTGGGTCTATTTCGCCGCTTCATATATCCGGCGCAGGCGCTGATATTATGTTTAGGAGCGCTTGCCATATGGAAATATCTGCTCGATCCCTTTGGCCTGTACCTATTGACCGAAGAGACCCGCAATATCCTGTTTTTCCCATCGCTTGGCATGGCGGCGGCGACGCTTGTGATCTGGGCATTCCGCGATGAAGACCGGCTGTCGCTCGATACCGCGTTAAGGCGTGGGCGGTGACAGGCGGCAGGGTTTAACCTGCCTATGATCGCCGTCACATTTGGGATATAAGGTCGCTTCTCGAAGAGGAGAAAAGGCGATGATACATTATGATGATCATGATGAGTTAACCGAAGACGAAGCCAGCGGCGGCACCAAAAATCACGGTGTCCGCTATGTGCTGGTGATATCCTTATTGCTGGCGATTGTGATATTATCCGCCAGCTGGATGGGATTTGCCCTTTATGGCACGCCCCCTGATCCCGGTATTTCGGTAACGACAGGAAAATAGCCGCGATCACCACGTCGCGTCTTCCATCCGTTTGAACATCGGTTACGGATAAGGCGTGGCATAGACAATATGGCATTGATAGCGCACAAGAAAATAGGAGAGTTATGAGCATATTTATTGAAGAAATGCTGGCTTCATTTCCGACACGCAATCAACCGCCAGAGGAGATTGTCAAATTTTTCCACTGGATCGATAAGCAAGGATTGCACCATAATTTCGGTTCAGACGATTATAAATATGCGGATATCGATCCCGACGCCGCCGACGGTATGATTGGTATTACGCCTGTCAATATACAGATGGCCAAATTAACTACGCGGAGCGAAGATCCCATTATATATGAACGGTTTGCCGAATTTTGCAGTACTGGCGGAGATGGCTCACGCGCCGCGCTGTGGCTGGATGATGATGGGCAACAGCATATTGTGCATATGGGTTCCGGTTCGGGTTCAACGCTTATTGGTATCATGGTTTCCAATCCCATCGATTTCCTGCGTACATTGGCAATAGGGTATAGCGAATTATGCTGGCCATCCGATTTTGGTAAAACCCCCGAAGAAGTTTTTAACGACAATTATCCTGATGCCGCAGATGAGCCGGACGAATATGTCTGGCCCAAACCGCTGGCCGCATTGCAAAAATGGGTCGCAACCGAATTTGGCGTTTCGATTCCCAAACGTGCAGATCAAATATTGCTGCCTATGGCGGATATGGATGATGTGCCTACCGATCCTTTTCATAAATGGATTATGAGCCTTCCTGAATAATATAAGCCCATAGATCCCGCCCGGCATCGGCATCAAAAATCGTCGCAATGTCCGCCGCGCTTATATCCAGCCGGTAATGCGCGGTCATCGCCTCTCATGCCTATATATGATGTCCGGGCCGATAATAATCCTCATCCGCCACAAATAAACATAAAGCCGGGGATGTAGGAAAGTCCTTTCTACAGCCCCGGTTCCAAAATACTTTATTGATATTCAACTGATACCGGGAATGTGCCGGTAAAATTGCCCCCGGGCGTGCCGGCCAGCATCCAGAGTGCGGCGCGCATTTTGAAATGCAGATCGCCGCTGGCGTCGCTCACTGCGGAGGAATTATTATAGCTGACCTGTGTCACATTGGTGCCAAAGAAAACGATGTTCCCAATTTCCACACTATTGGGGCCATCATAGAGGAAAAAATTGCCCGGTGTCGAAATCGTCATCGCCATATTGGGCGATGCCGTCACGTCAAAGCTGGCCGCCGATGTCGTGCCGCCGCCGCACAGGCTGGCGCCCGAACAGCCGACAGTGCCGTCAACATAGACCTCAACCGCCGTATTGCCGGTGCCATTGGAGGCAAAGCGGCCAAAGCGCAAGGGATCAACCGGGGTCAGCGTGATCGCGCCGACAATCGTCGCCTCGCCGTTTGCGGTTTGCGTATCCGCATGCGCTGCGCCTGCCATGGCAAAAGATGCGCTGCAATATGCCCCGATGAGCAGCGCCCGTTTTGTAAATGCCTTCATAAATTGCCCCGATTTCAATCATGTTTTTATTACTGCGCCGGATCGCCCGTGCAGCTTGCAAAAATGGCAATATATTGATGGTGTTACATATAGCATAGCAGCCATGGTTAATTTCGGGTGAAGATTGTTTATCCCTGCCCATTTGCTGCATTGCTATGTTCCAAAGTTGCCAAAGTTGCCAACCCCATGGGTCCAATTCCATTTCCCGTTCAAACCTGGCGGGCGCAGCTGGAATCATCCTATTCGTCATCCTCATCTTCATATTCCCCCTTGGATGGGGCAAAGCCGTGCGCGGCAAAATCGGCCTCGCCTGTATATAATTCTTCCTCCAACAAGTTCACCGCCTTGGCCAGCAGGACGGCATGGGCCTCCGGATGCTGCACAGCGACCATCGCATCCTTATATTTGCCAAAGCGCACCGGATCGCGGTATCGCAGGATGAATTTGGTCAGATCCTCGTCAAACACGCGATATTCGCCGACCTGTTCACCGCGGTAGAAAACCGGACGGGGCACGCCGTGCAGCGCCCGCGAATAGGCCGCATCGGCAAGCCGTTCAACCCCGTGATCCAGCGCCACGCGCCACGCAATGCGAAACGCCCGGGCATCGCACCGCCCGCGCAATTTATAGGCCGATGTCTGCGACATACCAACCGCTCGGCACGCCTCCTCCACGCAACCGGACTGCGACAGCGCCTCGATAAAAGCAACCTGCCGCTGCGCGCTCCAGCCATCATGCCGCGTCTTCACCGGCACCGGATCAAAAGCCGCCAGCCCCCGCCCACATTCCCCCGCCGCCTCCATATCCGGCGAAACAATCATCGCAGGCGGCGCGGCGGCCCCATTGCTATAACCAGAAACATTATCCCGGCCAGCATCACCGGCCAGGATTTCAGGGCGAACGGGAGTATCATCTTTTTCCATTCACCAGCATGAAGCAAAAAAAGCCGCTGTAGGAAAATGGTTTTTTTTGGGGGGTGGTGAGGCAACCGTCATTTCAAGGAGCCCCAAGGCGACGCAGCAATCCAGTCACTTATACAAAGCCTGCTCCGCCAATTTCTGAGCCATACTGCCCGTGTTTCCCCGCTTAGACGTTGCAGCGGAATTTAGGGGTTAAGAAAAGTGGCGCCTTAGTTGCACCGTAATTGTATGGCGGATATTTTAGGGGTTATTGCACCTGTCACCGTAACACTGAATTGGAGAAATCATGCACGATTAAAGTGATCAAATATCTGCGTTATCAATTCTTCTTTTGATTCTTGCCGCTGAGCACATTTTTCTGCCCAAGCTCTTCCCGGATGTACAACATCCCACTTTGGACGAAGGCCCTGATAACGTCCTTTACCGGGATCGTGATTTCCAAATCCATCTAGTTCCACATTCCACACCGGATTGAAGGCAGCTATCATCAACGCCTCGCCTAAGGGAATCCAGATGTCGTCTACAACCAAATACCTTATCCAGAAATCACCTGCGCTAATTCCAGAATCTGAGTTTGAAACAGAATTAAGGCTTTCACGGTGTTGTCGAAGTCTTGAAAATAAGGAATTACCAGTTGAACTGATTTCAAGACTTGCGCCACGCCGTGCTCCTTTTGGGATCGCTTTACCGACATATATCGGTATCGCAGACGGCTCATCTACCTTCGCTGAAATCGGTTCATAAGCTGGGAAATCGCCGAAATAATAGATCGCATAAATACCCGCACCATCGAAAGGCAAAATTTCATCAATGCTGATTGCAGACTGAAGAAGCAAAGCGTCAACAATTGATTTTCCAAGATTTCTCTTGTCTAGCGGGTTGTATACTTCACTCATCACGGAAAAGCGTCTAGTCCATTAATTTGAGCAATCACAGACGAAATTATTGTCTCAGCCAACTTGACCGGCACGGCATTTCCGATTTGACGCATTGCCTCACTCCAAGAACCTGAAAATTCATAGGAATCCGGGAAGGTTTGAAGTCTAGCACTTTCCCTGATGGAAAAATATCGTATACTCCCGTCAGTACGAACAAGCATATTTTCACCACCGGGAACCCCATGGACACCTGCCTTAAGCGCCTTTGCAGGTAGATCGAGCGGGCTTCCCGTATGTCCTGGGTATGCACGTGCTCCAGGTTGGAACTTGTGGTTCTTGAAATCTTTTGCTCTTTCAGGGAAAATTTCCGGGTCGGGCAAATCGACTAATGCGTCACGAACCGTGACCCATGGTAATAGACCTTCTTTAAATTGCTTAGCCTTCACAAGATTCTTCGGTCTATGTTTTTTTGAGATTTTATGGATCTCCCAATATCTACCTTTTTCAGATTGATCCATCCTGAGTGAATCAAGTGAATGAGTTGCATCGGGGAATGACCATTGTGCGCCAGTATCAGACCTAAACCCAACAAAGAAAACACGTTCCCTTTTTTGGGGAATGCCAAAATTTGCAGCGTTTAAAACTCTTGGCGGAAAAACTTGATAATGGAGCGCCTTGTCACCGCTAGAGCTATGATGTTGTTCCAATCTTTTCAGATGATCGAACCAATCTTCTTCTGACCTGATCTGAATGAAGGGATAAGTTAACTGTAGTTGAATGTACGCTGTGTAATCCGAGAAAGCCCCCCTCATTAATCCTTTAACGTTTTCAAAAACAAATGCCTTGGGAAGTGTTTCCCTGACAGCCCGAACGGCTTCAGACCACATATCCCTTTGATCGTCATTCGCCTTATGTTTGCCACCCATCGAGAATGGCTGGCATGGGGGACCGCCTGTTACTAAGTCAACGTCTCCTTCCAAACTTGAATAGTCAATTGTTTTAACATCAGCCTCTTTTGGTTCGGGCCAGTTTTTAATTATAGCTGCTCGATTCAAATTTATGGTGTTACAACACCATTTGTCACGTTCGACTACTAGAGCAGGTTTAGCTCCTGCAAATTCAGCGCCAATAGCTAGGCCACCCGCACCAGCGAATAATTCGATTGATTGCATCAATGGTCTCCCTTGTTCACAATCTGTTCTATATTATGAAGTGAAATTAATGCAAGCAACAATTGATAGAGAGTTTAGGGGCAAAATATCCATTAGCAGATTCAATCCCGCTCCCGCTCGCCTTGTCCCATATAAAGCTCGCTGCCCGTTTCCTTGAACTTCTCGCTCATCTCGGCCATGCCCTTTTCGGCTTCCTCAACACTTTTCGGCGAGAACATCAGCGTTTCGTCATTCGGATTATTCGCGGCAAATTCTCGCACCTCCTGGCTAATCTTCATCGAGCAAAACTTCGGCCCGCACATGGAACAGAAATGGGCGGTCTTGGCGCCTTCCGCAGGCAGCGTCTGATCGTGATATTGCTCCGCCGTGTCGGGATCGAGCGACAGGTTGAACTGGTCGCGCCAGCGGAATTCGAAGCGCGCTTTGGATAGCGCATCGTCGCGGACTTGCGCCGCCGGGTGGCCCTTGGCAAGGTCGGCGGCGTGCGCGGCCAGCTTATACGTCACCACGCCAACCTTCACATCGTCGCGGTCGGGCAGGCCCAGATGCTCCTTGGGCGTCACATAGCACAGCATCGCCGTGCCGTACCAGCCGATCTGCGCCGCGCCGATGCCGCTGGTGATATGGTCGTAACCCGGCGCAATGTCGGTCGTCAGCGGCCCAAGCGTATAGAATGGTGCTTCGCCGCACGCCTCCAGCTGCTTGTCCATATTCTCCTTAATCTTGTGCATCGGCACATGGCCCGGCCCTTCGATCATCACCTGCACATCGGACGCCCATGCGCGCTTGGTCAGCTCGCCCAGCGTATATAGCTCGGCAAATTGCGCCTCGTCATTGGCGTCGGCGATGGAACCGGGGCGCAGGCCGTCGCCCAATGAATAGGCGACGTCATAGGCCTTCATAATCTCGGTAATCTCGTCAAAGCGTTCGTAGAGGAAGCTTTCCTTGTGGTGGGCCAAGCACCATTTCGCCATGATGCTGCCGCCGCGCGACACGATGCCGGTCACGCGCTTTGCGGCAAGCGGCACATAAGGCAGGCGTACGCCCGCATGGATGGTGAAATAATCGACGCCCTGCTCCGCCTGCTCGATCAATGTATCGCGGAAAATCTCCCAGGTCAGCTCTTCGGCCACGCCGCCGACTTTTTCCAGCGCCTGATAAATCGGCACGGTGCCAATGGGAACGGGCGAGTTGCGGATGATCCATTCGCGGGTATCGTGGATATTGCGCCCGGTGGACAGGTCCATGACGGTATCCGCGCCCCAGCGGATCGACCATACCATCTTGTCGACTTCGGATGCCACATCGGATGCGACCGCGCTGTTGCCGATATTGGCGTTGATTTTGACGAGGAAATTGCGGCCGATCGCCATCGGTTCGCTTTCGGGGTGGTTGATATTATTGGGGATGATCGCCCTGCCCCGCGCCACTTCGTCTCGGACGAATTCGGGGGTGACATAATCGGGGATCGCCGCGCCCCATGACTGCCCGTCGCGCTTATATTCGGAAAGCCGTTCGCGGCCCAGATTTTCGCGCTCCGCCACATATTCCATTTCCGGCGTGATGATGCCGCGGCGGGCATAATGCATTTGCGACACGTTCGCGCCCGGTTTGGCACGCAGCACCTGGGCACGCACATTGGGGAAAGGTTGCACCCCGCCGGACCGGTCGGGCCGAGCTGTCCGTTATCCTCCGGCTTTACGACCCGCTGATCCTTCATCTCCACATCGCCGCGCGCCATGATCCATTCGCGGCGCAGCTCCGGCAAGCCCTTTGCTATATCGATATTGGCATCGGGGTCGGTATAAGGCCCGGACGTATCATACACGCGCACCGGCGGTTCGCCCGAGGAAGGCTCCAGATAAATCTCGCGCATCGCCACGCGCACGCCGCTGCCCGATTTGGCGGCGACATGGATTTTCTTTGATCCACGGATCGCGCCGGTGGTCACTTGCGGCTGTTCTGTTCTGGCTGGTGCGTCGCCCATGATAGTCACTCCATATAATTTGCGGAGCAAGAGGGCGGATGGAATTTTCCCGCTCCCTCCCTCCGCCGGTAAGCCCCAAGAAGGGGGCCGGATCAGGTTCAACGGGTCGGACGGCGTTACCCGCCCCTCTCAGTCCTTTTTTGGCCAATAACGATAACGTTAGGCAACCGACTCCCCGGGGATGAAGGGGTGATAGCGCAGCCGGGCAGGCTTGTCATGGGGAATATGGCCAAAAGAAATGCGCTCCAACATTTTCAAGGTACCAAAGGCCGCAGCTTTATCGGAAGCCTCTTGCCGAGGATTCCGTTACAAAACGCTGCCAAGATGCCTTGGGCGTACCGTTCCAGTTGCGCAGGCCCAGACTGCCGAGCCAGGACGCAAAATTTCGACCTGAAACGCCGTAATAATTGATAAAAAACTGCACCGCAGCGGGGCTGAAATCATGGGCGGCGAAATAGTCAATCTGCGGCATATTGCCGATATTGGCATCCCATGCCTGAAATACCGCGCTCACAAAATCGGCCTGTTTTGTCTCGCTGGAACCCAATACGGAGGCGCTGCAAAAGCCGCATTCCAATAGCCGCAATGGTTTATCCGGATAGGCCGAAAGCGCCCTATCAAAATCTTGTGCGACAGGGGGCAATTGCGCCGAATTATAATCCGCGCCGGATGGATAATAAGTTAGCATAGAGGCATCGGCATCGTTTAACAATTCGCGGTAAGCCGCAAGGGCCACTGGATTGGTCAATATATTGGTAGTTGCCTTTGATCCGATCGCCACACCGGGAAGCGCCGCACGCGCATCAGGAGCCACGCTTTCAAAAAAGCGCCGCCATGCCCGCCATGCCGCATTATCATTGCCGAGCAATGCATCGACTTCATTGCCTATCGACCATGCGGTAATCCGCACATCGCGCAATTGGCTGATGACCCAGCGCTGCATGGCGCGAAAACGAGCGATAATAACCGGATCATCCCATTGCCGCGATTTCAGGTCACTGGGCCTGCGATCAGCCGTGGTATCAATACCGACCAGCACCACCGTTAGCGACAGTCCTGCCATCGGATAAACCTGATTGGCGATGCCGGTAAAATTCGGATCAGGATTAAAAACGCCCGGTGCGGTTTCAATATCGTCCCACGCTAGGCTGATCGTTGCATTGGCAATATGCGCCTGTTGAAGATTGCCGAGCACTGCGGGGAAATCATCATCGGCGCGGTCGGTTGGGGATATTCCCAAAATCCGGCGACCAGCGGCTATTGGCGGTGGTGGGGTCGGCGAAGGGGGAGGCGAAGACGGCGGGGGAACAGGCGGAGGCGTTACACCAACCGGCGGGGCGCTGCTGCTGGCACCGTCACCGCAGGCGGCAAGCGAATATACGGTTGCCGCCAAAAAATGCGCCGGTTGATTTCAGGCCCAGTCATGCGATTTATTTATCATAAAACGCCAATTTGGGCAATTTCATCGGCGCGGGCGGTTTTTATATTAAAAAAACGCATAGCCATTTATGCTGCGCAGCCATTCCCCCGCTCCGTTTATTATGCCGCGATGATCGCTACAGGGATGATGCAGTTTTGGAAAAATAAATCAGCGTCTTTCGACCAACTGTTTTTCTGCGGTGATTATCGTTGCCGTTCCGGGCAAAGCAATCACCTGTCCTTCGCATTGTAGGGCCGCCACTGCGCCCGGATAGCCGGTTACTTGCGCGGTCCAGACGGGATTGCCCTTTTTGTCCGCCGCTTGCCGGATGATCATGCAGACGCCGGCGGCGCTAAATTCGCTGCCGACCCGCACCCCGATTGCCAGCGCCTACCCGCGTCAAAAACTATATGCGACACCGCCGCCGACAAACCATTGATTGGCGTCTCCCCTGACGGAGGTTATTGGCGTGCGTTTTGCATCGCCCAATTGCCTGCTATAGCTGCTCAGGCCGAACAGGCTGAAACCGCCGTCAAGCGCATTGCCCGACAGGTCATAACCCAGAACCAGAAACGCGCCTGCGCTGCTGAAGCCGCTATCTGCATCAAAAACCGAAAGGCCGCTGGCGGCGGAACCGGCGGCGTCAATGCTGTAATAGCTATCGGCATAGTTGTCATCGACATGGGTGGCGGATAGCGACAAATTGGCAAAGGCCGCACGCGACAAGGGCGTTGCATAACCAATGGAGCCGCGCAGCACCCGGCCGTTATGGGCACCGGCCACATCCCATCCCGCATCCAGTGTAAAGGACAGGCTGTCCACCGGATTAGCCAATTCCTTAATCACTACCCCTGATGTAAAACCAAGCTCAACCGCGGTTTCGCGTTCGCCAAGCAATGCAACAACATCATCGCCAATCCGGCCTGTGCGGTCGAAACGGAGTTGCACTTGCGGTCCAAAGACAAATTGCACCTTTTTCTGCTGCCCCCGCGCATCGCGGGCTCCGTCACGGATGATATCGACAAACAAGCCCGGCCCGCGCGCACCAAAATCAAAGCCATCAATACTGCCCTGAATAAGCGGCGCGGGTCCGAAATTATAATTATCCGACCCGTCATAACTGGGACGGACACCCCCGCCGATACCGATTGTTACCCAATCGCCAGCGAAGATAGAATCGGCAACGCCCGGCGGTGGTCCCGCTGGCCGCGCTTGTTGCGGGGGGGAGGCCGCATCTGACGGATTATTGGCTGGGTAAGGACGGGAAGCTTCATCTTGCGCAAAGGCGGTTGGGGCCGCGACAATGCCGCATAAAAAAGCAGCAGCGAGTTTGATTGTGATATGAGCCATTCGTCCCATATAATAACGGCCCCATGGCATTGCCATAGGGCCGTTATTAATTTTCATCCTATTGCGCCGAAGCGCCATTTTTAGAGGCCGAGGGCGGTCAAAATCTCATTATACCAAACATCATCATTATTCCGGCGAATAGAGAAGGTGTTGGTATAGGACCAAGAACAGCCATCGATATTCTTAGCCTCAAATGCGGTTCGAACCAGACGGTAATATTCCGCGCGCTTTTCTATGGGAATAGCAGTGAGATTATTAAAATCAGGTCCAGAGGCCTCCAACACTCCAAATTCACCAAGGAAAACCGGGCGGCCCTTTGAAGTGATAAAGTCACTTGCTCTTTGCGCATCTGCCGTGATCTGATTTTTCTCTGCCTGTGTCAGGTCACGCGGGGCAGCAGGCGCACCGGGTTGCAGCCAAGGCGCTCCCTGATGGGTGAAGTTAAACGGATCATAATAATGGAATGTCGCAATGATATAAGGATCATTGGGAATAGGCAGCGACGCCAGCGTGTATACATTGCTGTAATTTTCACCGCCAATTACCACAGGCCGTGTCGGATTGCTTTTGCGGATTTCGGCGAGCGAAGGTTCAAGCGTAGCGAGCAGATTCGCATGGGTCAGATTCTGATGCGGTTCATTCAACAGCTCGAACCACAACATATTATTGTCTTTACCCTTGAATTCTTCGGAAATCTGTTTCCACAGGCCGGTAAACCTATCACGCTCACCCGCCGGGTTTTGAAAGATGCTGCCGGACGATTCGTCATAATGGTGAACATTCAATATGACCCGCAAATTGGCGGCGTGCGCCTGATCGACCACGGTTTTAACGCGCGCCATGAACGCCGCATCAATCGTATAGGGTGCCGTTCGTGACGCATGGTTGGACCAACGCACCGGCAGGCGGATGGTTTTAAAGCCCTTTGCCGCAATATCCGTAAAATCGCTCGCCCGAATGCCGCGTCCCCAATCGCCTTCATTGGGTGCTTCCAACTGGTTGCCCATATTGATGCAAGCCCCGATTTTGGCATCGGCCTGCGTCAAAACCGATCCTGTCGGCG
>JAAURJ010000003.1 GCA_012032285.1 Sphingomonadales bacterium
TTAACCCATAGCGGCGTCGAGTTGGCGGCAAATCTGGCTATGTCCGCGCCAAATATCAGATGGTCACCGGCAGCCCGTCACATGGGTATCGGTTGAATCCAGCCTGCCGGAAAATACGCTTGCATCGGGGCTGGTCACGGCGGCGAATGCGAAATTGTTCACGCCAAAAAAGCCAGTCAAAGGCTGGACTTATATCGCGCATTGGGGGCCATGGAGCGAAAATAAAGACGAATTGGGTATTATATTATTTTACCGCGCGGCAGAGGCGCAGGAAATGCCTGAAGAGAATGAGACGCGCCCAATCCGGTTCACATCCGCTTCACCGCAATACGCATTTGCAGCCGTCTGGGGCAAAGGCCCGCAAGGCATCGATACCGAACGCAAATTTCGGCAATTTTTAAACACCACTTTAAATGAAGTAGCAAAAAGCCAAAAAATCAAAAAATTAAATGATTAAACGTTAACAAGGGAGAGAGACATGATTTTCAGCACCGCTAAAGCCCAGCTTAGCTCATCCACTGCTTTGGTACTGGCGTTATTTTACGCATCCGCGGCCAGCGCCCAAACGGCGGATCAACCGCCTGCACCGCCGCCTGTCGTAAAACCCACTACAACGACACAGGTGCCGCCGCCTGCAAGCAATGCAGAATCGCAAGAGGATGACGATAATATCATCGTCGTAGAGGGATTACGGGCCAGCTTGGAAAACGCGCTCGAACAAAAACGAAATTCTGACGTTATCATTGACGGTATTTCATCCGACGATATTGGTTCTACGCCTGACCTCAATCTCGGTGAGGCGTTGCAGCGCATCCCCGGCGTGCAAATCGACCGTTCCGAAGAACGCCGCAATGCTTCTGTCAGCGTGCGCGGCCTACAGGGCCGTTTCGCCAATACCTCGCTCATGGGGCAAAGCATCGCCCGCGTTAACCGCCGCAACAGCAGCGGCAATCCTTTCGGTATTTTCGATGCGTCGATCTTCAACGGATCAAACATCATTAAATCCTTCAACGCCGAAACCCTTGCGGGCGGCCTTTCCGCAAATATCGACTTGCGTTTGAATTCGGCCCTCAGCCGCAAAGATGGCCTCGTTTTGCGCGCTGAATTGCAATATGAAGAAACAACAAAAGATTTCAATCCTGCCTATTTCGCTGGGTTTTCCAAAAAACTTTCCGACAATTTCGGTGTTTACGGTAACGTCGCCTATTCCAAACAAAGCTTTCGCCGGGATGAAATCTCGATCAACAGCTATAACCGATTTTCAAACGCGCGGGCGGCGCAATTTGGTGTTGCCGCAACCGCGTCGGACGGAACAGCACAGCATCTCTATTATCCCGGCGAAGTGCGCATTCAAACCCGCAATGAAGCGGGCGACCGCCTATCGGCAAGCGGCGGAATTGAGTTTAAACCTATTGACGGACTGAGCCTGCGCGTCGACGGCATTTTCACGCGCCGTAATCTTGATGATGCCCGTCTTGATGTGCTGCGCCTGCAGTTTACCGATATTGGCGCAAATTTGCTTGCAGGTGATACCACGGGGCAGGTTTCGGTTGGGACCAATACCGATGGCAGCTTCAACATCATCAATGCCGGAACGGGCCGGTTTGGTGCGCAAGAAGGCAATATCTTCATCGCCCCTGTTATATCGTCCAATAACACGCCCTATTTCGCGGACACACGTGTGTTTGCTGGTAAAGATCAGGTTTGGGCGATCTACCCGGCCATCGAATATGAGGGCG
This sequence comes from Sphingomonadales bacterium, assembly GCA_012032285.1. Classification (GTDB taxonomy): domain Bacteria; phylum Pseudomonadota; class Alphaproteobacteria; order Sphingomonadales; family Sphingomonadaceae; genus Sphingorhabdus_B. Next base: position 1,740 of record JAAURJ010000003.1, read on the forward strand.
GCGGCTGGAAAGCCCGGATTGTCGGCACCGTGTCAAAAGCCGTCGGTGCGGATACCGAAATCTTGGTCGGTGCGCGCCGTCCTATTGTCGCCAACACAACTTCGTCACGCGTTGCCCAAAATACCCTGACCAATGGCGTCAATGTGGCAATCAACACCGGTGCCGGCAACTTCTCTGATTTGAGCCTGACGACCAATTTGCCGACACCGCTATTTGATCTGAACAACCGCACCTATACAACAACAGCAGCGCGGACAACGGCAACGACAGTGGACTTGCCTGGACGCGCCCGGAACGACATTCTCGTGACGGGCACACCCAATAGTGTAAATCGTGACCTCTATTCTATCGCGGGCGATTTTGAACGGGAATTGGGATTTGGGCCGTTCACTGCGCTTAAATTCGGTGCGCGCTATGACAAGGAAAGCGGCCGGACTTTCTCCGCTGAAAATATGCTGGCCGGCACCAATCTAGCCAATCTTGATGACGATATTATTCGGGACCATTTGGGTTTTAGCACGGGCGGCCAATATTTCGGCGGTCAAATCTCCGGACTGATCAATGGTCCGCAGATCTTTGGTGTCAATGTTGACCGTGTCGTATCACTCTTACAAGAAGGTGGCTTGGCTCCGCCAATCGCCAGCCCATTACTCCCGACCAACCTGCCAACAACGTCGACGACAGCAAACCCTCTGACACCGGCGCAGATTGCCGCCAACATTGCAACCAATGCGGCGAATAATACGACCAATATCGGTCTGATTGGTCAGTCAGCAGGGGCTGGTTTTGTTGTGGTGAACACCAACGGTTCCGGGAATGCCAATAGCTCGGTTCCAATCGACGCGGTCATCATTCCATCAACCGGTTTCTACGCTTTGCCGGAAACGATAGCGACCGGCAATGCGCTCAATCGTATTCGTCAGGGTAACTTTGCAACCGACCGCAAGAATTTCGAGGCCTATGGACAACTTTCCTTCAATCTCGAAGACTGGTCAGCCAGCGGCGTGCCCATTCGCGGCAATGTGGGCTTACGTTATGTGCGGGCCAGTCTTGTGGGTCAGGACACCATCAATAACCCTGCTATTCCGGATTTGCCAGCCGAGGGCACCTATAGCGCATTTTTGCCGTCGGCTAACCTAATCTGGACGATAGACCCCAAGCTGCAATTTCGCGCCGCTTATTATAATACGTTCGAAGCATTTGACGTCGCGGAATTCACCCCGGCACCGACATATGCGACCTTCACGCCGACCAATCCGAATGCGACAACACCGCAGCCGGATGACTTTGACGTGTTTTTCAGCACATTGGACGTAGAACCGCGCAAATCCGAAGCATTTGACTTGCTGCTATCCTGGTATAACCGCCCTGGCGGCATCATTTCTGTCGGCTATTTCAACAAAAGTGTACGGGTGAATCAGAGCCTGCGTCTTTGCCCAGAAGGCGGATCGGTTTCAGCCCCCCTATTCAACCCAGCAACAGGAGCGATTGAAAACCGGAACTTAGGTCCGATTTACATCAATCCCAACAATACGGATGAATGCCGGATTGATGTTTTGGGCACCCGTATCGGCGACTTTGGCGACCCGTCAATTTCCATCAGCCAGACATTGCAGGTCGCAACGCCGGTCACCATTCAGGGCGTCGAAGCGCAAATTCAGCAAGATCTTCGCTTCTTGCCCGGTTTCCTTAAAAACTTTGGCGTAATCCTGAACGCCTCTCGCATCTGGACAGAAAAAGTTGACGGGATAGAGTTTTTCAATGTGTCGAAATATTTCGGTAACGCGATCCTTTATTATGAAGACAAGCTGTTACAGGGTCGGCTCGCCTATAACTATGCTGCGGAAACCAATCTTGGTGATGGCGGCAGCTTCAACGGCCTTGGCCGAACCGTCGCTGGCCGCGGTCAGCTCGATTTCTCTGGAGCGATTAAGCCGATCAAAGGCCTGGAAATCCGGGCAGAGGTGTTCAACATCACCAACGCAATCCGGCGCGACTTTCAGAATTTTGAAGTCGCCAACCGCCGGGCCAGTTATGATGGTCGGACATATTCATTGGGTTTAACCTATAAATTCTGATATGTATTGAGCGGCCGTATCCTATGCAATCCACTGGTCCCACAGGCCTTTGGATCGCATAAGACGGCCGCCTACACTTTGGGGCCATGATGATAGATTGGCCGGTAATTATTAGGAAAATCGAACATGATGAGCGGTTTCAAATTCTTAATTACAATGACCGTGCTTCAGGTGACTTTATGGTCCGGTTCGCTCTATGCTAAAGATAATAGCGAGGATCAAAATTTTCCTTTCAAACTATCTGATACCGAAGCGCGGCTTGTGCTTCATGATTTCGCATCCTGTTCGGTTGATGGTAATAAATCAGTGGCCCGCCAGCTCGCATTAATGCATCCGCTCGACCCTTTGCTGCATGACACCGCAAACAAGCTGACCGATAGAGAGTGTCTGGAGACGCGCTATATAGCAAAAACGCGCCTTAAATTCATGCCCGTTTCCTTACGCTATACGATTGCCGAAGCGCTCATCCACAAGGAAATGAAGCAATATTTCCCGGCAAAATTTGATGGCGTGCCAGCACTTGATCATGGGGAAGCCCCCAAAATCAACACGGAATCGCTACCTGTGGAACCAGAAAAAAAGAAGGCGGCATTGCTTGGATTTGAATGGGAGTTTCAAAATTGGGTCATCGACAGCCTCGGCGAATGTGCCGTTCGTCAGGCCGTTCCCCAATCCCGCCAGCTTGTTGATACACGCCCGGGCAGCAAGGCAGAAAAAGAAGCTTTGGTTGTGATGGAGGGCTATTTCGCCAAATGCCGCCCACAAGGCTTGGCTTTAACAATGAACGAATTTGATATGCGAGGAGCTGTCGCCGTAAATTATTACCGGTTGGCATTAGCATCGTTCAATCCGGACACGGACATTGCCGATAAAACCAAAAAGCAAGCAATGATAGGCGCTAAAGAATAGGGATAGCCGGTAATGACGGGTTGGGGATAGGGATTGTCAACAAAGTTTATGGCCAGGCCTTAATCTTCAAGATCATAGTGAAATATATAATAATGCTTTCCATCGCGGATATCGATATCCATATCCCCCGATATTCCGATCAGCGCGCCGGTTCCGCTGCCCGGCACCACAATAACCGATAAATGCTGCGCTTTGGCGGTCATGGTGCCGCGGTGCGCCAATAGAAAGCTACCCTGCCGTCCGTTTAACGCACCATCGAAACTTTCCAGTGCGACATAAACCCGGACGCCATTTTCTTCTACCGCATCCATCATCATCTGGCCAGTGCTGCTCCCGCTCAGATCGCCGGTGAATGTTTTGGCTATCGACATTCGCGCCGGCTGTTCGCCTTCGCCTGAAACCGGCTTCAACGCGACCTTAAATTCGCCTTTTGCTTCTAACATACTTACCCTCCTGCGCTATTATGGTGATGACATGGACGCTGTAAAAAAGGTCAGCAAGATTGCGCCCCGCATCAAAAATCGACCATTTCATAATGCGGCGGCGGGGTGATCGCTTCCATGCGTTCGGACAGCAGCGGGCGGAAGCTGGGCCGCGATTTGAACATTGCATACCATGCCTTGGTCTGTTCATGCCCGGTCCAGTCAATCCCGCCCAAATAGTCGGCAACCGATATTTGCGCAGCGGCGGCCAAATCCGCCATGCTCATCGTCGATCCGGCGATCCATGCCCGGTGATCGATCAGATAATCGATATAATCGAGATGGTTATTGGCAAGCTTCATCGCCTCACGCAGCACCTTCGCATCGGGCGGCTGGCGGTAAATAAGCCTTTTGGTCATGCGTTCATGCAAAAGCGGCGCGGTGACATCGCCGAAAAATTGCTGATCAAACAGGGCGACCAAACGGCGGATTTCGGCGCGATAGCTTGCGCTGCCGCTGATCATCGGGTTTTTTTCGACGGTTTCATCAAAATATTCGGTGATGGCGACGCTGTCAGCCATAATGATATGCTGATTATCGGTAATCACCGGCGTGCGGCCAGCCGGGTTCATCTGCAAAAATTCGTCGCGATGCTCCCAGGGGTTTTCCCGCACCAAGCTATAGGCCACGCCTTTTTCACCCAGCAACAGCCGGGTCTTGCGCGAAAAAGGACATAGCGGGAATTGGAAGAGATGCCACATGGGCCTTTGTTAGGAGCGATTGCACAGAAAGGAAAGGGGAAAGGAAAGGGGGTAGCGATGCAAATAGAGCGATTATTGAACCAATTGTCTGGCGATCAAAGCAAGGTGCGGAACTGCTTGTCGCAGTCCCGCACCCGCTCGGCACATCCGTGGCTACGACCCAAAGAGCCGCGGACGCGTGACGAAATCTAACCCTGTTGGAAACAAGCTGTTTATTAGCGGTTTTTGGCTCTTATGTCCGCCATGCTTTTTTCAAGTGCGCGGCCCATTTGTTCCAGTTGCGGCATGAACCCTGCTAATGCGTCGGCAAACCCGCCCATCATTTGGACCGCCGTGCGGCTTTGTGCCCCTATTTCCGCCGGCAGATTTTCACCTTCAGGCCCTGCCATATCGGCCAAGGTCATATCTTCATCATATCGGCGATCCACAATGCCGGGGCGTGCTTTTTCGATGGCATGGATGAACGTGCCCACCGGCAATTGCATCATCACATTGCCCAGATTTTTGGCCATATTGGCGATACCATCCTGCATCGCCGGATCATTCAGTTTCGCCGCCACATCGCGGAGCCGCGCTTCGCTATTGCTATTCGGGATCGGGGCTATGTCCTCATAAGTATCGCTATCGCTGGCATAGTGCGCGGCATCAGCATCGCCTGTTCCTGGCACAAAGATGACATTTTGGGCGTATATCGGGGTAGTAAACGATAGAGCCGCCGCAGTCGCAAGCGCAGTCGCAAGCGGCGATAACAGCGTCAATTTGGCAATAGGTCGCATATCATTTCCTTGGCTTAACCCCGCCATGGCAGGCGGAAAGCGGCGGCAGAACTCTGCCGATAGGAAACAGATAGCAAGGCGAGGCTGAGTGATTGCTGAACAACTCACTCAGCCTGCCGCAAGCTAGGTAAATAGATGTAAAATGAATTATGGCATGAGATTAGACCGTCATTGCGAAGGGCGAAGCCCTGAAGCAATCTAGAGTGGCGGCGCTAAGCTGCTCTGGATTGCTTCGCTACGCTCGCAATGACGATGCTCTTACTCCGCCGCGACCGCCGTTTGCTTATCGGACAGCGGGTGGTCGATACGGTTGATCATTTCCTTGGGGCAAATCTGCCAGAATTTGTCCCGCCAGATGTGCCAATCCTCCAATATGGAATGCGACCAGCGGCTATCGGTTTTGTCGGCATGATCCTGCACCAGTGTTTTCAACACGCTTTCCCAATGGTCACTGTCCAGCCTTTGCCAGACAAGGCTTTCGGGGTTGATGTGTTTTTCAAACGTGCCATCCTCGTCCAGAACAAAGGCCATGCCGCCGGTCATCCCGGCCCCGAAATTGCCGCCGATTTTGCCCAATATCACCGCAACACCGCCGGTCATATATTCGCAGGCATTCGCGCCGCAGCCTTCGACCACGACATGGGCGCCCGAATTGCGCACGGCAAAGCGTTCACCCGCTTGTCCCGCCGCATGAAGTGTTCCCGATGTCGCGCCATAAAGCACCGTATTGCCGATAATGCTGTTATCCTGGCTCTTCAGCGGCGAGCTGACCGTCGGACGCACGATAATCGTCCCTCCGGACAGGCCTTTACCGACATAATCATTGGCATCGCCAAAGACTTCCAGCGTAATGCCCTGACATAAAAACGCACCCAGCGATTGCCCGGCCGACCCGCGCAGACGGACATGGACATGGCCATCGGCCAGATCCTTCATGCCGTATAAACGCGTAATTTCCGATGAAAAACGGGTGCCCACGGCGCGGTGGGTGTTGCGCACATTATAAGTGAGCTGCATTTTTTCACGCCGTTCAAAAACCGGCCGTGCATCGGCAATCATCTGCGCATCCAGACTGTCGGGCACTTCATTCCGATTGCCTTCAATACCAAAGCGCCGTTCGGCATCTTCGGCGTCAACCTTTGCCAATATCGGGTTGAGATCAAGGTCATCAAGATGCTCCGCACCGCGGCTCACCTGACGCAGCAGCTCGGTGCGGCCAATAACCTCATCCAGGCTGCGATAGCCAAGCTTAGCCAAAATCTCGCGCACTTCCTCCGCGATAAAGGTCATCAGGTTGATGACTTTTTCAGGCGTCCCGGTGAATTTCTTGCGCAGCGCTTCATCCTGAACACACACACCGACGGGGCAGGTATTGCTATGGCATTGGCGGACCATGATGCAGCCCATGGCGACAAGGCTGAGCGTACCGATGCCAAATTCCTCCGCGCCCAAATCACGCGCCGATGACAATATCCCGTCCGGTTTTTAATCCGCCATCGGTGCGCAATTTCACGCGGTGGCGCAGCCGGTTGAGCGTCAACACCTGATTGGCCTCCGACAGGCCCATTTCCCACGGTGTGCCCGCATATTTGATGCTGGTTTGCGGGCTTGCTCCGGTGCCGCCGACATTGCCGGACACAAGGATGACATCGGCGTGCGCTTTTGCCACGCCCGCGGCGATCGTGCCAATACCCGCCGCACTGACCAGCTTGACACAGACGCGCGCCCGCGGGTTAATCTGCTTCAGGTCATAGATAAGCTGCGCCAAATCCTCGATCGAATAAATATCATGATGCGGCGGCGGAGAGATCAGCGTCACGCCGGGCGTCGAATGACGCAGCTTGGCGATCATGTCGGTGACTTTGAAGCCAGGCAATTGCCCGCCCTCGCCGGGCTTTGCGCCCTGTGCGACCTTAATCTCGATTTCTTCGCAAGCGCCCAGATATTCGGCCGTCACACCAAAGCGGCCAGAGGCGATTTGTTTAATGACGCTATTGGCATTGTCGCCATTGGCATAGGGGGTGAAACGTTTGCTGTCCTCCCCGCCTTCGCCCGACACCGCCTTTGCCCCGATGCGGTTCATCGCAATGGCGAGCGTTTCATGCGCTTCAGGCGACAGCGCCCCCAGCGACATACCTGGTGTTACAAACCGTTTGCGAATTTCGGTGATGGCCTCCACTTCGTCCAGAGGAACCGGTTCTGGCGCATAGTTGAATTCCATCAAATCGCGCAGGTAAATGGGCGGCAATTCGCGCACGCCCGCAACAAATTGTGCATAGGTGGAATAGCTGTCATTGGCGACCGCGCTTTGCAGCAAATGCATCAGGCCGGCCGAATATGCGTGTTCCTCGCCGTCTTTGCGCTGTTTATAAAAGCCGCCAACGGGAAGCCGGGCAACCGCACTGCCATAGGCATCTTCATGCCGGTCGCGGGCGTTGACATACAGCGATTGATAGCCCTCACCCGAAATCTTGTTCGGCATACCGGGAAAGAAATCATTGACGAGCGCACGCGACAAGCCAACCGCTTCAAAATTATATCCGCCGCGATAGCTGGAGATTACAGCAATCCCCATTTTCGACATGATTTTCAGCAGGCCTTCATTAATGGCTGTGCGGAAATTTTCTATTGCCTGCACCAGCGTCATATCGCCCAACAGGCCGCGGGCGTGCCGGTCCTTAATGGCGGCTTCGGCGACATAGGCGTTAACCGTGGTTGCGCCTGATCCGATCAGCACCGCAAAATAATGCGTATCAAGACATTCGGCGGCGCGGACATTGACCGAGCTATAGCTGCGCAGCCCGGCCCGCACGAGTTCGGTATGCACCGCCGCTGCGGCCAAAATCATCGCAATGGCAACGCGGTCCTCGCTAATATTTTCGTCGGTCAGGAACAGCTCGCTTTTGCCCGACCGCACAGCGGCAACCGCCTCGGCGCGGATACGGACAATCGCGGAACGCAGCCCATCCTGCCCGCTGGCCACTTCATAGGTGCAGTCAATTTGCGCCGCAGAATTTTGGAATGCAGCTTGCAGTCGGTGATATTCGGCACTGGTCAGCACTGGGCTGTCAAGCACCAGCACATCTTCATTCTGGCTTTTTTCTTCCAATATATTGGCCAGATTGGAAAACCGTGTTTTCAGGCTCATGACATGACGTTCGCGCAGGGCGTCGATTGGCGGGTTGGTCACCTGGCTGAAATTTTGCCGGAAAAACTGGCTGATGACGCGCGGTTTGTCGCTGATCACCGCGAGCGGGGTATCATCGCCCATCGAACCAATGGCCTCTTTGCCATCCTCGATCATCGGGGCCAAGATCATTTCGATATCTTCCATCGTCATGCCTGCCGCAATCTGCCGCTTGGTCAGATCGGCGCGGGTCCAATCGGGGTCTGTATTCGCGGCTTCGGGCAGGTCACCCATTGTGCGGAAACCGCCGACAAGTGCGGCATAATCCTGTTCATCGGCGATCCGGTCTTTCAATTCGCTGTCGCGGTAAAGCTGTCCCTCATCCAAATTGACGGCGATCATTTGCCCCGGGCCAAGCCGTCCTTTTTCAACGATGGTGGATTCGGGCACCACAACCATGCCGGTTTCGCTGCCGATGATCAGCAGATTGTCCGACGTCAGGCTGTAGCGCAGCGGGCGCAGCGCATTGCGGTCAACCCCCGCCACGGCCCAGCGGCCATCGGTCATGGCTAGCGCGGCGGGGCCGTCCCATGGTTCCATCACGCTCGCCATATATTCATACATGAATTTGTGCGACGGTTTCATATGCGGATCGGCGGCCCATGCTTCTGGGATCAGCATCAGCTTTGCCGTCGGCCCTTCCTTGCCCGAACGAACCAGCGTTTCAAACACGGCGTCGAGCGCGGCGGTATCGGACGATCCGGCGGGGATCACCGGTTTTATATCACCGGACTGGTCACCAAAAGCGATGCTCGCCATTTTAATCTCATGGCTTTTCATCCAGTTTTTATTGCCGCGAATAGTGTTAATCTCGCCATTATGGGCGAGACTGCGGAAAGGTTGGGCCAGCCACCATTGCGGGAACGTATTGGTTGAATAGCGTTGATGGAATATTGCCACCCGGCTTTCGAACAGAGCATTCTGCAAATCGGGATAGAAGATGGAAAGGCTTTCGGCGAGGAACAGCCCCTTATACACTATTGATTGGCAGGATAACGAGCATATGTAGAAATCGCGCAGCTGCGCCGCGATGATTTTCTTTTCGATCCGGCGGCGAACCAGATAGAGATTTTTTTCAAACTCAACCGCGCTCTGCTCTTCTGGCAAGGGACCAGCGATCATAATCTGTTCGATTTCGGGCCGTGTCGCCTTGGCCTTTTCACCGATCACGGACACATCGACCGGCACCTGACGCCAACCATAAATGGTGTAACCTGCATCAATTATTTCGGCCTCGACAATGGTGCGGCAATTTTCCTGCGCCGACAAATCGGTGCGGGGCAGGAATACCATGCCCACGGCAAGCCGGTTGGGCAATGGGCGGTGGCCGCTATCGGCAATGGCATCATCAAAAAAGCGCACGGGAAGGTCGACATGAAGTCCCGCGCCGTCGCCGGTTTTGCCGTCTGCATCCACCGCGCCCCGGTGCCATACGGCCTTGAGCGCATCAATCGCCGATGCGACCACGCGCCGCGACGCTTTCCCGTCGGTCGCCGCCACAAGGCCCACGCCGCAGGCATCGCCTTCAAATTGCGGATGGTACATACCTTCACGGGCCAGGCGCCCATGTTCGGAAGTGGGCAGTTGGATTATATCATCATTGGTCATTTTTGAGCTGCTTTATCGTTCATAAATTGTTGGACGGCGGTCATGGTTGCGACTTGGGCTTTTTCGGCAACCGTTTTCATCGCGTTATTCATTGAATCGGTCATTACGGCTGCCAGATCATTGGCTTGGGCGTTGAATTTGCTGCCCGATTTTGTGTTGTTGAATTTGACAAGAGCGGTGATAATGGCTGCATCCATGGATTTCATCGCGGCGGTGCCTGCCTCTGCGATCAACTCGTCTTTATCGAGCAGTCCGCTATCATCGTCTTTCAAGACGCGCTCTTTCATGCCATCGGCCAGTTTGTTGGTATCGAGATTGTCCAGCATACCGCGCATCAGCCGCTTGCCCTCATCGGACATATAAAAGGCATTGATGGCTTTTACCTCGCTGGTGGTAAAAATCGGGTCCATAAAGGCGGCAATTTCATTCTTAATCAAAGGCATGGTTTCACGTAAAGAGGCTTCGGTGGCACCCCGCGATGCTGCCATCGCCGCATCAATAATGCCCGGATATTGCTTGTCCAAAGCGACACTGGCCGCATCGGCCTTTGCCGCCCTCAAAAATTGCACGTCATGGGCTTTCAAAGATGAAGCCATCGTAACATCTTCGGCCAGATAGAGGCTGGCAAATGTTTGGAGCAGTTCAGCCTTTTCGCTATCCTGTGATGGCGCGGCGACAATGGCTTCGCTTTGGGCCATGGCTGGCATGATGCCAAGCGGGATGGAAGCGGCTAATAAGGGCAATAGCAGTTTTTTCATATCAATCTCGTAATTCTTTGCGAAAGCTTGTGGTCAGGTTTTATCATTCCACTTCGGCTTCTTCTGCCGCTGGTTCCGGCTTCCATCCTTGCGCCTTATATTTTTCGCGGTAAGAGGCGACTGTCTTATCATAGGCGCTCTCCCACATTTCATAAGCGCCGGTGGCCTTGGTCTGTGCCTCGTCATGTACGGTGGATAGTTTGTCCAACTCGGCTTGTTCTGATTTCGACCAATTGCTGCTGTCATACCAGGGTTCATCACCGGTTTCTTCGGCATATTCTGCCGCGCCTTCCGCCGCCTCGCCAGCGGCTTCTGCACCCGCCGCCTCTGCGTCGCTAATCCGCAGAAACTCTTGCCCTTCCTGCATTTTCTCCATGCTGACGCCCAATAGGCCCGCTAATTTCGTAAGGTCATCCTCGTTCAAATCCAGCGCGGTTTTGGTTTTGCTCGCTTCATTCATGCTGGCTGCCAATCCCGGAGGCGAATCTTTGAATTCCGCCATGACAGCCGGCAGAGCGGCAAAGGTTGCTTGCAAAACTTCGGGATCAGCTTGCAGGGCAAAGGATTGTTCCGCATAAAATGCGCCTGTTGGGGTATCAAAAAACCGGTTCAGTTCGGTCAACTGTGCAGCCGAAAATTTACGGGCATAGGCCCGCGCCATGCCTTCGCGTATCGGCGCTTCGATAGCGAACATGGCCTTGTTCATAAAAGGCCCAATTTGTTCTGCCATTTTGGCCATCCGGTCCTTTCTGTCTGGATCGAGCACGGCGGTGATTGCCTTGCGCTGCTCCTGGTTCAATTCCGCAATGCCATCTTCATAAAGGCCGGTGGCCGCCATCACTTCATCGGCCGTCATTTCGCCGCCTATTTCGCCAAATAACGGCTTCATGAACTTGTCCATCATGGTCGTCATTATTTTGGCATAGCTACCCGGCGGCAGGATTTTGATCATGGTTTTTTGGGCAAGGGCAAGCTGCGCCGGTGCGATCGGCGGCGCGTCTTTCACCTCAAAAATTTTATTCAGCATTTCGAAAACCTGCTGATCTTTTTCGGACATAGCAGGGGCCGCCTCGGCACTGTCATCCTGAGCCATGGCGGGCGCCAGATAAAAGGGAGCGGATAGCGCCAAAGCAGCAGCCGCAACGGTGAATTTAAGCTTTTTGGTCATGCTAAGTCCTTCTTTGAAAAAAAACGCCGGTTACGCGGCGACCTTTGCCGCATCTGCCTTGTTTTTCAACCATCGGTGCATATGCTCTGTCACATCGCGGCCATCCTTGATCGCCCATACCACGAGGCTGGCCCCGCGGACAATGTCACCGACCGCAAAAACGCCGTCCAAATTGGTCATCATGGTCTTATGGTCAACCCGCACCGTGCCCCAACGGGTCACGCCCAGCTCCTGCGCCCCGAACAGTGCGGGCAGGTCTTCGGCTTCAAAGCCCAGCGCCATGATCACCATGTCGGCATCCAGTGTGAAATCGCCGTCGGGATCGCTTTCGGGCGAGCGCCGCCCGCTGGCATCGGGCGCACCCAGCCGCATTTTACTGGCCAATATTTTGCTGACTTTGCCATCATTGCCGTCAAAGCTTTTGGGGGCGGACAGCCAGACAAATTCCACGCCTTCTTCTTCGGCATTGGCAACTTCGCGCTGCGATCCGGGCATATTGTCCCGGTCGCGCCGATACAGGCATTTGACCGATTTAGCCCCTTGCCGAATGGCGGTACGCACGCAGTCCATAGCGGTATCACCGCCGCCAATCACGACGACATCCTTGCCCGCCGCATTCATGCTGCCATCGTCAAACGCAGGCACGCTGTCGCCAAAGCCCTTGCGGTTGGATATGGTCAGAAAATCGAGCGCGGGCACCACGCCGTCCAGCCCCGATCCCGGCGTTTTGATGTTGCGCGCCTTATAAACGCCGGTGGCAATCAACACTGCATCATGCTTTGCGCGCAGTTCATCCAGCGCCGCATCGCGGCCCACTTCAAAATTCTGATGGAAAATAATGCCGCCTTCTTGCAGCCGGTTGATCCGGCGCATCACCACATCTTTTTCCAGCTTAAATCCCGGAATACCATAGGTCAAAAGCCCGCCCGCCCGGTCATGCCGGTCATAGACATGGACTTCATATCCGGCCACGCACAGATATTCGGCTGCTGTCAATCCGCCCGGACCGGCCCCGATGATCGCCACCGATTGTCCGCGCGGCGCACCTGCTTCTATCGGTTCCACCCATCCTTCGGCCCAAGCGGTGTCGGTGATGTATTTTTCAACAGAACCAATGGTAACCGCCCCATGACCGGCGGTTTCGATCACACAATTGCCCTCACATAGCCTGTCTTGCGGGCATATCCGTCCGCATATTTCGGGCATGGTGGATGTCAGGTTGGACATTTCATAAGCTTCACGCAGACGGCCCTGCGCGGTCAGGCGCAGCCAATCAGGAATATGGTTGCCAAGCGGGCAATGGACCGAACAATAGGGCACGCCGCATTGCGAGCAACGGGCGCTCTGTTCGTCCGCTTTTTCCGGAGCATAGCGTTCGGCGATTTCGCGGAAATCCTCCGCCCGCAACTGCGCCTCCCTTTTGCTAGGGAAAGCTTGGGCGGTGCCGACAAATTTCAGCATGGGATCTTTGGCCATTATATGATTCTCCGGTTTATGCAGGCGTCCATAGGCGCACAGAAACGCAGTGTCACGCGAAAAATGGAATTTAGGTCAATAATGCTGTCCATTATTAACGCTACAGCAACCAATTTTCATTTCTGCCCGGCGCAACTATCTTTCAATAGTCCGTTTTCGGACCTAATCACCCGCGCATATGCAGCCAGAACAAGGCTGCACTGCCCGCTGCGATCCGATACCAAGCAAAGGGGCCAAAACCATAGCGGGTGACGACCGAGACAAAGGCCTTCACCACCACTACCGCCACCACAAAAGAGACGAGAGAACCTATGCCGATCAATCCCATGTCATCCGCGGTCAAATCATTGCGCGCCTTATACATTTTATACATGGTCGCCCCGGCCAATGTCGGCACGGCTAGAAAGAAGCTGAATTCCGCAGCGGTTTTGCGGTCCACACCAAAGGACATCGCGCCCAATATCGTTGCGCCCGACCGGCTGACCCCGGGGATCATGGCGAGGCATTGGACAAGGCCGATGGCAATGGAGGTGCGCAGCGATACCGCGCCCACGCCGCCATGATCTGTCGTCACCGCCAGACGTTCGACAATCAAAATAGCAATGCCGCCGATAATCAGCGCCCATGCCACTAGCTGCGCATTGCCAAGCATCAATTCAATAGTATCACCAAAAGCCAGCCCCAAAAGCACCGCCGGGAAAAAAGCGACCAGCAAATTGCGGACAAAGGCAATCGCCCCTTTTTCCAACGTGAATAATCCGGTCGCCACATCCCAAAATGTCCGCCAATATAGCACGACAATCGCCAATATCGCGCCCGGCTGTATGGCGATATTGAATACTTCCCATGCTTTTTGGTCAAATCCCATCAACTCTGTCGCCAAAATTAAATGGCCGGTTGAGGATACAGGAAGATATTCTGTGATACCTTCTACAATACCCAGGATGATCGCGGTCCAAATTTCGTTCATGCGGCGGCTTGCCCGCCAAACCGGCCGTGCTTGCGGTAAATATCGAGCCAATCATGTGCGACCGTATCCAGCGATGTCGGCTGTATGCCAAAAGCCGCCAGTCCTTCGCGGTCCTTATCCGCCACATTGTCATACGCCAGCATTTTATACTGGTCCGATGTGATCGGGGCGCCGGGCAGCCAACCGGTTGTCACCGCCAGAGCCTGCGCCGCGAAACCCGGCACGTCGATAAATATCGGGGAACGGCCAATGGCGTTTGCGATCCAAATATTCAATCCCCGCATCGTGAAAATCTCCGGCCCGGCGAGATCCAGTATCTGCCCGCTATGTGCGACCGGATTTTTCAACGCAGCGGTTACCGCCCGTGCCACATCGCCTGCAAAAACCGGTTGGAACTTTGTATCCGCGCCGATCACTGGTACGACCGGCAACATCCGGATCATCGCAGCAAAGCGGTTTATAAACTGATCTTCGCGGCCAAAAACAATGGAGGGCCGCAAAATCACCGCGCCCTTGAACGCCTTATGCACGGCGGTTTCGCCCGCCGCCTTGCTACGGCCATAGAGCGATGCGCTTTCGGCGTCGCTACCAATGGCGCTGATATGGACAAGCGCCTCGCATTTCGCCTTTTTCGCGGCCTCGGCTATATTGCGGGCGCCGCTATGCTGCACCGCGTCCATATCGGTAAAGCTGCCGACCAGATTGACGACCATGTCCGCGCCGACGACTGCGCGGGCGACGCTTGCCGGTTTGCGGACATCGGCGGCGATCAATTGCACCTGCCCCAAATTACCCAGCGGTTTGATATGCAGGCCGCTGGCCGCACTGCGCCCGGCTACGCGCAGCCGTGCGCCTTCGCGCAGCAATGCCTGACACACATAACGGCCCAAAAATCCGCTCCCGCCAAAAACCGTAATCCGTTTTCCGTCCAGATTATTCATTTTCATCATCCGCCAATCAGGGTTGAATTGTCATGCTCGGCCCAAAGGCCAAATCCCGTCCCCAATGCCCCGTAAATGGCGGGCAGGCAAGGGGCAGTTTTGTGAAGCGGTAGCGAAAATGCAAGCGCCACCGTGGCAACGCCCCGGCCCTGCATAAAAATCCCGCAATTGCCCGTTGACACAGAGCGGCGATAACGGCTAAGCGCCCGCTTCACATACTACCCCGTGCCCAGATGGCGGAATTGGTAGACGCACCAGCTTCAGGTGCTGGCGCTCGCAAGGGCGTGGAGGTTCGAGTCCTCTTCTGGGCACCATTCTCTTTTCCGAAGATATCCAGATTCATCCGCAAAGGTCTTGGAATACTAGGGATTTCCGGGATTTCCGTGTCCATATGAGTCCGCTGAAATTCGTTGCAATTGACGGTATATTTCGGTACATTTGACGGTATATTTTCAGCAAATGAGGTGTCTCATGTTGAGTGATATGGCTGTCAGGAAAGCAAGTGCGAAAGCCAAACCCTATAAATTGGCGGATGGGGGTGGGCTATATTTGCTCGTCACCAAAGCCGGTCAGCGTTACTGGCGAATGGATTATCGCTTTGCCGGAAAGCGCGGCACGATAGCATTAGGTGTTTATCCAACGATCACTCTCGCAGAAGCGCGGGTGAAACGGTCTGAAATTAAGCAGCAAATTGCCGAAGGCTTTGATCCCGCTGCAAAACGCAAAATGGAGAAGATTACTGGCCCGCTCGCCAATGCCAACACCTTCGCGGCAGTTGCGGATGAATGGCTGGACAAGGCCGAACGCGAAGGGCGTGCCGAAGTTACCATGAAAAAGCTGCGCTGGCTTATGGACTTTGCCAATCCTATCATTGGTCGCCGCAAGATCAGCGACATTAGGGCTCCTGAACTATTGGCAGTGTTGCGGAAAGTTGAACAACGCGGGCATTATGAGACAGCAAGGCGGCTTCGTAGCACCTGTGGACAGGTGTTTCGCTATGCAATAGCCACCGGAAGGGCTGACAGGGATATATCTGCGGACCTTCGCGGAGCCATCACCGGTCCCAAGGTGACACACAGGGCCGCTATTATCGATGCAATGGAGGCTGGGGTGCTATTGCGGGCCATCGATGCCTATTCAGGCTACCCCGTCACCCATCTAGCATTGAAAATGGCTCCTCACGTCTTTGTGCGCCCAGGCGAGTTGCGGCAAGCTGAGTGGAACGAGTTTGATTTTGAAAAATCCCTCTGGACGATTCCGGGAGAAAAAACGAAGATGCGAAAGCTGCACCTTGTTCCATTGACCCATCAAGTATTGGCAATCATTGACGAACTGCGGCAATTTACCGGAAATCGGCGTTTTCTTTTTCCAGCGCAGGGCAAGCGGGATCGCCCGATGAGTGAAAATACCATAAACTATGCGCTCCGCCGGATGGGATTTGATAGCAAGACAATGACAGCACATGGCTTCCGGGCGATGGCCAGCACGTTGTTAAATGAACAAGGGACTTGGAATCCTGACGCTATCGAAAGACAATTGGGCCACGCGGAAGCTGATGGGGTGCGCCGTGCTTATGCAAGAGGCGAGTATTGGGAAGAGCGGATTGTGATGATGCAAAGCTGGTCAGATTATCTCGATCAAATGCGGTCCGGTGCAAAAATACTGCATGGGGAATTCAGGAAACCGCGAAACGCATTGGCGACTTAACGTCCTCGTTTCTTGATCAGCCGTTTGAGACTGGCAACGGTTATCAATGTGGATGCTCCAACCTTGACCGTCTCAATATCCCCCGATGAAATCAGTTCATAGATTTTTGATCGCCCGATGCCGGTCAGTTGGACCGCAACCGGAATGCGAACGGTGATTGGCTCCAGCGGGAGCGACAAAGCGTCGAGAGTTGAAATTTGTTGTGGTGATTCACGCGACATTGATTGAACCTCATCAAGTTTGAACGGGTGGTGACGGAGCGAACCAACGGAGAGGGGGAGCTGCTCTGGTCGCTCCGCCACCGAAACTGCATTATCTCTCAACATTGCCCGCAATTGAACAATCCGATTCTACGCTACAGTCTGTATTGCTTCGCCACACCCCCGACGCTGCCCTGAGTGGACAGAAAATTCACATTCAGGACGAATCGTTACCGCAAAAAACAGCCCTCCGTAACGAAAACCCTCGGGCCTTTAGTTTTTTGGAAGTTGCTGCTGTTGCCAAATGTCTCGCGAGGTGCAAAAAACCGGCCTGCGCGGCGCACTTGGGGAGGCTTCACACATCGCGCCATTTTTGCGCACCTCGCAAGCCGCCCTACTAACTCCTTGTGAAACAAGGAAACGTCCGAGGGAAAATGGCTCCGCACATCTTTCCGTTTTATCTTGCCTTCAAAATTTCCAACAAATTTCCTAGGGTCAGGATTCATTAATTGAGCCAGAAGATGACGATAGCAGCGATGGTGATGGCAGACATGAAGGTGTGGGCGCATCTGTCGTATCGAGTATGGATGCGCCTCCAGTCCTTGAGCTTGCCGAACATATTCTCGACTTTGTGGCGCTGACGGTAGAGGTTTTTGTCAAAGGCGGCGGGTAATATCCTGCCCTTTCGTGGTGGAATACAAGGGGTGATAGCTTTGGCTTTGAGGGCTGCACGATATTCGTCGCTGTCATACCCTTTGTCCCCGATCATGCCCTTTGTCCCCGATCATGGATGTGGCATGTTCTGGCAGTGCTGAATAGAGCAGCTTTGCACCGATATGATCGCTTACCTGTCCTTCGGTGAGGCACATAGCAACAGGCCGTCCATCACCGTCACATACGGCATGCAGCTTGGAGTTTAACCCGCCCTTTGTTCTTCCAATACATCGTGGAAGAGCCCCTTTTTGAATAGACTGGAAGCAGTGCGGTGTGCCTTGAGATGGGTCGCATCAATCATCAGCATATCCGGTTCGCCTGCCTGGCGGACCAGTTCGGCAAATATCCGGTTGAACACGCCAAGTCGGCTCCAGCGCCCGGCCCGGCTGTAAAGTGTCTTGTGGGGACCATAGCCAGAAGGTGCATCGCACCAGCGAAGGCCATTCTTGATAACATAGATAATGCCCGAAACCACCCGCCGGTCATCAACACGCGCTACTCCGTGTGATAACGGGAAAAAACCTTCGATCTTGCGCATCTGCGATACACTCAACAACGGTAACTCACTCATCAAGGGAACCTCCTTCGTGCCACCCTTGAATCAATCATATCACCAATATGCAAGCAATTTAATGCATCCTGAGCCTAAATTCTTCCGCTTCCTTGTTTCCCAGTTCATGTATTCCCACCATATCACCAAGGAATCTTATGGTTTCGTGCCAATTTTAGACATGAATCAGACTTGGACCGATGCTCTTCTGGCTGATCGTTATAATTTGGATGAAGATCAGATCAATTTCATTGAAACAAAAATCAAACCTATGGATATGGAACTCGACCTATGACGGACGGCTTTTTCCCGCCAAAGCCGGATGTTGACCCCAAAATTTACGCCTATCAGGACAGCAACCCCGAATATGATGGGCTGCTCAAGGTCGGCTTCACCACAAAGGATGTTGGGCACCGAGTGGCGCAACAATATCCCACCGTCCGCCCCGGCGGCGCACCTTATCAGATATTGATGGAGGAACGTGCTGCCTGGAATGATGGCGGTTCCTTTACCGATCATGATATACACCGCCACTTGCGCAAAAAAGGCTTCGCCAATCCAGCGGGTGAATGGTTCAAATGCACCGTGGATGATGTTAGGGCCGCTGTTCTGGCGGTGCGTGAAGGCATCGACAATGAGGAAAGCCGGACGCTGGATTTTGCCATGCGGCCCGAACAGCAAGCCGCCGTTGATAAAGCCGCCGCATATTTTGACAGCTTTAAGAAAGAGAATCCCGCCAAAACGCCGCATTTCCTGTGGAACGCCAAAATGCGGTTTGGAAAGACTTTTGCGGCTTATCAACTTGCCAAGAAAATGGGCTGGTCAAAGCTGCTTGTTCTGACTTTCAAACCTGCGGTTCAAAATGCGTGGGAAGAGGATTTGAATGGTCATCTGGATTTTCAGGGTTGGCAGTTCGTCTCACGCGGCGGGCTGAATGAGGCTGATGTCGATCCGAAGCGTCCGGTTGTTTGCTTCGGTTCATTTCAGGATTTTCTCGGTAAGAATAAGGCGGGCGGGATCAAGGCGAAGAATGAATGGGTTCATGCGACCAATTGGGACTGCGTGATTTTTGATGAATATCACTACGGCGCATGGCGCGAAAATGCCAAAGAGCTGTTTGAAGCGGAGGACAAAAAGGAAATCAGCTTTGCCGAAGGCGACGGGCTGGACTATTTCAATGAAGAAAATATGCCAATTACCACAGGCTCTTATCTCTATCTTTCAGGAACGCCGTTCCGCGCCATAGCGTCAGGCGAGTTTATCGAAGAGCAAATCTATAACTGGACCTACTCGAACGAACAACGTGCAAAAGAAGAGTGGGTCGGTGATGACAACCCTTACGCGTCCCTGCCACGCATGGTCATGCTTACTTATCAGCTCCCCGATGCCATCCGCGAAATTGCAATGCAGGGGGAATTTGACGAGTTCGATCTCAACGTCTTTTTCTCAGCGAATGGCGAGGGCGATTTTGCAGTATTCAAGTATAAGTCCGAAGTACAAAAATGGTTGGACCTGATCCGGGGTTCCTATCAGGAAACAGCGGTCGCAAATTTGAAATTAGGCGCGGAAAAGCCGCCAATGCCGTTTTCCGATGCACGGCTACTTAGCCTGCTTTCCCATACCTTTTGGTTTATGCCTTCAGTAGCGTCCTGCCACGCAATGCGAAATTTGCTACTGGAAAAGCAAAATCGCTTCTACCACGATTACAATATCATAGTCTCTGCGGGTAGCGCAGCCGGTATTGGTGTGGAAGCTTTGCCGCCAGTATTGAACGGAATGGAAAATCCGCTCGAATCAAAATCAATCACATTGTCTTGCGGCAAATTGACCACTGGCGTCTCGGACAAGCCGTGGTCGGGTATTTTGATGCTGCGAAATATCACAAGCCCAGAAACCTATTTTCAGGCGGCATTTCGCGTGCAAACTCCTTGGGTTGTGACTAACCCCGACAGCCTCTCGCCGTCCAAGCAGGAAATCATCAAGCAGGAATGCTATGTTTTTGACTTCGCGCCAAACCGCGCGTTGAAGCAGGTTGCGGACTATAGCTGCCGACTGAATGTCGATGAGGCCAATCCCGAAAAGAAGGTCGAGGAATTCATCCATTTCTTGCCGGTGCTGGCTTACGACGGCAGTTCGATGAAGCAAATAAACGCAGCCGGTGTCCTCGACATGGCGATGAGCGGCACAACCGCGACGTTATTGGCGCGGCGCTGGGAGAGCGCATTGTTGGTCAATGTCGATAATAATACGCTGCAACGGCTGATGGACAATGAAGCGGCAATGGCCGCCCTGATGAAAATTGAGGGCTTCCGCAATCTCAATCAGGAAATCGAAACGATCATCAATAAATCGGAATCAGTCAAGAAAGCCAAGAAGGAAGCGAATGATCGCGACCTGACGAAAAAGGAAAAGAAGCAGCTAACCGATGAGGAAAAGGAATATAAAAATGCGCGAAAGCAGATTCAGGAAAAGCTGATAAAATTTGCAACACGCATTCCGATTTTCATGTATCTGACAGATCACCGCGAGCGCTGTCTGAAAGATGTAATCACGCAACTGGAACCCGGCCTCTTCAAAAAGGTGACGGGCTTAACGATCAAAGATTTTGAGTTGCTAGTCAGTCTGGGTGTGTTCAACAGTGGTCTGATGAATGATGCGGTTTACAAGTTCAAACGCTATGAAGATGCCAGCTTGGAATATACCGGTATCAATAGGCATGAAAACGAGGACGTGGGTCTCTACGATACTGTTATCACAGCTGAGGAATTTACCTGAAACCAATTTCTCAATTGACGCGAAGCGGGGGTGGCGTGAAGCCCTGCAATTGAGCGTAACGCTGCTCCCGCGCCATTAAAATTTTCCCTATACTGCTGTCAAAATAATCTGGATTTTGTGCCGTCATGGAATTTTGATTTTTTTGCAATTAGCAGAAAGAAAATGCCTCAAGGGTTCGAGTCCCGTTTTCCTATTGAATGTAGTTGGCGGTATATTTGTCGGTATATATAGAACGAAAAACTGCCCTATGCGGTTCATTTACAAGGGATTATCTGTAGATCACAGTCCCTCTTCTGGCACCATTTAGCAGTTCGTGAACGCCCGCTAATGCTTGAAAAATTGCCAAAAATCAGCTTAAAACTTATCCAACTTGTTCGCTACTGTTCGCCAAAGAGCCCCCATATTCGGGGGCTTTTGGGGGCCTCGCAGGGGGCCTTTCGTGAATTGAACAGGAAAATTTGGCTCATTTTTGCAGAAAAGGCCCCCACATGCCGCTAAAAGATATGGAAATCCGCGCTTTCAAGCCCTGTGCAAAAGATCAGAAACTGTTTGATGGCGGGGGGGCTCTACCTGCTGGTCAAGCCTAGTGGCTCAAAATTGTGGCAGATGAAAATCCGGGCGGACGGCAAGGAAAAGAAGCTTTCCTTCGGGAAATATCCGACTGTAACCCTCAAAGACGCGCGGGCAAAACGCGATGAGGCAAAGCGGATGCTTTTCAAGGCGTTGATCCGGCGCGTAAGAAACAGCAAGATAAGCAAGCGGCAAAGCAAAGCGCGAGCAATAGCTTCGAAGTCATGGCTGCCGAATATATGGCTAAGATGGAAAAAGAAGGGCGCGCCGAAGCGACATTGGTAAAGGCGCGCTGGCTTCTCGCTCAAATGCAACCCGGCCTGGGCAAACTGCCTATCGCAGAGATAACACCGCCTGAATTGTTACGCGTGCTCAAAAAAGTCGAGGAGTCTGGGAAACGTGAAACAGCAAGACGCATGCGTTCCTTTGCCAGCCGTGTTTTTCGCTATGGTGTCGCAACGGGCCGATGCCAACACGATCCTGCTGGAGTGTTGCGCGGCGCGTTGGTTGTGCCGGTCGTCCAGCATCATGCGGCCATCGTTGATCCTGTTCGCTTGGGCGAGTTGCTTCGCGCAATTGATGGCTATCAGGGTCAGCCAGCCGCATATATGGCACTGCGCCTCACGCCGCATGTTTTTCAGCGGCCAGGAGAAGTCCGCCAAATGCGCTGGAGCGAGATTGATCTGGAAAATGCGGTCTGGGCAATCCCGGCTGGCCGCATGAAACAACGCCAGCCACACCATGTCCCTTTGTCGCGCCAATCGGTTGAACTGCTCACAGAAATGAGGGGTCTTTCCAACCACAGCGAGTTCGTCTTTCCGTCTGTCCGCACACCAAAGCGCCCAATGAGCGAAAATACTGTCAACGGCGCATTGCGGCGGCTGGGTTATGGCGGTGACGAAATGACGGCCCACGGCTTTCGGACAACAGCAAGCTCGCTTTTGAATGAAAGCGGCAAATGGAATCCCGATGCAATCGAACAGGCGCTTTCCCATGCCGACAAAAACACAATACGCAGTATCTATAACCGTTCTTCTTACTGGCATGAACGGGTTGAAATGGTGCAATGGTGGAGCGACTATCTGGACAGCCTGCGTGCAAGAGGCGAGGTAATTGAGTTCTCAAGAGCGGGTTAAATCTCGAATTTTGTCAACCGTTGCAGACGGGTTCGCGAATCACGTTGCTATTTCCGGAATTTTAAGCTACAAAAACGTTCTCTAACAGGACTCTGCCTGTCACTTCATAGGAGCAAAAACATGACTACTCCGACCGTTTCGACGGCCGGGCTGCTGACCCGTGCCGCAAGCTTTGCTGCCATTAAACACTGCGCCCAGCGCCGCAAGGATGTCGATGCTACACCCTACATCAACCACACGTTGGCAGTTGCCGCAATCCTGTCAGAAGAAGGGGGTGTCGATGACGCGGAGATATTGGCCGCAGCTATATTGCATGACACCGTTGAAGATACCGAAGCAACCCTTGATGAGTTGACCAAACTATTCGGAAAGCGGGTCGCATCAATCGTGGGTGAAGTTACCGACGATATGACACTGCCAAAGGCCGAGCGGAAGGCAAAACAGATTTCAAGCGCGGCTGGAAAGAGACGGGAAGCGAAGCTGGTCAAGTTGGCTGACAAGATTAGCAACTTGCGTGATATTGCTCGCACTCCACCAGCAAACTGGTCACTTACACGCAGGCAAGAGTATTTCGATTTTGCAGCCGAAGTCGTCAAGGGGCTTACTGGTGAGAACCAAGCTCTGGATACTGCCTTCACATTAGCATACGAGGCGCGTCCAAAATGACTCTTCCCGAAATGCGTGTTTTTCGATGGCGGCTCTATGAAATAGAACGCTATGCAAAATCTTTCCGACATGTGCTTGAGCGCTTCCCTGCATCGGGAATTTACGGAGATGACTACGGTTTGAGATCGCTTTGGGACGAGTTCTGCTTTGAAGCGCAGGAAGGGCCTGTAAGCGAGCTAGAATATGCTTGGGATCATACATTAGATGGTTTCGTTCAAGCGATTGTCGAAAGGATACCTGCACACCATCAGGAATTGTTGAGCTGGAGCATTGCGCAAGAGCAGGAGCATGTTCCCCGTCAGCACCAATGGCACAGATTTGATGTTGTGAAGTAAGGAGGATTTTGGTCTCATCGTAGTGACGAAGGAACGAAGATGAGACCAAAATCCTCTGGCCAATCGAAGGCCTCTGCCGAACGTGTCGTAAAGGATATTCGCCGGGCAACCCGGCGGCATTTTTCTGCCGAAGACAAGATCAGGATTGTGCTGGAGGGCCTGCGCGGCGATGACAGCATCGCTGAGCTGTGCCGCAAGGAAGGCATTGCCCAGAGCCTTTATTACACTTGGTCAAAGGAGTTCATGGAAGCTGGCAAGCGCAGGCTTGCGGGGGATACTGCCCGCGCTGCGACCAGCGGCGAAGTGCAGGATCTGCGCCGGGAATCACGCGCGTTGAAAGAATGCGTGGCCGATCTGACGCTGGAGAACCGTCTGCTTAAAAAAAGCATGATTGCGGATGGGGGAGGCGAAGAATGAGATATCCTGCATCAGAAAAGCTTGAGATTATCCGCATCGTCGAGCAATCGCATCTGCCTGCCAAACAGACCCTTGATAAGCTGGGCATCGCCCGCAGGACGTTCTATCGCTGGTATGACCGTTACCTCGAAGGTGGGCCTGAGGCACTGGAGGATCGCCCTTCAGCGCCAAGCCGCGTGTGGAACCGCATCCCCGATGCCATCCACGATAAGATCATCGAACTGGCGCTGGAACAGTCCGAGCTGAGCCCTCGTGAATTGGCGGTGCGGTTCACTGATGAACGGCGGTATTTTGTGTCGGAGGCCACGGTTTACCGCCTGCTCAAGGCGCATGACCTGATCACCAGCCCTGCCTATGTCGTGGTGAAAGCAGCCAATGAGTTCCATACCAAAACCACCCGCCCCAACGAGATGTGGCAGACCGATTTTACCTACTTCAAGATCATTGGATGGGGATGGATGTACCTATCGACGGTGCTGGACGACTTCTCCCGCTACATCATAGCCTGGAAACTGTGCAGCACGATGCGGGCAGAAGACGTCACTGATACGCTTGATATGGCACTAGCGGCGTCCGGCTGCGATCAGGCAACCGTAATCCATAAACCGCGCCTGCTGACCGACAATGGGCCAAGCTATATCGCGGGCGAACTGGCCGAATATATCGAGGAACAGCACATGAACCATGTGCGCGGTGCGCCGTTCCATCCCCAAACGCAGGGCAAGGCATGTCCTCGCGCAGGCGGGGATCGAACGCTGGCACCAAACCCTCAAAAACCGCATCCTGCTCGAGAATTACTTCCTGCCCGGCGATCTGGAGGCCCAGATCGAAGCGTTCGTCGAGCATTACAACCATCAGCGCTATCACGAAGCGCTGTGCAACGTCACGCCTGCCGATGTCTACTTCGGTAGGGCGGTGGCCATCATCAAACAGCGAGAAGGGATCAAAAAACAAACCATCGAACATCGGCGCTTGCAACACCGCAAGCTAGCCGCTTAATATCAACCCAACTGATGAGGCCGACACTCCGCTAATTTACGCAGCCATCAGTGCCAAATGTTCTGACGACGGACAATCAGTCCGAAATGCCGAAAAAATATTGGAAGAATTTGCCCGAGGCGGACCAGATATTACCCCTGCTGATCGAAGCGCCAGAGCGGGTGCAAAAAATGCACAAGGATGCCGTGCAGGCGGCCAATCCCAAGGCAGAAAAAATGGCAGGCCATGGGGCAGCGCAATATAGTGCCAGACCAATGATCCAAGGGCTGCTTTACAACCAGCGGGCGGCGTGCGCATATGTGCCATGACTGATCGCGCCCAGCATTGGATTGAACCGCATCCGCAGGGATATATGTCCGCCCAGCCAATTTGTGGATTGACCCATCTAAACCCGCGGAACACGCTGTCATCACCCATGGTCATGCCGATCATGCCCGGTCGGGCCATGGAGCGGTTTCGGCGACGCCCGATACGCTGTCGATCATGGCGCTGCGCTATGGCGTGGATGAGGCAGCGCCGACATCGAACGCATTTGGATATGGGGATGGCTTCGAAAAGGGCGGTGTGCATTTCAGATTTCATCCCGCCGGCCATGTTCTGGGCAGTGCGCAGATTTTGATGGAATATGCGGGCGAGCGTGTTGTCGTCACTGGTGACTATAAACGCCGTCCTGACCCCACCTGCGCAGGTTTTGAGGTGGTGCCTTGCGATATTTTCATCAGCGAGGCGACCTTTGGCCTGCCGGTATTCCGCCATCCCGCGACGCAGGAGGAAATCGGTAAGCTGATCCAAACAGCGCAAAGCCATCCCGATCGCTGTGTGCTGGTTGGGCCTATGCGCTGGGCAAGGCGCAGCGGGTGATCGCCGAACTGCGGGCTATGGGCTGGGATGCGCCGGTTTACTTGCATGGTGCGCTGATCCGCATGAGTGAGCTGTATCAGGCACGCGGAATTGATCTGGGCGACCTGCGCCCGGTCACCGATACACCGAAAACCGAAATGCAGGGGCAGATAATATTTTGCCCGCCCAGTGCGCTGAATGATCGCTGGTCCCGCCGCCTACCTGCACCCATCACCGCAATGGCATCGGGCTGGATGCGGGTGCGTCAGCGGGCGCGGCAGCGGATGGTGGAATTGCCGCTGATTATCTCCGACCATGCCGATTGGGATGAGCTGACGCAGACGATTGCGCAAGTAAACCCATTCGAAACATGGATCACGCATGGTAGCGAGGATGGCCTGCTGCGCTGGTGCGAACTCAATCAGCGCCGCGCCCGCGCACTGCGCCTACTGGGGCGCGATGAGGAGGAAATGCAGTGAAAGCCTTCGCCGTCCTCATCGACCGGCTGATCTATATGCGCAGCCGTAATGGCAAGCTGACGCTGATCGCAGAATATTTGCGTGCGACGCCTGATCCTGACCGGGGCTGGGCGCTCGCTGCGCTCACAGAGGCGCTGGATTTTCCGGCGGTAAAAAGCTCCACGGTGAAAGCATTGGCGACAACAAGGATTGATGACGAACTGCTGCGCCTGTCGCGGCAATTTGTCGGTGATACATCAGAAACAGTGGCGCTTTTGTGGGAGCAGCAGGAGAACCTCGGCAAGGCGGATATCAGCATAACCGAAGCCGTGGCCCAGCTCTCCTCCGCAACTCGTGTAACCGCATCGGCAATCCTTGAAAACCTGCTCGACAGTCTGGACGGCAACGAACGCTATGCGTTGCTCAAGCTAGCATTGGGGGGTATGCGCACGGGCGTGTCAGCGCGGCTTGCCAAGCAGGCTTTTGCGGGCGCCTTTGATGTGTCGGTCGATGATGTAGAGGAGCTTTGGCACGCGCTTCAGCCCCCCTATGCAGAGCTGTTCGCTTGGGCCGATGGCAGGGCGGCCAAGCCCGATTTATCACAGACGCCTTTCTTCCGCCCTTTCATGCTCGCCCACCCGCTTGATAATCTGCGTGTGGACCTGACAGACTTTGCCGCCGAGTGGAAATGGGACGGCATCCGCGTGCAGGTTGCGCATGGGCAGAATAGCAGAGGACAGCCAGAGACTCGCATTTACTCGCGCGGCGGGGAGGAAATCAGCGCTAGCTTCCCCGAGATATTGGACGCCTTTGATCAGAATGCGGTGATCGACGGCGAGCTGCTGGTGAAGGGGGAGGCGCAAGGGGGGCCTGACCGGCAAGACAGCGTGGCGAGTTTCAATGCGCTGCAACAGCGTCTGGGCCGCAAGACGGTGAGCAAGAAGATGCTGGCGGAAAGCCCGGCCTTTATCCGCATTTATGATCTGCTGGCGCTGGATGGGGATGATTTGCGCGGCCTGCCATGGAGGAAGCGCCGCACTGCGCTTGAGGGTTTTGTGGCGCGGCTGCCGGCAGTCATTTTGACCTGTCGCAGCTGATCGAGGCCGCCGATTTTGACGCGCTCGCTATCTTGCGCGAAGGTGCGCGGGATGCGGCGATAGAAGGCGTGATGCTGAAACGGCGTGACAGCGCTTATCAATCGGGGCGCAAGGTGGGGCATTGGTATAAGTGGAAGCGCGAGCCTTTGGTTGCCGATTGCGTGATGATGTATGCCCAGCGCGGCAATGGCCGCCGGGCGAGTTTCTACAGCGACTATACCTTTGGCTGCTGGAATGAGGCGGGCGAGCTGCTGCCGGTTGGCAAGGCCTATTCGGGTTTTACCGATGAGGAGTTGAAATGGCTCGACCGGTTTGTCAGGCAACATACGGTGGGCCGCTTTGGTCCGGTGCGCGAAGTGGAAAAGCAGCTGGTACTGGAAGTTGCCTTTGACAGCATCCATGAGAGCAAGCGGCATAAATCCGGCCTAGCCATGCGCTTCCCCCGCATCAGCCGCATCCGCAAGGACAAGCCGGCGGAAGAAGCCGACCGGATAGCAACATTGCAGGCGATTGTGACATAATGCCTAAAATGCGAAAGAAATCTGACCTGCCTAGCAAAATCTGTGAAGCTTGCGGCCTGCCTTTCACTTGGCGCAAGAAATGGGCGCGTGACTGGGAAGAAGTGCGCTATTGTTCCGACCAGTGTAGAAAGAAACGTTAGGGTCAGCGCGAAGTAGGTCCTGACCCTAAATTTCCCTTTTAAGCGTCAAAATGGCCTTAACTATTAAAGGGATATTGAATGAGGTCCGACTCTAAGACAGCTTTTCAAGAAAGCGATCTGCGTCCTTTTTAATCTGCGCCTTCTTTGCGTCCTCAAATTTGCCATAGCTTCTGGCCATCATCGCCATGCGCGGATTTTTGGCAAACCGCGCCTCATGCCTGGCAATGAAATCCCAATAAAGATAGTTGAAGGGGCAGGCATTCGCGCCCTCTTTTTTCGCAACCTTATACCGGCATACGCCGCAATAATCGCTCATCTTGTTAATATAGCCGCCCGAAGAAGCATAGGGTTTGCTCGCCAGCAGGCCGCCATCGCCAAACTGGCTCATCCCCAGCGTGTTAGGCAGCTCCACCCATTCGAAGGCATCGGCATACACCGCGAGATACCATTCATGCAGCTGTTTGGGATCAACCCCTGCGATCAGCGCGAAATTGCCCGTGACCATCAATCGCTGAATATGGTGTGCATAGGCTTCATCACGGGTCTGGCCAATGGTTTGGCGCAGACATTCCATATCTGTGTCGCCCGACCAGTAAAATGCCGGCAAATCGCGTGTCGCATCCAACGCATTGCGCTCCACATAATCGGGCATTTCGCGCCAGTAAATTCCGCGCACATATTCGCGCCAACCAATGATCTGGCGGATAAACCCTTCGGCGGCGTTGAGCGGCACCTTTCCACACCGATAGGCGGCCTCCACCCGGCGGCACACCGCCAACGGAGCAAGCAGCCCGACATTCATGTAGAGCGACAAAAGCGAGTGATAGAGGAATTTTTCCCCGCGCAGCATCGCGTCTTGATAATCGCCGAATGCGGCCAATGCATATTCGATAAAATGATCCAGCGCTTGCTCCGCATCCGCCCGCGTCGCGCCGAACCAGTAATTATCAAGGGTGCCAAAATTATCCGCAAAACGCGCGCCAACCAGATCGAGCACATCCCGCGTTATCGCATCAGGTTCAAATCGCGGCGGGGTAGGCATGAAAAGGTCATGCCCGGCGGGCTTCCTGTTTTCGCTGTCATAATTCCATGCGTTACCTTCCGGCTTGTCTCCATCCATCAGCAGCCCGGTTTTCTTTCGCATTTCGCGGTAGAAATATTCCATGCGCAAGGATTTCCGCCCCTCGGCCCATTCGGCAAATGCGTCAGCCGAGCAGATAAAGCGGTCATCGGGGCAAATGGTGACGGGCAGGTTAAGCTGCGCCTGCCAGCCCTTTAAATCCTGCATCACGCGCCATTCGGACGGTTCGGTTAAAGCTATTGCCTTTGCCCCATGCCGCTTAATGGCGCGGGCGACCTCGCCAATAAAACTGCCTGAATTGCCCTCTTCATCCAGAGTGATGTAATCGACCCGCCAGCCCGCATCGCGAAGCTCGACCGCGAAATGCCGCATGGCAGAGAATAGGAAGGCGATCTTTTTGGGATGGTGCGGGACGTAGCTCGCCTCTTCCATTACTTCCATCATCAGGATGACGCTGTTCTGCGGGTCCGCCTGCATCAGCGCAGGCAGCGTCGGCGTAAGTTGATCGCCCAAAACAGGTATAATAATGGTCATGTGCCTATAATGTGACAGCTGCGCAAATGGTTGCAATTAGGGTAAAAGGATATGTGTTTGCGAAGAGGCGGGAACGTTTAGCGCGATAGGGCAGCCAAAGCGATCCGACAAATTCGCCGATTAGGAGAAGCAAGCGGCAGCGGCGATCATGAAGGGTATATCGGCCCGAAGTGGCCGCATATGCCCAGCCTGTTTCCTTCTTCCCGGCGAACGCCGATGCTCTCAATGTCCGAAGGTTCGAATGCGTATAGCCGCGCCAGTTGGTCTCGGTCTAAACCGACCCGGAATTGCCGGGGTTAAAACATCGCAGTCCTTTATGTTCGGAAATTTGGACGTTGCTGTCTGTCGGCTTTAGAAGCCAATTATTGGAAAGGAGATATTGTAACCAATTAGGGTCTGACCCTAGGCGATCGGCTTTAAACAAGATGATTTGCAGCTTTCGCATTTCACATTGCGGTCAGGAATTTTTGCACCTAGTGCTTCATTATGTCCGATTGTGAAACATGCGTTGTCAAAAACAGGGCGATTTGTTCCGCGCTTGAACCTGCGGAGCTGGCTGCACTTGGAAAGCTGAGCCGCAAGCAGATCATTTCTCGGGGCCAGACACTCGTCTGGGAAGGCGATGAGTCGCTGGTGGTGGCGAATGTTATCAAAGGTGTGTTGAAACTTGCTGTATCCGCTACCGATGGGCGCGAGCAGATAGTAGGTGTTATATTCCCATCAGATTTCATCGGGCGTCCCTTTGGCAAGGAAAGCCCCTATGGCGTAACCGCTTTGACTGACGCCGAGGTCTGCGTGTTTACCCGAACCGCATTTGATAGCTTTGCTCGTGAACATTCCGATCTACAACATAAATTGCTTCAACGTACTTTGGACGAGTTGGATCGTGCGCGGCACTGGATGATGTTGTTGGGACGCAAGACCGCAAGCGAGAAAATTGCGACTTTATTGATCGAAATATCCAACCGCCTTGGAAATGCAGGCTGTTCGGCAATTGCGCCATTTCTAGAGCGTTTTGAGATGCCGATGGACCGGCAACAAATGGGCGATGTGCTAGGGCTAACGATCGAGACGGTTAGTCGCCAGATGACCAAATTGAAAGAAGCTGATATCATTGCACTGCCGGACCGGCGAACGGTAGTGATCAGGGATAGGAAGCGTCTGCACAACATAGCCTTCGCCGCCTGATCGCGTTTCTTTTCCTAAAATCCAGCTTCGTTGATCTAAATCAATGCAGGCAAGGCCGACTGCTGGAATTGCGGAAGAAACTCTCTGTTCGGAGAGTTTCCAAGGGGAATGGTAATGGACAATTTGGCGATACGAGGCGGCATTTGGTTTTTCGTCGCATTCATCCTTCTTTTGGCTTCAGCCGCGGGTGTCGACTGGGCCTTTTCAGTACATATGGCGATTGGCTGCTTAGCAGCGCTGATGGCCGGCTTTGCGAGCTGCAGCGGGTTTGACTTTGTAACCCAGCGTTTTCCGTCACTATCGCCGCAAGCGGCATCTACCTATGATGACGATTTGATACGGTGGGGTTTAATCGCCACAGTTTTCTGGGGCTTGGCAGGATTTGCCGTGGGCCTGCTCATCGCACTCCAACTGGCTTTCCCCGCGCTTAACCTAAATCTTGAATATACAACATTTGGACGCCTTAGACCGCTGCATACTTCTGCAGTCATCTTTGCTTTCGGAGGCAGCGCGTTGCTCACCACAAGCTTTTATGTGGTTCAACGCACGTGCCGGGCGAGGCTCGCCTTCCCTAGTCTCGCCCGGTTTGTTTCTGGGGCTATCAGCTATTCATCGTCCTTGCGGCTACCGGCTATTTGATGGGGGTAACCGAGGCGAAAGAATATGCTGAGCCCGAATGGTACGTCGATCTGTGGTTAACGGTGGTCTGGGTGTCCTATCTGATCGTCTTTGTCGGCACGATAATGCGCCGCAAGGAACCCCATATTTATGTGGCCAACTGGTTCTACTTAGCCTTCATCATCACGGTGGCTATGCTGCATCTGGTCAACAACCTGTCAATGCCTGCCAGCCTGCTCGGATCAAAAAGCTATAGCGCTTTTGCAGGTGTGCAGGATGCGCTGACGCAATGGTGGTATGGCCATAATGCAGTCGGCTTTTTCCTGACAGCTGGCTTCCTTGCTATGATGTATTATTTTGTACCGAAACAGGCCGAACGTCCGGTCTATAGCTACCGGCTGTCTATCATCCATTTTTGGTCGCTAATCTTCCTCTATATCTGGGCGGGACCGCATCATTTGCATTATACAGCGCTACCCGATTGGGCACAGACGCTGGGCATGGTCTTCTCGATCATGCTGTGGATGCCCAGCTGGGGCGGGATGATTAACGGCCTGATGACGCTGAATGGTGCTTGGGACAAGATCCGCACCGATCCTATTATCCGTATGTTTGTGATGAGCCTTGCCTTTTACGGTATGTCGACTTTTGAGGGGCCGATGCTGTCTATCAAGGCTGTTAACAGCCTGTCGCACTACACAGACTGGACCATCGGCCATGTGCACAGTGGCGCGTTGGGATGGAATGGCATGGTCACCTTTGCCTGTCTCTATTATCTTGCACCGCGTTTGTGGAACCGCCCGCGGCTCTATTCGCTGCGTATGGTGAACTGGCATTTCTGGTTGGCCAGCGCAGGGATTGTTTTCTACGCCTCTGCCATGTGGGTGTCTGGCATCATGCAAGGCTTGATGTGGCGGGAATATGGGGCAGATGGCTATCTTGTCTATTCCTTCGTCGAAACGGTCGACGCGATGTTCCCGATGTATCTGATCCGTGCCTTTGGCGGCTTGCTATACTTGGCAGGCGCTGTGGTGATGACGATCAATCTTTGGAAGACCATCGCTGGTGACCCGCTTCGTCAAGAAGCGGCGATGACAGAGACACCCTTTAATCCTGTAGCGGACCGTCCGGCGGTTGCTGTGCCTGCCGAATAAGGAGACAAAAAATGCCATTCGGTATCATCGAACATAGTAAGCTTGAAAGAAATGTCGCACTGCTCGGCCTGTTTGCATTGGTCACTGTCGCGATTGGCGGGCTGGTGCAGATAGCGCCATTATTCTGGATCGATTCAACGATTGAAAAGGTCGAGGGAATGCGTCCCTATACCCCGCTAGAACAGGCTGGCCGCAATATTTATATGCGCGAAGGCTGTTATGTCTGCCACAGTCAGATGGTCCGCCCTTTCCGAGACGAGGTTGAGCGCTATGGCCAATATAGCCTTGCTGCGGAAAGCATGTATGACCACCCGTTTCAATGGGGCTCGAAACGGACCGGACCCGATTTGGCGCGGGTCGGCGGACGCTATTCGGATGAATGGCACCGCGCGCATTTGAAAGATCCTCGTGCTGTTGTTCCCGAATCGATCATGCCTCCATACGCCTTCCTTGCCGAACGCGAATTGGATGCAGGTGATATGACCAGACATCTGACCGCATTGAGCCGGGTTGGCGTGCCTTACAGCAAGGAAGCCATTGCTAAGGCCAATGAGGATTTGTTCGCGCAGGCAGATCCCGAAGCAGACAGTGCGGCGTTGAAGAAGCGCTACACAAAGGTTCAAGTCCGCGATTTTGACGGCGATCCGATGCGCGTCACGGAAATGGATGCTCTGGTCGCCTATTTACAAATGCTGGGCACTTTGGTGGATCACAAAAAGGCCGCTGCGCAACAGGTTCGCAACGCGGAGATGCCGCGATGACCTATGAAACCGCACGCCATCTTGCCGACAGCTGGGGGTTGCTGTTCACCTTGATTCTTTTTCTGGGTCTTGTCGGTTGGACATTTCGCAAAGGCGCAAGCCGCGCCCATGATGACGCGGCGAACATGATCTTCAAGGAAGATGACAATGGCAAAGAAACCCACTGATTCAAACCAACGCATCGATCAACCCACCGGCACGCCGTTTGTCGGCCATGAGTGGGATGGGATTGAAGAGCTAGACACGCCAATGCCGCGCTGGTGGCTATACACCTTGTACCTGACTATCATCTGGGCGCTAGCCTATGTCATCATGTATCCTGCCTGGCCGCTGCTCAACAGTGCGACAGAGGGGATGCTTGGCTGGACAAGCCGTGGCCAGCTTGCGGCCGAAATGAAAGCTGCCGATGTTAAACGCGCGCCGCTGATTAATTCTCTCGCTGCCATTCCGGTTGAGCAATTGTTGGCTGACCAAAAGCTCTATCAGGGAGCAGTCGCGGGTGGAGCTGCGGCCTTCAAGGTGCATTGCGTCCAATGTCATGGATCCGGCGCGATGGGATCGGCAGGCTATCCAAACCTGAATGACGACGACTGGTTGTGGGGAGGCGATATGGCATCGATCCATTACACGCTGACGCATGGCATCCGAAACCCCGACCACCCGGAAACACGCGTATCCGCTATGCCCGCCTTCGATGGCATCCTAAGCCCTGTTGAAATTTCTCAGGTCGTTGCGCATGTCCAGTCGTTTTCGGGCAAAGCCAAGCCCAATGCGAAAGGTAAAGAGCTGTTCGCAACCAATTGCGCCTCGTGCCATGGAATGGAAGGAAAGGGACTGCGCGAATTCGGCGCACCGAACCTGTCTGACAATATCTGGCTTTACGGAGGCGACACGGCCTCAATCACACAAACGGTGCTTAACAGCCGCCAAGGTGTGATGCCCCGCTGGAACGACAAGCTTGATCCGGCAACGATAAAGATGCTCGCTGCCTATGTGCATTCGCTAGGAGGCGGCGAGGCCACCCCAGCCGCGCCGACAACAAAGGCAACCAATGGCCAACCTTGATGAACTCCTTGGGGTAGACAAGGCGCTCTATGAAAAGCGCAAGGGCGTTTATCCCAAAGCGGTTGACGGCTTTTTCCGCCGTTCCAAATGGGCGATCATGGCGGTCGCGCTGCTCATCTATTATGTGACACCTTGGCTCCGATGGGACAGGGGGCAATTTGCCCCAAACCAAGCCGTGCTGATCGATTTAGCCAACCGCCGCTTTTATATGTTTGACATCGAAATTTGGCCGCACGAATTTTATTATGTCGCCGGAATGCTGGTTATGGCAGGCATAGGTTTGTTTCTCGTCACCAGCGCTGTTGGGCGGGCTTGGTGTGGCTATGCCTGTCCTCAGACTGTCTGGACCGACCTGTTTCAGCATATCGACCGATTTTTCGACGGTGATCGCAACGCCCAAACCAAACTGCAAAATGCGCCATGGGGGCCGCAGAAGATTTTCAAGCGCCTCAGCAAATGGTCGGTTTACCTATTCATCGCTTTTTGGACCGGCGGCGCATGGATCATGTATTTTGCCGACGCGCCGACGTTGACGGTCGATTTCTGGACCGGACACGCAGGGGCCGTGGCCTATGCGACAGTCGGCATTTTGACGGCCACTACTTTCATCTTTGGCGGTTTCATGCGCGAACAAGTCTGTGTCTATATGTGCCCGTGGCCGCGCATTCAGACAGCAATGATGGACGAAAAATCGCTGATTGTTACCTATCGCGACTGGCGCGGCGAACCGCGAGGTTCGGTTAAAAAAGCGGAGGCCCAGCCCGGCTCCATTGGCGATTGCATTGACTGCAACCAATGCGTCGCCGTTTGCCCAACCGGCATCGACATTCGTGAAGGGCCGCAAATCGGCTGTATCACTTGCGCATTGTGCATCGATGCGTGCGACAGCGTGATGAACCAGATTGGCCGCCCCCGCGGTCTCATCGATTATTTGACGCTGGACGATGTCGCGATTGAAAAAGCTGGTGGCACCGCCCATCCCGCGCTTAACACACTTTTTCGCACGCGCACGTTGGTGTATTTTGGCATTTGGTGCGCCATCGGCATCGCTATGCTCTTCACTTTGGGGCAGCGCACGCGGCTCGATCTGACCGTCCAGCATGATCGCAACCCGCTTTACGTGCAATTGTCGGACGGTTCGATCCGCAACAATTACACCGTGAAGGTGCGCAATATGGAAACCCGCCCGCGCGAAGTTGAGCTGGTTGTCAAAGGGCTGCCCGGCGCTGTTGCTTGGTCGTCGACTGGTTCGCGTGAAACAGCCAAGCAGCGGGTTAAAGTTACTGTCGCCCCTGACAGTGTCCAGAAAGTGCGGCTATTTGTCGCGGCTCCTGCAAACGGGGATGCCCGCACTGACTTTGAAATCGAAGCGATCGCTTTGACGGGTAATGAAAAGGGCGACAGCGACAGTGTTCGTTTTGAACGACCGGAGACAGGACAATGACCGTAAAAGCCAACAAACCATTTACCGGCTATCATATGGCAGCCATTTTGATCGGATTTTTCGGCATAGTTATTTCCGTCAATATATATATGGCCAAAGTCGCCATTGGCACCTTTGGGGGCACCGTCGTCGACAACAGCTATGTTGCCAGCCAGCAATATAATGGCTGGCTAGCGGAGAGCGACAGGCAGGCAAAGCTCGGTTGGAAGGTAGAGGCGACGAGGCTAGTTGATGGCAAGGTCCGCCTCGTGATCAGTGCGCAGGGCAATAATAGCACCGGTTTCATGGCCTCCGCGACGGCGCAACATCCATTGGGCCGTGCACCACAACGCACCCTGCGGTTCACAGACCAAGGAAATGGCATTCAAGTTTCGAGCGAGCCGTTACCCAGCGGGCGCTGGTTACTGTATATACAGGTTAACCGGGCGGGCGCACATTATCGGGCGGTAGCTGACATCGCATGAACGCTCCCGCTACTCGCTCGTCTGTAACGGCTTTGCCTGAAACGGTGTTCGCGGTTCCTGGAATACGTTGCGCCGGGTGCATTTCAAAGCTGGAGCATGGCTTATTGCAGTCTCCGGGTATCGTCGCCGCGCGGGTCAATTTCACTGCAAAGCGCGTTGCAATTAGTCATGTGCCCGAAACACGCATTCCAGACCTGCAGCGCGCCTTCGCTGCTCTGGGGTTTGAATCGCAGCCGCTCAGCGAAGAACTGACAAAAATGAACGACAACAGCAGCCACGAACTGTTAAAGGCAGTGGCCGTTGCCGGCTTTGCGATGATGAATATCATGCTGCTGTCGGTTTCGGTCTGGTCGGGCGCAGAGGGTGGAACGAAAGATCTTTTTCACTGGCTGTCTGCGCTAATCGCGTTGCCGACAGTAGCCTATTCGGGACGTCCGTTTTTCCGCTCGGCTTGGGGGGCGCTGAAGAACCGGCGCACCAATATGGATGTGCCGATTTCGATTGGCGTTGTGCTGGCAACCGCACTTTCGCTGTTTGAGACATTTGTGGGCGGAGCGCACGCCTATTTTGACGGCGCGGTGATGTTGCTGTTTTTCCTGCTTACCGGGCGCTGGCTCGACAGTGTCATGCGTGATCGTGCACGTGACGGAGTGACTGCGCTTTTGAAGCATAAGGCCGCAGGTGCACTCGTCCTTGCCGGGGATGGAAGCTCCAACTGGATCGACACCGATGCGCTAAAGATCGGCATGGTGATGCTCGTCGCAGCAGGGGAGCGGATGGCTGCCGATGGCGTTATCCTGAACGGGCGTACACATTTCGACCTCAGCCTGTTGACTGGAGAGTCGAACCCGGTGTTGGTTTCAGCCGGTGATATGGTGCACGCCGGAACGCTGAATATCGACGCGCCGGTCGAAGTACGGATTACCGCCGCCGGCGCAGCAACGGTATTGGCGGACATTGCGCGGCTGATGGAGGATGCTGGTCAATCAAAATCCCGCTATATCCGGATCGCTGATCGTGCCGCGCGCTATTATGCGCCGGCAGTCCACACGCTTGCGTTGCTTAGCTTTGGCGGTTGGATGCTGGCGGGTGCGGGATGGCATCAATCCTTGCTGATCGCGGTTGCCGTGCTGATCATTACGTGTCCTTGCGCTTTGGGACTTGCTATTCCGGCTGCCCAGATTGTGAGCGCAGGTGCGCTAATGAAAAAAGGCATATTGGTGAAGGACGGTTCCGCGCTGGAGCGGCTGGCCGAGGTTGATCGTGCGCTGTTTGACAAGACAGGTACGCTGACTTTGGGGCGGCCAGAACTGGTTAACTTGGCTGTCTTGCCCATTGCCGACCGGCCGCTGGCACTCGCGCTTTCACGGGGTAGCCGACATCCTTTGAGCCAGGCGATCCGCCGCGCACTCGAAGCCGAGGGCGTCGTTGCCCCACAGTTGCACCATATTCAGGAAATTGCCGGTCAGGGGATTGAGGCATTGCATCATTCAGAAAGGGTCTGTTTGCAACGCCCCGACATGGGGACCGCTGGTGCATCGCTTGCCGCACAATTTCGGCGCGGCGATACGCCGCCGATTATTCTGACTTTCGAAGATGGCCTTCGCCCTGATGCTTCTACAGTTTTGAAGGATCTGCAGACTGCAGGAATAGAAAGCAGCATCGTATCCGGCGACCGTACAGACGCGGTGAAGCCTGTTGCAGCCATGCTTGGCATAACCGCCCAAACTTGTATGCAGCCGCAGGACAAGCTTGATATGATTGCGCGGCTAACCGCGGCAGGGCACAGAGTTTTGATGGTAGGCGACGGCCTGAATGATGGACCGGCGCTCGCCGCAGGCCATGCCTCGCTCGCACCCGCATCTGCTAGTGATGCCGGGCAAAGTGCCGCAGACGCAGTGTTTCTCGGCGATGGTCTGGCACCGGTCGCGATAGCAATACGAGCAGCCAGAAAGACACAGGCGATTGTCCGGCAGAATTTTGCGCTCGCCATCGGCTATAATGTTATCGCCGTGCCTTTAGCCGTTATGGGGCTGGTCACCCCGCTTATCGCTGCGCTCGCTATGTCAGGCTCGTCGATCATCGTGGTCGCCAACGCTCTTCGCCTGAAAAGTGCGGCGCAATGACAGGCATTGCCTTCCTCATTCCCGTCGCATTGGGGTTGGGTCTGATGGGCTTGGCCGCGTTTTTCTGGTCCTTGAAAAACGGGCAGTTTGACGATTTGGATGGTGCGGCGCTGCGCATCCTGATCGATGATGAAAACAAGTTCGATGATTAGGCCGCACAGCATAGCGGCGATATGCGCCATAATTGTCATCGCGCTGCCAACGCCGCCGGTACAAGGGCGCAGCCTGATGGTGCCAACATGTTTGGGCGGGCCTTCGGTGAAAATCGATCTACCGCCAGATCCTATTGAGCAACAACCACATGACTGTTGCCGCAAGGGCTGCCACGCTGCGAATGACAGGCGCAAAAAGTCCAATGACCTGCTTCCTGATTGTTGCTGACGCGAACTTCCTCGATTGGGAAAGCGGGCATGATCCTGCCAAAGATCCGAAGTAACCGACCCGCATTTCCGGCATTGGCGTTCATAACTGCCTCCTTCTGCCAACCGAAATATTGATATGGGGCGATGGCATGATTCAAAACAGATTTTTTTGACTTCAGGCAAAGACTTGTTTGATCGAGGTCAATGTCTTCCTATCAGATTAGCGTACCGCCTAAGCTTATGTGGCCTTATCATCCGGACCTGTTGGCGCAGAACGTGCCTCGCTATACAAGCTATCCTCCCGCCACTGCCTTTACTTCCGATGTTGCGGCTGCCGCACAAATAGCAGCATTTGATACTGTTTCTGCCGGCACCCCGATTTCGCTTTACGTCCATATACCCTATTGCCAGTCGATCTGTTGGTATTGCGGTTGTAACACGGGGTTTGCGGGAAAAGCGCAGCGGCTTCGCGCTTATCTCGACGCACTCGAAGCTGAAATTGCGCTTGTTGCTAAATTACTGGGCGGGCGGGGAAAGGTGGCAAAAATAGCCTTTGGCGGTGGCAGCCCCAACGCAATCGAACCTGTCGCTTTTGTTCGATTGGTCGACCGGTTGATGACCGTTTTTGCAGGAGGCGACACGGAAATTTCAGTTGAAATTGACCCTCGCGCTTTTACCTTGGAATGGGCGATGACATTGTCGATCGCCCGCGTATCACGTGTCAGCTTTGGTGTGCAAAGCTTCGATGCTGGAATTCAGGCAGCTATTGGCCGAATTCAGCCGGTCGAGATGATCGAGACCTGTGTGGCAGCGCTAAGAGCGCGTGGCATCTGCTCAATCAATTTTGATCTGATGTTTGGCCTGCCAATGCAGACGGTGGAAAAGCTTGACCAGACATTGGAGCATGTTCTGCATATGCAGCCAGAACGGATTGCGCTTTCGGATATGCGCATTTACCCGAAATGTTCGCGCGTCAAAGGCGGATCGATTCAACGTCATTGCCCGATGCGCACCAGCGTTTCGAGCTTGCCGCGCACGGTTTTGAACGGTTGGTCACCGCCGGATATCAACCCATAGGCTTTGACCATTTTGCCAAGCCTGATGACAGCCTAGCGATCGCCCATAAAAAGGGAGAGCTACACCGCAATTTTCAAGGCTTTACCGATGATA
Organism: Sphingomonadales bacterium; assembly: GCA_012032285.1. GTDB lineage: Bacteria > Pseudomonadota > Alphaproteobacteria > Sphingomonadales > Sphingomonadaceae > Sphingorhabdus_B. Next base: position 41,886 of record JAAURJ010000003.1, read on the forward strand.
GCAGCGAAGTGATTATTGGCATCGGTGCAAGCGCAATAAGCATCTTCCCCGACCGGATCATCCAAAATGAAAAAAAGGCGGGCGCGTATCGAGCTTTGTGTGCCAGCGGACATCTGGCGGGGACTCGCGGAACTATGCGTGCATCCGATGATCGCGCTCGCGCAAAGATCATCGAAGGGATATTGTGTCACGGAGAAGTAGACTGCGGAGAAATGACGGCCTTGGCCCAAGTCCGTTCAAGGCTTGAACCGCTTACCAGCCTGGGCCTCGTCCAAATTGACGGGGATCGGCTAACGATGGCCCCAAACGCGCTTCCCTATGCGCGCCATGTCGCTTCAGCCTTTGATGCGCGGTTTGATCCCGGACTGTCAAAACAAAGAGAATAGGCTCCACTATGGAACGCTTTGGCCAGCCATTGCCGCAAGCTTTCTGCAGTATAGGCCTTATCGGCAAGCAAGCGTTTGGTTGGCCGTGCAGCCTCCAGAAGCGGGATCGCCATTGTGATGATAAAATATATGGGTCCCCATCCTAAGCTCAGGACACTAAACGATTCGTTGATGTTCAGGCATAAAAAACAAGCATATTTAGAGTGCGAATTTCAAAAAAGGCGATTCGTACATGGCAAATGGCATCTCTCCAACAGGCGCAGCGCAACCCATAGCGACCCTAGAGCAATTGCCGGCAGACCCAGTGGCAATTGCCAAGCAGTTAATTGCCGATAACCGCTCTGCGCGCAGCGGGATAAATTATGGTGAGTTACTGCGCGATATTGACCAGCAGATTTCTAATAACCCCGCCTTAGGCGCTGAGGTAGAAGCAGCCATCAAATTAGAGCTTGGCCCTGCGGGAACCACAAAGCTGATGACCGCATCGTACAATTTGGGGACTGGCGACAAGGCGCTGCGTATCTCTCGCGATGCGCCTACTATAACGGAATATTTTAACGGCACTGCGCATATTAAACTCGGCAAAGCGGCGACCGGAAGATATATTTACACCGCTGCCGACGACAAAGCGCATTATGCTAGGCTTGATAAGATGTTCGGCGATGGCAATGCCAAAACCTTTGACGGCCCCGCCATTCAAACCGGCATAAATGATATGCTGAAACGAGGGTTTCGGCTGGATCAGCAGGCGGAATACAAGGCCGTCCTGGCGGCTGAGGCAAAGGCGGCGGCAGAAGCTGCTGAAGGCAGCGGCATCAATGCGACGATGGTGACAGACCTACTCCAAATGACACTCGATTTGGCGGGCATTGTCGATCCGACCGGAATTGCCGATGGATCGAACGCGGTCATCTCGTTGGGCCGCGGCATCAGCAATGCCTTTTCGGGCGAATGGAAAGCTGCTGGCGGCAACCTTGTTGACGGCCTTATTTCAGCTGCGGGAATCGTGCCCTATCTTGGCGATGTCGCAAAAGCGGGTAAGATTGGCAATTGGGCCAAGACGGTAGCGAACGCGATCGAGCTGGCGGCAAAGAACCCCGCCATGGCGAAAAAGCTGGAGCCAGTGCTGCGTGAAATCAGCGACCTGGTGAATAAAATCCCGCAGGGCATGATCGATGCACTCCCCGCCGATGCCAAGGCCGCACTGACCAAGATGAAGGGCCAGCTGGATGAGATGTTTGGCGCAGCGGCGAAGAAGGTTGATGATGTTCTGTTGTCGCGGGCAAGGAAGATATTAGGGGATTTGCCGCTCAACACCGGCTCGCTGGATGAGCTTTACAAAGCGGGCAAACTCAGCATGGATGAGGCACGAGTGCTTGCGAAAGATGCGGGCTGGAAAAGCACCGATGGCAAGTGGATTTATCCGCCAAATAATGGCTTTGAAGGTGCCATCACGCAAGCCGCTTTAAAGCCGCCATCCAAGATTGATCGCTATGGTGGATGGGTAGACCAAAAAGGCAAATTTAATGATACTGGAAACTTTTTCTCTCCGGCAGGCAGCAGCTATGGCTCACGAGCTTTGCCTCCTGGAACAGACACGAGACCATTCACAAAATATGAAGTGGTAAAACCGTTTGACGTTTCAAGTGGTAGAGCTACATCTTGGTTTGGTGAATCAGGCGGTGGTATGCAGCATATGAGTACCATTGAAACAGACATTTTAATAAAGCGTGGGTTTATTAGAAAGATTGATTGAAATCGTCATGCCAAGCACAAAATCTATATATAGTTTAATAGATAAAAAGTTTAGAGAATTGGGACTTGACCCAAATCACTATACAATCGGTGATGAATACAAAGATGATAGCTACTCCATTCGTGAAGAAAATGGAATATGGATTGTTGGCTCTAATGATCGCGGTAAGACCCGAGATTTTGCACGTTTTGATTACGATATAGATGCGGCTGAATTTTTAATTCTAAAGTTAGGGAGTGCAAAAATTATATTCCCAGAAATCGATTGGACCGAATACGCATCTTTGCCATAAAAGCGTGTCAATACACAGTGCAGCCTTATTTCAGCTGCGGGAATCGTGCCCTATCTGGGCGATGTCGCAAAAGCGGGTAAGATTGGCAATTGGGCCAAGACGACCGCGAACGCGATAGAGCTGGCGGAATTGGTAGACGCACCAGCTTCAGGTGCTGGCGCTCGCAAGGGCGTGGAGGTTCGAGTCCCTTCTGGGCACCATTTTCCTTGAAAGATAAACGATCTGGCGGCAGGAGTGCTGGATGAGTTTATTATCCGGTCTTAAAAAAGCAAAAACCGAGGAAGACGTTAAAGACGCCTATATTGCGGCGCTCGGCCTGAAATCCTATTTCAAGGGGCTGGTCGATATCCAGACCGAGGAAATCTGGTTCGAGGCAAAGGACGCGCCGACACCGCCGATTATCATGTTCGGGCAATTGCTGGTCTATGTCCGTGCGGCGCACAAACGCGGGGAGGCAATCCCGGCGTTTCTGGCGGTGATCGACCGGGAAAAGGCGGCGATCATGCCGACGGAAAAGGCGCTCCCCTTGCTAGACGATAAAGCCATCGTCTGGCCCAAAAAAGGGTCGGGCGCGGGCAAGGAGTTTGCCGCCCAAATCGCCCCTTATGTGCAAACGCATATCGTCGAATATGAAATCGAACATGACGAGGCGGCATTTATAAAGGCGGTGAAGGATGCGATCAAGGAACGCCGCATCATCCGCACGCCGATTACGCCCGATAATTTGCGTCAGGTGTTTGACCGCTGGGTCGATATGGTTGGGTCCGAATTGGGGGTCAGGAACGAGGCGGATTATGCCGTGCTGTTTTTTGCCGACATCATGCATGATGGCCAGAACGAGGCGATGACAAACCTGCCTGCGCGGTTGTTTCGATATTATTTCAACTTATATCAATATAACGAATTTCTTAAAGAGCCATTGCACAAAAAAATGGCCGCCACAGTTATCCACAGCGGCCATATTCTTGATATTTAGTGACGTTTTTAGGCGTCAACAATGATGCGAAACGCCTGCAAACCATACTGGCTTGCGTAGACACGGCGCCCATTACGGGTGATCCACTTGACGAAGATTTCCTTCTTGCCAAGCGGAATTGGGGTAGCTGTCATGGCTATCCTCCATGCTTGGTGCCCCGATGATCTTTACGTCCCGACTCACGTGTGCTAACGCACTACTGCTACGTCATGTGTTGGGATCGCGCACCTATTCAGGGGACACGGTTCTGAACAGGACAAATTCAAGGGGTGCGGGCCATTGGTCTGTGCCCCTTTCTTATTAGCAAGTCCGGCAATCGCATGTTGAGATTTTCCGCTCTTATGCTGGCTGCCTGCTTGCTAACTCCGAACTTACTTGCGATTTCCTCAACCGACCTACAAAGCTTAACACCTTCTTCGGGCATTAAAAATGCGGCAGCGAAAACGTCTGCTTGCCATTCTGGATTAAGGTAAGCCTTGTTTTGTGGCCCCCTAGCAAGCGCCACGGTACGCCCAGTATGCAAAAATAAGTGGCCCACTTCGTGGGCCAAAGTAAAAGCGTAGCGCGACACGCCCTTAAGCGCGTCCTCATAGCAAGATTGGCTTATCCGGATGAGCTGTTTGGTCATTGAGGTTGTTGCTTCGGCGTCCCCTAACTCTCCATCAGCGACTATTTCATATTCAAAATCTGGCAGGAAGGTTGGTAGGCCCAACTCTACTAAGTAGAGCATATCTACCGCCTGCGTATCTTGCACTCCAAATGCTCTGCGAAGGCTAAGGGCGATACTCTCTATGCTCTTCCGGCTACGTGGACTGACAACAATTGGATGCCTAGACATTGCGCCCTCCCTTAATGACGCGAGAAATTTTTGCTTTTGCATCTGGTGTTAGGCGAGCGAACTCCATCGCTATCTCATTGGCCAATACACGGTCATCATCAGTTGCACCTTCGGCTAACCGAATACGGTATTCCTGCATTGAGAGTGCCGCTTGCTGATGGAGTGGAATCGCCTTTTCAGGCAGCAGCGCATAAACACGGCAAATTTTATCAACAAAGCCGTCCGGTATTGGTTTTTGCCAAATTCAATTTGACTGAGGTAGCTTGAGCTAACGCCCAGCGATTTTGCCATTTCTCCTGCGAGAATTTCTAAGTCGAGACGTATGCGTCTAAGCTCTTTGCCGAATGGAGTCATGATGCAGGCCCCCGTGCGATCCTAGCGAGAGCGGCAGAGTTTGTGCGAATGGTAGCCATGTGAATTCTCCCGGTTTTTCAAATTGGTTCATATCTTTACCAATTAGTAAAAATGAAGTCAACATGGTTAATCAAAAATTAATAGCTTCAACAGTTTGGTGAAGGACGTTCAAATCCGATTGCCTTGTCTGGATGCTGTTCAATGGCAGCAACCTGACCGCTGGGGCAGATGGGTTGCACTGGAATGATCGTGACTGGAGCCTTGTCAATCATTTCATCCCCTTCACCGAAGGCGAGGTCGGCGCGAAGGGCAAGTTTGAGAGCGACTTCATGGTCCGCCACATGGCGGGCATGGTGTTCTCCGCAGAGGCGCAGGGGGTGCTCGATGAAGGCCGCAAACTATGGATGCGGTTCCATGCAACCAGCTTCCCGCGCAAAATCCGCGATGAATATAAACTCGGCCGTGCGGATGCAGGCTGGTACCAAATCCGCCGTGCGCTGGAAGCTTATGGCGATACCGAACTGACCGATTTCGATCCGTTCAAGGCGGCATATAACGCTTTGACGGCCAAGCTGCGCCCGATGGTGTATGAACTGGGCTTTTTACCCGATTAAATCGCAGTCCGCCGCCCGCCGCTATATCTCGTATTTTAGCACCAGCAAGGTGGACAGGGTGACGATCATGATTGCGACCAGCGGCACGCCTGTGCGGATATAATCCTTAAATTGATATTCGCCCTCCGCCATGATCAGCATATTGGTTTGATAAGCCACCGGCGTTGCATAGCATAGGTTGCAGCCGAACAATACGGCCAGCACCATAGGTTCGACCGGCAGGCCCAGCTGCGTCGCCAGGCTGAAGGCGATGGGGGTGCCCACGGCGGCGGCGGTGGCGTTGGAGGCGAAATTGGTCAATATCGTCACAAACAGCATGATCGCGGCGAGCACACCCGCAGCAGGCAGATATTGCAGGCCAAGCGCCAGCAGCGCCCCCATCCATTCGGCCGCGCCGCTGACCAAAACAATTTTCCCGATCGCCAGGCTGGCGGCGACAAGGACGATGACCTTGGCCGATAAGGCGCGGCCAACCCGTTCAAATTTGACGCATCCGGTAACGAACATCAACACCGCCCCGCCCAATGCCGAAATCGCAATGGGCAGAAACCCGGCGCTGGCAAGCCCAACCGCGCCGAACATGATGACCAGCGCCAATGTCGCCTTGTTCGACCGGGGCAGCTCCTTTGCGCCTTCGAGCACCAGCATCCCTTCATTGCGGGCAAAATCCTGCAAATTTTGCGCCGTGCCCATGATCAGCAGGACATCGCCTTCGCGCAGTTCCGCCTCGGCATTGCGCGGGCGGTTGTCGCGGGTAAATTTGCGGGCCTGATCCACGCCCATGACGCCGACATCTCTTAACCCCGCCGTTTGCAATGTCCGGCCGATCAGGCGGCTGTCGGTGCCCACAGCCATTTCGGCGATGGTGATATCTTCGCCAATATGGCCGGCGTCAAAGCGCAATTGATCGTCAAGCCATGCGGGCACCGCGGTGGCGCCGAACAGGCGCATGGCTTCTTCAATCCCATCCTGCGTTCCCCGGATACGCAGCCGCCCGCCAGGCAGCAGCGGATAGCGGGTCTTGCGGTCTATCTGGACATCAGCAGGCAGCAGCGCCTCCAGCGCCTCTTTATCCTTGGTGAATATGGCGGAGCCGGGGCCAAGCCGCAATGTGGCATAATATTTACGGTAATAATGGCCGGATTCCTTGCTGTTATCGGGCAGCAAACGGGGCATGATCAGCCAGATATAGGGCAGGGCAATCAGCGCCGCCATCAACACAATATCGCTATAATGAAACACGCTGATCTGCCGCATACCCAGGTCATTGGCGATCGACACGACCAACAAATTGGTGGATGTGCCGATGGTGGTTGCCATGCCGCCAATCAATATCGCGGCGTTAACAGGGATCAGCGTTTTGGATGCGGGCATTGCGCCTTGTGATGCCAATTGCACCATGATCGGGAGCAACAGCACCAGCACCGGTGTGTCATTGATGATCATGCTGGCGCAAAAGGCCATGATTAACGTGACCAGCAACCCCAAATGCGTATTGATCCGCCAAACGGTGCGCAAGGCACGCGCCGCCGGATCCAGCGCCCCTGTCACCACCAGCCCGCGTCCCATGATCATCAGCGCACAAATGGTAATCAGGGCAGGGTGGCCAAAACCTTCAAAGGCCAGCACCAGCCCATCCTTTGGCTGGGTTCCGGGCAGCGGGGCAAAATAAAGGCCCAGCGCGATGACACCGATGGTGAGCAGCGAGATGATCTCAATCCGCGCTTTGCCGCTTGCAAATCCATAAAATACCAGCACCGTCAATATCAGCGCCGCTGCGGCATGGGGTGATGGGATGTCGATCATACCCCGCTTATTGCATAGCGCGGCGGAAAATCAAATTGGGTTGTCGGGAAACGCTTTTGGAAAATAAAGCTTTGGTTTAATTTGTTTAGCCGCGGCCGAAACCGCGCGAACCAAAGGCGTTTCTTTGTCCGAAAGCAGCGGGTTTGCGTTCGACAAGCGGGCTGACTTCGGCCTCCAATGCCGACAATGTCGCTTCGAATGTCGGGCGCATGGCCGCGACTTTTTCGACCAGATCGGACGGATCCTGCCGGATTTCGACATAATGGCGGGCGGTGATTTCCACCTCTTCGGCAAGGCTGCCCAGTTTTTCTGCGCCAAATTGCCATGATTCGCCCTTCAAAGTATGGGCAGGCATAACCAGTTTGGCCGAATCCTTGAGGCGCATCGCCTCTTCAATCGCGGCGAGCGATTTCATGCCATCTTCCCGGAAATAGCCCAAAATGCGCACAAATCCGGCACCCATCAAAGTGCGGGTTTCGGCAAAAGCCTTCCAGTTGATCAGGTCATCGGCCATCGGGGTCGACATTGGCGCTACGCTCCTTTGCGTGGGGACATCCCCAACTCAGCCAAAATGCGTAGCGCAAATAGGTAAATAGAGATTTAATCTTTCGCAAACGGGTTGCTGCGCGCCCGCAAATTGATCCGCACCGGCACCGCGCCAAAATCAAGGTCGCGGCGGATACCATTGAGCAGATAGCGGACATAGCTGTCGGGCAGTTGATCGACCCGGCTGCCAAAAATGACAAAGGCGGGCGGGCGGTTATTCGCCTGTGTCATATAGCGCAATTTGATCCTCTTACCGCCCGGAGCAGGCGGCGGGTTAGCGGCAATCGCGGCTTCGAACCATCGGTTCAGCACGCCTGTGGATACCCGTCTTGTCCATGCCTCCCGCGCGTCAAAGGCGGCGGCAATCATTTGGTCCAACCCCTTGCCGGTAAAGGCCGATACCGCGATCATCGGCACGCCTTTCAATTGTGACAGGCCGTCATTTAACGCGGCGCGAATCCCCTGAAACAGCGAGCTGCCATTTTGCGCGACATCCCATTTGTTGATCGCGATGATCAGCGCCCGGCCCTCTTTAATCACATGATCGGCGATTTTCAGATCCTGCGCCTCCAGCCCCTTGGTGGCATCAAGCAACAGCACGACGACCTCGGCAAAATCAACGGCATGACGGGCATCTGCGACCGACAATTTTTCCAGCTTGTCCTGAACCTTTGCCCGTTTGCGCATCCCGGCGGTGTCGATCAGGCGCACGCGCCTTTCGGACAGCACGGGCGGGACATTGCCGTCCTCATCCGGCTCTGCGGCTTTGGGATCGGGATCATGCCATATCCAATCGACCGCAATGCTGTCGCGGGTAATCCCTGCCTCTGGCCCGGTGATCAGGCGGTTTTCACCCAGCAGCTTGTTGATCAACGTCGATTTACCGGCATTGGGCCGTCCGACAATGGCGAGTTTCAATATCGCATCGGCGGCATCGGGATCGGCCACGTCGAATTTGCCGCCGTCAATATGCGGTAATAAGGCTTGAAACAGGTCAGCCATGCCTTCGCCATGTTCGGCGCTGATCGCTATGGGTTCGCCAAAACCAAGCGCATAACTCTCCAATATGCCGTCATCGGCCTGCTTGCCCTCCGCTTTGTTAACGGTAAGGATAACGGGCGTGTCGCTGCCGCGCAGCCAGCGAGCAATTTCCTCATCCAGCGGATTGACCCCGGCGCGGCCATCGATCAGGAACAGCACCGCCTGCGCCTCTGTCACCGCGCGTTCGGTTTGCATCCGCATCCGCCCGGGCAGGCTTTGGGGATCTTCATCCTCATAGCCTGCGGTGTCAATCACCTTGAATTCCAGATCGAACAGGCGGCCTTCGCCTTCGCGCCGGTCGCGGGTGACGCCTGGCATATCATCGACAAGCGCCAGTTTTTTGCCAACCAGACGGTTGAACAAGGTTGATTTGCCGACATTGGGCCGACCGATAATGGCTACCGTCGGCAGCATGGCATTACATTTCCTTGTTTCTGTTCTCTGGTTTCTTGTCTTGATCAGCGGAAGGCCGAAATCTTGCCGCTATCGTCAAGAATATATAAGGTTTCATTGGCAACCACCGGCGATACCGAAACCGGGTCTTTCAATTCGAAAACCTGATTGGCCGCGCCTTCATCGGTGTTGACTGACCAGACTTGACCCTGCGAATTGGCGACGATCAAACGCCCGCCCGCCAATACCGGGCCGCGCCAGGTGATGGGGCCTGTTTTCTTTTCTTCTTTGCGGTAGCGGGGAAGCTGCGCCAGCCAGCGTATCTTTCCGCTCGCCCGTTGGATACACAGCAATTTGGCATCGCTGGTCAGCGCAAACACCCATTCGCCCGAAACGACCGGGGTGGTGATACCGGCAATGTTGATTTCCCAGATACGTTGCCCTGTGACCAGTTGATAAGAGGCCATACGCCCGCCTTCACCCAGCGCAAAGACGCGGCCGCGGTCGATAACCGGATCGGCGTCAATATCGGTCAGCGTCGATACCGATGTCGACATGGCGGTGCGGGACAGCGAATCGCTCCACAGGCTGCGGCCATTTTCATAGCGATAGGCGGCCAGCTCTCCGGTGGAATAGCCCGCAATGACGGTGCCTTGCGCAGCGGCAGGAGCGGCCACGCCGAAAATGCCCGAAACACCGACAGGGCCGGATTCATTCCATTCATTTTGGCCATCGCTCGTGCGCAGCGCGTAAATCTGATTATCCTGTGTCATCACATAGACATTGCCGTTGGAAATGGTGGGAGCACCGCGAAGCGGACCTGCGGGCCGTTTTTTCCAAACAATCTCGCCGGTATCGGCTTTCATTGCGGTGACATCGCCAACGCCGTTGGTGGCATAGACAAAATCGCCTTCCGCGCTTACCCCGCCGCCAAAGGCCGATGTCCGGCCATCTTTGGCCACTTCGATTGCGGTGGTCCATGCCCGTGCGCCGCTATTCGCGTCAAAGGCGGATACCTTACCCTCGGTATCAACGACAAAGAGGCGGCCGTTCAATGTTACCGGCGATGCCCCCAACCGGGCGCGGTTGGAGGCGCCTGCAACCGAAGCGGTCCATAGCTGATTCAACCCTTGACCCAGCGTCACATGGCCCGGTGATTTTGCCGCATTGCCGCTGGGTTGCGGCCAATCGGCATTCGGTGCGGCTGCTGGTAATATCACGGCTATACCCGCCAGATCGGGGTCGGCCTTTGTATCGACAGCGGTGCCCAAAATATCGACACGGTTGCCGATAGTGGGCGTGGTTTTTTTATCCCCTCCGCCAAATAATTTTCCGCCAGCACAGCCGCCAAGGAGCGACAGCGCGGTTAATGTGACCAGAAATTTTGATGCAATTTTCACGTAATCCCGCCTTTCGAAGCTTATTCTGTCTCACCTGATGGCGCTTTTTTCTTTTCATCAAGCTGAACGGCGTCGATGCCGAGCGACCCGGCCATTTCGGTTGCCCGATCACGCAGGCTTGACGGCAAATCCTCTTGCTTGGCAATCTGGGCGAAAATAGGGCCTGCGAGATTTTCCTTGCCCATTTTCAGATGAGCGATGGCGGTCATTTCACCCGCGCTGCCAAACCACGGGTTGCCCGGTGTCGCCAATGGCTTCATCCGGTCCACCACTTTTTGCGGCTCCAGCTTGTCAAATTCCAACAAGGTCTGACGGATCAGGGCAAGGTCGCGGAACGGCTGCGGCAGGCTGCTATCGCCCGCAATTTTCGCAAAAGCAGCCGTGGCTTTGCCCTTATCCTGTTTTTCAGCGTCCAGATTGGCGAGGACAATTTGCGCCATGGCCCGGTATCCCGGCTGGTCGGCTTTCGCAAGCGCGGCAAGGCTGGTTCGCGCTTTATCGTCATTATTCAGATTCAGATTGTCCATCGCGGTGATAAACTCTTCACCGATCTTGCCCGCTTCGGCCTTTTGGTGATTGATGTAAAAAATCCAGCCGCCAAATGCCGCGAGGCCCAAAACCAAAAGGCCCAAAAGCCAGCGGCCATAGCGTTTCCAGAAATTTTCGAGATCGCCTGCCCGAACGGCATCTTCGACTTCGCGCCGGAACACTTCATCACTGGCGGCGCGTTTATCGTCTCCCGGTGCAACCGGACCGGGGTTTGTCGGTGTTAAAGCCAAAAGGGCCTCCTAAAATTCAAAATATCTGCGCTTCCTTAGCGGCAGGAACGGCTCGATACCAGCCCTGATATTAGGCTTGCAACTCGCTAGGACAAAAGGGTGCAGACCTTAGCCCTCTACTGGCTGATAAAGCTGTTCGGGGCTGGGGAAGCTGCGGTCGCGCACGCCGTCTGCATATTGTTTGACGGCATCTTCAACCGAGGCGGCCATATCGCCGAATTTTTTCACAAATTTGGGTGTTCGGTCAAACAAGCCCAGCATATCTTCGGTGACCAGAACCTGTCCATCGCACTGCGCCGATGCGCCAATGCCGATGGTCGGGCAACCGACTTTCTGTGTTATTTCAATCGCAATCGGTTCCAGCACGCCTTCAATCACCATGGCAAAGGCACCCGCATCGGCCACCGCAATGGCATCTTCGACGATGGACCGGGCTTCTTCCTCGCTTTTGCCGCGCACGCCGTAGCCGCCCAATATATTCACCGCTTGCGGGGTCAGGCCGACATGGGCCATGACGGGAATGCCCCTGTTGGTCAGAAATTCGATCGTTGGCGCCAATATCTTGCCACCTTCCAGCTTCACCGCCGCCGCGCCGGTTTCTTTCAACAAATGGGCCGCGCTTTCAAAGGCTTGCTGCGGAGAGGCTTCATAGCTGCCAAAGGGCATATCGACAATGACAGCGGCATGATAGGAGCCGCGCACCACCGCCGCGCCATGCGCCGCCATCATGTCCATCGTCACTGCGACTGTATGCGGCAGGCCATAAATCACCTGGCCCAGCGAATCGCCCACAAGCAACATATCGCAATACGGATCCAGCAGCTGCGCCATGCGGACCGTATAGGCGGTCAGCATCACCAATGGTTCATCGGTAACGCCGCCTGCCTTGCGCTGCCGGATGCGCGGAACGGTGAGCCGCTTCATCGGCGAAGGTGTCGGGTTGGCACGGCTGGTGGATTTGTCGAAAGTGAGCGTTTTTGAGGTCGTAGACATGGCCGCTGCTTAGCGCGGAAATGATCCCCGCAAAAGCAGGAAGCGGAAATTTGTTCGTAAAACTTGACTCCATGTTAAAAATATATAACATTAAGTTCGAATCAAATTACACATAGGAGCTAAAATGTCATTTCGAGAAAAATTCACTGGGTTGCCTTCCTCAGCTTGCTGGCCGGATTTGGCTGGTATTTCCTCCATTATCCATGGGCAGTTGCCAACAGCAAAATAGGGATGCTGACTTCGGTTTGGATGCTGATACCGGTGACGATCATTTTCCTGATCCCGATGATTGCGGGCACCGCCTTTTTTGCCATCCGTTCTCCCAAAGAAGCCAATTTGAAGGAGGATGAGCGGGAAAAAATCATCCATTTGAAGGGCACTCATGCGGCCTATTATCCACTGGTTCTTGGGGTATGGGCCAATATTTTCGCCTTAATCAATGGCCTGGCTTTTGGCTGGTCTGTCAATATATTGATGGCCACATTGGTGCTGGCCGAGCTGGTCCGTGTCGGCGCACAATTATATTATTATCGCAGGGGATATTGAACAATGGCCCGGATTCCCTTTGATAATCAGATAAAGCTGCTGCGCTTTATGGCTGATGAGATGACGCAGGGCGATTTGGGGGACAGGGTGGGCGTCACGCGCCAGACTATCGCCGCGATAGAGCAAGGCAAATATTCGCCGTCGCTCGAAGTGGCCTTCCGCATCGCCCGTGTCTTTAATAAAAAATTGGAAGATGTATTTCATTGGCAAGAGGAATAACCGCTGATAATCCTTTTGCACCGGATCCTATATGCTCCATTCCCAATGTTGGATTTATCCTACAATTTCGGTCAAATATGGCGGGATAAAAGGCTTCCTTGGTGTAAACTTTGTAAACTTTCGCGGGCGTGCAGTCTTGTTCAAATAGCATAAGGAACAGATCGCAGCCGCGCTGGGCGACAGGAAGACTATATGGAGGGATTAGGGACACAGAGCGGCTTTGACAAGGAACAGGCGCAGGCACAGGAGCCAATACCGGCACAGGAGCGCCATTTCAAATCGCTCTATTTCGTCGCCTTCATCGTCTTTGTCGATATGTGCGGCATGGGCCTGATCGTTCCGATCATGCCGTCGCTGATACAGGGGCTGACAGGCGTAAGCGTGGACCGGGCGGCGGAGATTGGCGGGCTGCTCCTGTTTGCCTTTGCGATGATGCAATTTCTGTTCGCGCCGGTGATTGGCGGGCTGAGCGACCGTTATGGCCGCCGCCCGGTTATGCTCGTCACGCTCGCGCTGCTGGGTTTTGATTATATATTGATGGCTCTGGCGCCGACGCTCGCCTGGCTTTTTGTGGGGCGGATCATATCCGGGATCATGGGTGCAACATGGGCGGCTGCCAATAGCTGCGTTGCCGATGTAATCCCATCGGATCAGCGCGGCAAAGCGTTTGGCCTGATGGGTGCGGCCGGCGCGGCGGGGTTTGTCATGGGCCCGGCGATTGGCGGAATATTGGGACATTTTGGCGACCGTGTGCCATTTTGGGCGGCTGCGGCGATGGCGCTTGGCGGGGCAGTGGCGGGCTATTTCCTGCTGTCTGAAACATTGGACAAAAGCAAAAGGCGCGGTTTTGACATGAAACGTGCCAACCCGCTGGGCAATATTATCCAGATGATGAAATCGCCGCTGGTCATCGGATTTCTGGGCGTGATTTTCATGATGCAGCTGGCAATGCAGGTGCAGCTGACGGTCTGGTCCTATTATACCATATTGAAGTTCAATTGGTCGCCGCTGACCATCGGGCTTTCGGTTGCTATGTTCGGAACATTGGTTGTCTTGGTTCAGGGCGTGTTGACCGGAAAGGTGATTGCCCGTTTTGGCGAGGTGAAAACCGGGCTATATGGCCTGACGCTCGCTATTCCGGCCTATATCATCTTTGCCTTTGCCACCGATGGCTGGATGATGTTTGCCGCCATGTTCATCGGGGTGGGCGCAAATATGGCCTTTCCCGGGATGCAGGCGATGATGACCCGCACGGTAGCGGAGGATTCGCAAGGCGAATTACAAGGCGCAATTGCCAGTATTATCGGCATTACTTCGATTATCGGGCCGTTGATGATGACCGGTATTTTTGGAATGTTTTCGGATGGCCGGGGGCTATATTTCCCCGGCGCTCCCTTCATCATGGCGGCCTTACTGATTGCGCTTGCCATCGTGCAATTTGCGCTGACCGTGCGCCGTGTGGGGCGAGGGGTGGCGGTTTAGGGCTTGCTTATTTGCGGTGCATTACTGCTGCCGCTTCCGGCGTGTTGTCGGTGAAAATGCCGTCCACTCCGGCGGCGAGATAGGCTTTTACCTCACCGGCCAAATCGCCTGACTTGCGCGGATCGACGCCCTTTTTAGGTTCAATGGCAAGAAGTAATTTTCCCGCCGGAATGTCCAGGGATGGACCTTCAGGCCCGCGGCATGGGCATTGGTGACAAGGCTGGTCGGGCTTTGCAATTGGCCCAGCATATTGCGGCCGATAACCAGATTCTTGTCGGGACCAATGCCATCGGCATATTGGGCAATATCCTTTAATCCCTGCGCGGTGATCATATCGGTATAGCGCCTGTCTGGCTGATCGGCTGGCCCGCCTTCACCTGCGATCAGCTGAACCAGCGGCAGGTCGCTTTTGCGGCGCAGAGCCTGCAAATTGCCGACCTCAAAACTTTGGATGAAGACAGGCGCGGAGCGGCCTTTATAGCCATATTGGGCAAGCAGTTGTAACAGCGGCGCTTCGTGCGGCAGGCCGATAGCGGTGAAATAAGAAGGATGCTTGGTTTCGGGATAGACACCGATCGGCCGGTCCCGCCCTTTATTCACCTCGGCCAGCATTTGCAGTATCTCTTCGAAACTGGGGACCAGATATTGGCCGTCGCGGCCCGTGCTGCGCAGTTGCGGCAGGCGCTCCTTCGCCCTTAATGTCTGCAGTTCGGCAAAGGTAAAATCCTCGGTAAACCAGCCGGTAAATTGTTCCCCGTCTATCGTCTTGCTGGTTTTGCGGTCTGCAAATTCCGGACGATCCGCAACATCAGTGGTTCCGGAAATTTCATTTTCATGCCGCGCGACGAGCACAGCATCCTTGGTCAGCACCAGATCGGGTTCGACAAAATCCGCGCCCGCTTCAATCGCTGCGCGGTATCCTTCCAACGTATGTTCCGGCCATTCCCCCGAAAGCCCACGGTGCGCGATGATGATTGGGGTTTCATTCATGGCCGATACCTCCGCTGGCAATGTCGGGCCACATGACAGCATGACCCAGGAAAGCGGCAGGATAAACCACCGCCCCACCATTTTATTTCAGCACCGAAAATTCGGCCTGATTATAACCCACGATCAGGTCCGGCCCGCCTTCGACCACAGGGCGTTTGATCATGGATGGGTTATCTTTCATCAGCTTGATTGCCGCTTTTTCATTGATATTCTGTTTAATAATGTCCGGAAGCGCGCGGAATGTCGTGCCGCGTTTGTTGAGCAGAACATCGATATCAACCTGCAACAGCCATTCCTCAAGCTTCTCTTCTGAGATTCCTGATTTTTTATAGTCGTGGAAAACATAATTGACGCCATTTTTTTCCATCCACGTCCGCGCTTTTTTCACGGTATCGCAATTGGGGATACCATATAATTTAATCTCTTTGCTCATCGTTTTTGCCTGTCGTTTGCATTGGTCGCGCGGCCTATAAGCATAATGAGAAGCGCAGGCAACCAAACCCAGCCCATTTCCGAGATTAAAGTGTGCAGGCCGCGTATCGTAAAGAAATCCTTACCAATGGGCGACACGGGGATCGGGGTGACGGGCGCAAAAATCCGGCTGTCATCAAAGGGCCAAAGCAGCGCGACACCTTGCCCGCCATTGGTGAATATGTCGAGCAGGCCGTGGCTCGCCATGCTGAAAAACAAAAAGGCAAAAGCCGGCCGCCACCGTTCGGGCCGTATGAACAAGGTGAGTATGGCGGCAACCACCGCCGCGCTTAACAATGCATGGCTTGCCCCGCGGTGGCCCAGCGGCGCGGCATATTCAATCCCTAAGCTGAACCCCACCACATCGGCATCGGGCACCATGGCGAGCGCCATTCCAGCCGCAATCACCCCGCCCGATACCCGCCCCGGTCCAAGCGCCAAACCAGCGGCAAGGGGAATGATGGCATGGGTAATGATAGTGGGCATGGAGCCGTAACTAGGTTTATTCCGCGAAATTGGTCAAGTTGATTCAACAAGAGGGATATGATTATTCGCTCATCTTGAAATTACTGACGGAAGGAAGTCAAAAAACCAAGCCCTCACTCCCACTCGATCGTCCCGGGCGGCTTTGACGTATAGTCATACACCACCCTGTTAACCCCCTTCACCTCATTCACAATCCGCGTTGCCACCCGTGTCAGGAACGCGGCGTCGAAGGGGTAGACATCGGCCGTCATGCCGTCGGTGCTGGTCACGGCGCGAAGGGCACAGACACTATCATAAGTACGTGCATCGCCCATCACGCCGACGGTGCGGACGGGGAGCAACACCGCAAAGGCTTGCCAGATCGCGTCATATAATCCGGCGTTTCGGATTTCTTCGAGATACACCGCATCGGCCTTGCGCAATATGTCGCAGCGTTCCTTGCTGACTTCGCCGGGGATGCGGATGGCAAGGCCGGGGCCGGGAAAGGGGTGGCGGCCAACAAATTGGTCGTTGAGGCCCAGCTCTCGGCCCAATGCGCGTACCTCATCCTTGAACAATTCGCGCAACGGTTCCACCAGTTTCATATTCATGCGCGCGGGAAGGCCGCCAACATTATGGTGCGATTTGATCGTCACGCTTGGCCCGCCAGTGAAGCTGACACTTTCGATCACATCGGGGTAGAGCGTGCCCTGCGCCAAAAAGTCGGCGCCGCCGATTTTCTTCGCTTCTTCTTCAAACACATTGATGAATTCGCCGCCGATAAATTTGCGCTTTTTCTCTGGATCGCTGACGCCTTGCAGGCCGGCCATAAACCGTGCTTCGGCATCGACGACGACAAGCGGGATATTATAATGGTCGCGGAACAGCGTTTCGACCTGTTCGCGCTCATTCATGCGCAGCAGGCCATGATCAACGAACACACAGGTCAACTGGTCCCCAATAGCTTCGTGGATCAGGATCGCCGCGACGCTGCTGTCCACCCCGCCAGAAAGCCCGCAAATGACGCGGCCGGCCCCCACTTGTTCGCGGATTTCCGCAATTTTGGTGGCACGAAATTCGGCCATGGTCCAATCGCCCGCCAGCCCGCAAACCTGATGCGCGAAATGGCTGATCAATTTGGCGCCATCGGGGGTATGGACCACCTCTGGATGGAATTGGATGCCATAATATTTACGGGCCTCGTCGGCGATAAAGGCGAAAGGTGCCCCTTCGCTGGTGGCGACAACCTGAAAACCTGGGGCAATGCGTGTCACCTTGTCACCATGGCTCATCCACACCTGATGCTTTTCGCCCGCATTCCAGAGGCCATCGAACAGCGTGCAGCTTTTCTGCACCTCAACAAAGGCGCGGCCAAATTCGCCGCCGCCTTCTCCGCCGCCTTCGACCAGCCCGCCCAGCTGCATCATCATCACCTGTTGCCCGTAACAAATGCCAAGGATGGGCAGGCCGCTGTCGAACACGCATTGCGGGGCGCGGGGGGATCCTTCGGCCGTGGTGGAGGCCGGGCCGCCCGACAGGATGATCCCTTTGGGCTGCATCCGGCGGAATGCCTCTTCGGCGCTGTTAAAGGGGGCGATTTCGGAATAGACCCCGGCTTCTCGCACGCGCCGCGCGATAAGCTGCGTCACTTGGCTGCCAAAATCGATGATCAGGATGGAATCAGAAGGCTGTATTGTCATGCTGCGGCGTTAGAGGAGCAAGGCAAAACTGTCCATATCGCCCGAACGCGGCAAGGCGTTTGCAGCGAATAATTATGCCGTTATCCAATTTTAACCTTTTTTGTAAGATGAATTTATAATCTCATATTCCAAAATGCACCCGTTCAAAATGATCATGGGAATGGAAAGCACAAAACTATCTTTTCAAAGATATGCGCTGTCATTGTCGCCACTGTTGTTGGCAGCGCACCATTTCTAATAATTAGCGGCACCGGCGGGATCATATGATCGGCGCGTGCCGCTATATTATTTTGAAAAAATTCATTCGCCGTAGAAAAAACGCTCTTCGATAATTTTGCCGTTTTCGACGGTATACAGCGCCTGTTCCTGCATCTGCATCCGTTCTCCGCTCTCTTTTTTGGTGATGTCCATATCAAATTGTACCATGAACTGATCACCGTTCACCATCGGCTCGCTTGCGCTAAAGCTATGCACGTCATGGCTGCTAAACCACCATTCGCCCTTGGCCTTTAAGGCATCCAGACCCTCTGCGCGGGCCATCTCGCCCTCCATGGGTTCCAGGCTGACGACATTGTCCGCCCAATATTTGACTCCGGCCTCGTCAAATTGTCCTTGCTGGCACATTTGGACAAAATCTTTTGCAATATCTTGGGTATTGGGCATTTTTCTCTCCTTTGGTTGGGGGTTATTGGCCGCGCCGGTCGCCAGAAAGAAGCGAGCAACGCGACTCACTATCCTTCCTTATAGCATAAACATTGCAATTGTTGGTCCGTCCGCTTCGCGTGCGGATAGCCACAATTTATCCACAGCTTTGCCAACAGGAATAAGGAAAATTTTACATGGCAATATATGGTTTTTGGTAACAATTGCGCGTTAACTATATCCTTGTGGATAGCAAATTATCATCGATTCCCGGCGGGATGATTACCCGGATCAGGAAGACTGCTACATGAGTGCGCAGGGCTTTTCGGTTGCCGGTGCAACCCGCGCTTGCGGGGCGGCCCCCGATGCGGAGGATATGGCCGCCGCTTTGCTGCTAAAAGAGGTTGAGGCTTTTTGATGGACGGACAGCCCCGCCACGCCATCGCCCATATCTGCGAAGTCACGGGTGTCGAACGCGAACAGGCCGAAGCCTTTGTCGCTGAATTGCAATGCCTGTGTTTGGCAAATAGGTCCTGACCCAAAGCCGACCCTGTCAAAACCGGTTTGGAAAAATTTACTTACAAGAGCCAGTCCTCCCCCCTCTCAAAAGGAGAGAAGGGAGGATAGGATTTTATCCGGTGATGGTCAGCGTTGCCGTTTCGACATTTTCGGAACTGTTGCCGACCATGATGTCAAATTCACCCGGTTCGACCACGCGCTTCATGTTGATGTCCCACATTTGAAACGCCTCCGGGCCAAGATTAAAGCTGACATTCTGGGTTTCTCCGGCTTTGACAGTAATCCGCTTAAAAGCTTTCAGTTCCTTAACCGCGCGGGTAACCGAGCTGAATTTGTCGCGGATATAAAGCTGCACCACTTCATCCCCTGCCACAGAACCGGTATTTTTCACCGATACCGATACGGTGACATTGCCGTTCGCGGCGATGCTGCTGGCCGACAATTGCGGTTTGGTCAGTTCAAAGCGGGTATAGCTAAGGCCAAAGCCAAAGGGGTAAAGCGGCGATTTATCGGCAAGCACATAGCCGCGGCGCGCCGTCGGTTTGTGATTATAGAAAAACGGCAATTGTCCGGCATTGCGCGGGAAGGTCACGGGCAGCTTTCCGCCCGGATTGACCTTACCCAAAAGGATATTGGCCAGCGCATTGCCGCCCTGTTCACCCAGATACCAGCTTTCCAATATCGCGTTGGCCTCACCCGCGATTTTTCAATTGCGGGCGGACGGCCATTGACCAGCACGACAGTAACGGGTTTGCCAAGCGCTTTTAATGCGTCGAATAGCTCCTGCTGTTCTCCGACCAGTTCCAAACTATCGCGGTCACCCAGATGTTCATCACCCCAACCTTCGCGGCTGGTTTGTTCGGTATCGCCCAGCGTGAGGACAATCTGATCCGCGCCCTTTGCCATTTCGACGGCCTCGGCGATCATCTTCAAATTTGCTTCGCGCGGGACGAGTGCGATCTTATCCTCATACCAATCATCGCTTTCGGTGATCTTCACGCCTTGGGCAAACAGGATATTTGCTTTGTCGCCCACGGCGGCTTTCATACCGTCGACCAAAGTAACCTTGTTGCGCGGAATACCCAAATAGCCGCCCAGCCGCGCGATATTCGCGCTTGGCCCGATAACGGCGATGACCGGCTTTTTACCTGCGGCAGCGTCCAGCTTCAGCGGCAATGTACCATCGTTTTTCAGCAGCACGACAGAGCGTTCAGCCGATGTCCGGGCAAGCGTGACGGCTTCGGCATTATTGGTCAGCGCTTTGGCATTTTGGACATTGCCATAGGGGTTTTCAAACAGTCCGGCATTGAATTTCAACCGCAGCATCCGGCGCACAGCGGCGTCAATATCGGCCACGTTCACCTTGCCTTCGCCCACTTGTTTGACCAGCGTTTCATACGAGGCGCCATTGGGTAAATCGACATCGACACCGGCGGCAAGCGCAAGCAAGGCGGCTTCCTCTTTGGTGGCGGCGATTTTGTGGCGGCTGATCATTTCGTCGATGGCGAAATAGTCGCTGACCACCATGCCTTCAAAACCCCATTCACCGCGCAGCACATCATGCAGCAACCATTTATTGGCATGGCTGGGTACGCCATCAATTTCATTATAGGATGCCATAACCGAAGAGATATGGGTCCGTTTCACCACCTGTTCAAAAGGCGGGAAGAAAAATTCGCGCAGCACACGTTCCGAAATATTGGCCGGGCCGACATTGGTGCCGCTTTCGGGCTGTCCATGGCCGGTCATATGTTTCAACGTGGCAAAGACTTTGCCATCAGGCAGCTTGTCCTTCGTTCCTACACCTTGC
The DNA here is from genome assembly GCA_012032285.1 of Sphingomonadales bacterium. Lineage (GTDB taxonomy): Bacteria > Pseudomonadota > Alphaproteobacteria > Sphingomonadales > Sphingomonadaceae > Sphingorhabdus_B. The sequence goes on from JAAURJ010000003.1 coordinate 62,904, forward strand.
AGGCCATTGACCGCCGCGACGCCCATTTCGGATACCAGATACGGGTCTTCGCCAAAGGTTTCCTCAAACCGGCCCCAACGTGGATCGCGGGCGACATCGACCACGGGTGACAAGACGAGGCTTGCTCCGCGGACACGGATTTCCCGGGCGATGACGCTGTTAATATCTTGCACCATGGCCGGATCCCAAGAGGATGCCATGGCAATGGCTTGCGGAAAGCTGGTGGCATTGACGGCGGCATAGCCATGCAGCCCTTCTTCATGCATCAATATGGGAATGCCGAGCCGGGTTTTTTCCATCGAATATTTCTGCATCGCATTGATCAGGCGGATGGTGCTGTCCTCATCGCGCCATTTGGAGGCGAGCGGCGATGCCGGACCTTTATCATCGCTGGGGCGGGTAACCTGTCCGATGCCGTGCGGGAATAATTTGGCGAATTTTTCCGGGGCAAATTCATCCTTTTCATCCATTATATCGGGCTTTTGTTGCCATATGGCCATCATCTGCGTGACTTTTTCTTCCAACGTCATGCGGGCAAGCAAATCCTCCACCCGGGACTCGACAGGGGCGCTTGCATCCTTATACAGCGGCATGGCCGCGGCTTTTGCTGGTGCGGCCGCCGCTGCAACCTCCGTCTGGGCATGGGCAGCCGCAGGCAGGACAAGCGCACAGGCGGCGACCGAAATGGCATATTTCCATGGATGAGGCATGATTGTTCTTCTCCCTTGATTGTGATATTATGGTAGCGCTATCAAACTAAGATAGTTGCGTCAATTGGATTACGCTGGCAATGTTATGGCGGGGATAGGCCGTGATCAAGGGCTATATTGGGGGAGTGTTTCGTAAAATTTATGGGAAAGATCGAGCCGATAAAACGCCGCCGCGGCAGCCGGCAGGACAGAGACGCGCATGGCGTGCGGGTGACCATTGACGATGTCGCTCTCCGGTCCGGTTTTTCGCCGATGACCGTATCACGGGTGATCAACGCCGACAGCAATGTAAAAGCGGCAACGCGCGAACATATCCAAAAAATCATCGCCGATATGGGCTATAGCCCCAATGCGGCTGCACGTTCGCTGGCGGGGGGGAAGGAAAGGCGGATCGCACTTATCTACCAAAACCCAAGCGCGGCCTATCTCAGCCGGATTTTATTCGGCAGTCTGGAACGGGCCAGACATCTTCACGCGCAGTTGGTGGTGGAAGATTGTGGTTCGGGGCGCGATGCGAAAAAGGCGATAGAGCATCTGTACGCATCGGGCGTGGAGGGAGTGGTTTTGACCCCGCCCTTGTCCGATGATGAAAAATTGCTGCGCCATTTGATTAAACTAAAACGCCCTTTCGCGGTGGTGGCAAATTGGCAACCGGCGGGCGACATGGCCCTGATTTATATCGACGACCGGCACGCCGCGCGGCGGATGACAGAATATCTTCTGTCGCTTGGCCATCGGCGCATCGGTTTGATCGAAGGACCAACAGGGCAAAAAGCGAGCAGCGAGCGCGAAGCTGGATACCGGGATGCTTTGCAGGCGGCTGGAATTGATGCGGACATGGCGTTGATCGCAACCGGTGCCTTTACCTTTCGGTCCGGCATGATTGCAGCCGAAAACTGATGGCGCTGGATACGCCGCCCACAGCCATTTTTGCCGCCAATGACGATATGGGGGCAGGGGCGATCACCGCGCTTCACCGGTTAAACCTGAACGTGCCCGGCGATGTATCGGTGTGCGGTTTTGATGATTCGGATTTTGCTCAGTCGATCTGGCCGGAGCTGACCACGATGCGCCAACCAATATCGGATATGGCGGCCGAAGCGGTGGAGCAGCTTGTCACCGGATTGAAAAACTATTCCAAAATCACCGGCTGGCCGCGCGGAGAAACCGAAATGACGGCCAAGCTGATCAAACGTGCCTCGACGGCGAAACGCAAAAAACAAAAATAACTGTCCTACACCGGCTTGCTATAGTAGCGATTGGCGGGTGACGAGATATATGCAGGCCAGCGATATAATAAAAGCTATTTGGGTTCCAGGGGTTGGCAACTTTGCCTGTTGTCACCGATGGACCGCAATGTGCGAATAGGCAGGATATGAACCGCTTCATCCTATTCCTTGTGCTCCTATTGGCGTCATGGCACAGCGCTCAGGCGCAATTGCCCGGTGCACCGCTCAATGTGCCTGCAACATTACAGGCCGAAACCACTACGCCCGCACCGGGGCAGAATGTCACGCTGGCATTTGTCATGCGGCCCAAACCCAAATGGCATGGCTATTGGGAAAATGGCGGCGATGCCGGCCTGGGTATGAATTTGGCATGGGATTTACCGGCAGGCGTCACAGCAGAGCCGCTGCGCTATCCGGTGCCGGGCACGCTGATCATCGCGGGACTAATGAATTATGTCTATGAAAAACCCTATGCGTTGCTGGCCAATGTGAAGGTTGATCCATCGCTGGCCAAAGGAACCGAGCTTTTGCTGAAGGTGCGGGCCGACTGGTTGGCTTGTGACGACCGTGTATGCGTGCCCGAAGGTGATGATCTGTCCGTTAAGCTAACGGTTGGTGACGGAGAAATCAGCACGCAGCAGCGCAGCCGTTTTGATGTATATCGTGCGGCCTTGCCAGTGCCGATAGATCAAAATGGCCGTTACCGGATTATGGGAAAGACAATCGAAGTTGCGGTTCCTTTCCCGGCTGATGCAGCGCTTTCAGATCCTTATTTTTTCCCAAAAACAGAAAAGCTTTTTGCCTATAGCGCGGTTCAGCAAGCGCGGCGGAGCGGCGATATGCTGATTATCCGCACCGGCGCTGATCCTTATAATGCGGGCAGTTTTGCGGGCGGGCCGGTCACTGGTGTGCTGCGTTATGGCGAAGGGCGCGGCGTTATTGTGACCTTGAAACAAGGCGCGGTGCCAGCAGGCGGCGTGCCCATTGGGGCGGTGCAGGCGCAAACAGGCGAACAGAATTTCCTAGCCATATTGGCGCTGGCCTTGCTTGGCGGGTTGGTTTTGAACCTGATGCCCTGTGTGTTCCCGATATTGGGGTTAAAGGCCTTGTCGCTTGCCAAAATGGGCGGGGATGAGGGCACTGCCCGGCGCGATGCGATGGCCTATAGCGTGGGCGTGGTGCTGGTCTGTGTGGCGCTGGGCGCGATTATGCTTGTGCTTAGAGCAGGCGGCGAACAAATTGGCTGGGCGTTTCAATTGCAGCAGCCGCGTGTGGTGCTGTTGCTGTTGCTGATGATGACGGCGATCAGTGTGAACCTGTTTGGCGGTTTCGAATTGCACAGCCTGAATGCGGGCGGCAAATTGGCGCAACGGCCGGGTATGGTTGGGAGTTTCTGGACCGGCATATTGGCCGCGTTGGTCGCAACACCATGCACCGGTCCTTTTATGGCGGCGGCATTGGGCGCGGCCTTGCTGCTCCCTGCGGTTCAGGCGTTGCTGCTTTTTGCAGGGCTGGGTATCGGGCTGGCGCTACCCTATTTGCTGATTGCTTATATTCCGCCTGTCCGCGCAATGCTGCCAAAGCCGGGGCCATGGCTCGCAAAATTCCGCATTTGGATGGGCGTGCCAATGGCCTTGACCGGGGCTGCGCTGGTATGGCTGTTATGGCGGCTTTCGGGACAATTTGGTTTGCTGACCGGCTTGGCGGCGGCGGCGGTCTTGACGGCCTTGCTGCTTGGCTATGGCCGGTTGCAGATGCAGATGCAGATTCAGATTCAGGGCGGGCGGGGCGGACGCGGCGCTATGACGGGGCTGGCTGCTGCGATGATGCTGTGCCTTGCTGCGGCTGTCCTGATCCTACCGGCGCAGCCCATTGCCGCGGTAAAGCAGGGTGGGAATAATCTGCTGACCGAGGAAGAATATTCGCCCGATCTTCTCGCCCGATACCGCGCAAAGGGTGATCCGGTCTTTGTCTACTTCACCGCCGATTGGTGTGTAACCTGCAAGGTGAATGAGGCTTCGGCGATCCAGCGAGCGGAAACGGCCAAGGCATTTGAAAAGGCTGGGGTGAGGGTGCTGGTGGGCGATTTCACGCGGGGCGATGCGGAAATTGCGCGGGCGCTGGCCGAATATAACCGGCCCGGCGTGCCGCTTTATCTCTATTTTGCAAAAGGCGGGGAGGCGCAAATCCTGCCGCAAATTTTATCGGTAACGACCCTGACCGGCATGATAGAAGAGGCGGCAGAAAAAAAGGAGCAGGAACAAGCCTTTAACCGAAAACGGCATGATGCGTAATGCCGGTTCTTACCCCAGCGCTTGTTCCTGCACCCCAAGGTTCGGCAAGTTGCGACCCTACACTGCTTGCCGAAGTTAAATGTCATTATCCGCAATGGAAAGCGGGGACAGACCAAGTTGAGGTGCGGCGCTGCGTGCAACGCCGTGATCTGCCCCCGCCCCATTACCAGCAAGTTGCGACCCTAAAAGGACTCGCCGGAAATTTCGATCCTCTTGACCAGATTAGCCCCAATCACGGCAATCCCCCGAGTGCCAGTGATCCCGGTCAAGGGAACCGATCGCTCAAATATGAGCGATTGGAAACCCGGATTGGCGTCGACATCTTCATGGTCATTCGCCGGTTCGGGCACTGTAACGACCGCCACTTCAATGCCCCAATAGTCGGGCTGGTCGTGATAAAATCGCGGAGCAAGCTTAACTTCGAAACCGCCTACGGGACGTTCCCCGCGCACCCAGAGGTAAAGGCTATCCTGGAAAGGAACCTTTCTGAGTTCGGCCGTTTCAAAATCAATTATACGCCCGTTCGGAACGCTGGAAAGCGATCCGCTGACAGAGCTGTTCATATCCCGCTCCAAAAAATATATTATTTCGCATCCATGATCGCAAATTTCGCGTCATGCTTATTATGTATTTGCTTATACAGCAGCGTATCTGTCAGTAAAGTGAACAACTTGTAAAACATAGTATCATGCCGTAACAAACTGAATTATAAGGCGTAAAAATGGTGCAGTGCAGCAAAATCAGATGTTTTATGATACCGGTGCCAAAGGATAGAACAAGATGTGGAAGGAATTGTGTTATTTTGATTCGCTCATCCTATCGGTTAAATAGCGGACTTGCGTATATTCGTGGCGGCGATGCAACGTTGTGACGAAATCTCTTGCAAGCATGGCAAAGCCCTTTATTTGGCTGGCGATTGCGGATAAAGTGCAATTTGTTCAAATTATCAGGAGTTACGACTATCGCTGTTACCAATACCCGCCGCGGCCCGACGCCACCAGTGAAGGGCGGACCGCGTCACAATGAATTCATCACCAGCGAAAAAGTCCGTGTAATTGACGGCGATGGCGAAAATCTGGGGATATTATACACCCGCGAGGCGATAGAGCAGGCCGCCGAGGCCGGACTTGATCTGGTTGAAGTGTCTCCGAACGCAAATCCGCCGGTTTGCAAATTTCTGGATTTCGGCAAATATAAATTTGAAGCCCAGAAAAAGGCTAATGCCGCGCGTAAATCCCAAAAAACGCAGGAAATCAAAGAGATTAAAATGCGGCCCAATATCGACACGCATGACTATGATGTGAAGATGAAAAAAGTGAACCAGTTCATCGACCATGGCGACAAGGTGAAAATCACCCTGCGCTTTCGCGGTCGCGAACTTGCACACCAACAATTGGGTATGCAGCTATTGGAGCGTGTTCAGGAAGACACTAGGGAAACCGCCAAGGTTGAGGCGCACCCCAGGATGGAAGGCCGCCAGATGTTGATGGTGCTGTCCCCGAAATAACCGGCGGCGCGCCGCCGGCGCGTTACGTTTCTTCGGCTGCGCCTGGCATCGCTGCCTTTAGCTTCTGCAGAACGGCCATGACGAAAATCACCGATGCCGCAAAAGCGAAAATGAACCATTGGATCGCATAGAGCATATGGTCATTGGGAATGCTTTCTACAGAAGGTGGTTTGGGTTGGCGAAGGCCGCCCAGCCCTTTAGTTGATACGAGCATTGGCCGCAGGGTGAGTTTTGGCCCAAATAATTTGCCTAATAAAGAGCGGTGGTCAGGTTCCCGTGTGATAATGCCGGTCACCTGTCCGCCTTGCCATTGTGTGTCGATGCCGGGCCTATCACTGACACCCGCCACTATCAAAGCTCCCGGCCCTTCGGCGCCTGTTGCGCAATCGGCAAGATATTGATAACCCGCTTTTCCCTTGGCATCGCTGCCAGAAATGGCACGCCAATGGGTCACCGTGATGCAGATTACAGAAGATGAACGGAACAGCATATCATCTGACACCGGACCCAATTCCGGGTAAGCAACAGCAGGCTTTGTGAAATTCGCATTGAGAAGAGCGATCTCCGCCTCTTTCTCGTCCTTGCGTTGCAATTGCCAGACACCAAGCCCAATCATAGTGATAACCGCCAACGCAGCAATAATGCTTGCCAAAACCGGGAATTTTTCATGGCGCGTCCCCGCCGCCCGCTTCCCGTGCATCGCGCCGATATTCAAGCGTGAGCAGCGCCGCTTTGATAACCCGGATGCTGATAAATGTGATGATGGTGGTCACTGGAACCCAAACCACCACTTGCAGCCAAAAGGGTGGATTGACCGCAATATCAAGCCAGAGCGCCAAAGTGATGATAAGGGCTGCAATCGGAATGATCAGCAAAGCCGCCGGGCCATCGCCCACATTGAACCCGCTATAATCAAGCCTGCATTTCTTGCATTCATTGGCAAAGCGGATGTGCAGTAAATTGCGGCTTTCAAACAGCCCGTCACTATTACAGCGCGGGCAAAGACCCAAAAGGGCAGCCTTGGCAAGGCCAGGCCGCCCTTCGGGATTTGATTGTAGCTTCATTGATTAATGAACCGGTGCGCCCCATCCGCCCCATACATAGATGACGACGAAAAGGAACAACCAGACGACATCAACAAAATGCCAATACCACGCCGCAGCTTCAAACCCGAAATGCTGTTGGGGGGTAAAATGCCCTTTATAAGTGCGGAACAGACAAACGGCGAGGAAGATGGTGCCGACAAGTACGTGAAAACCGTGGAAACCGGTCGCCATGAAAAAGGTCGTGCCATAATTCAGATTTTTAAACGCAAAAGGCGCTTCCAGATATTCCACCGCCTGCAGCGTGGAGAAAAGAACACCTAGGATGATGGTTAGCCACAAGCCTTTTTTGAGACCATCGCGGTCGCCATTGATCAGGCAATGATGCGCCCAAGTCACGGTTGTGCCCGAGCATAACAAGATCAGCGTGTTGAGCAGCGGCAGCTTGTTTGCGGCCAAAACCTCAACGCCTTTTGGTGGCCATTGCAGCAGAGCAGCGGCACCTTCCTGACCAAACAGGCTTTCGGTTGCACCGTCAACCACTTGTATGGGAGCCGGGAAGAGCGAGAAATCAAACCAAGCCCAGAACCAGCCCACAAAAACATGACTTCCGAAGCAATGAACAGTATCATGCCGTAACGCAGATGCAGGGATACTACTGGCGTATGGTCACCGGCGTGCGCCTCCGCAATCACATCCACCCACCAGCTGTAAAAGGTGAATAAAACCGCCAGCAAGCCAAGACCGAAGACCAAGCTGCCATATTGGGCTGCGTGCATCCACATGACGAGCCCGCCAAACATGGTAAGCGCACCAAAACTGCCGACAAGCGGCCAGATGCTGGGCGGTAAAATATGATAATCGTGATTTTTGGCGCCTGCCATAATATCTTCCCTACAAATTTCCGGCTCTATGGCCTGTTTATTTTCTACTCTTTAACTTCACTTATCGCTTTGGTCCACCGGGTAGAAGGTGTAGCTAAGCGTTATTTCTTCAATATCTTTGGTATTGGGATCGGTCAGTATTTTAGGATCGACATAATAAAGCACCGGCATCCGCACCTGCTGCCCCGGTTTCAATGTTTGTTCGGTGAAACAGAAACATTGGATTTTGTTAAAATATTTGCCCGCAAGCTCTGGTGTGACGTTGAAGGTTGCGGTGCCGGTAACCTCTTCGTCCGAAAGGTTTTTGGCGATATAGATGGACATATCACGCGCACCAATCGTGACTGTATCGGTTGGGCGTTCTGGTGCAAAATCCCAAGGCAAATCACCGCGGTGATTGGCATCGAAGCGGATCACCATGGTTTTTGTGCTTTCCTGCACTGTTGCGGCTTGCGCCTCATCCACGCGCATGGTCGTGCCGCCAAACCCTGTGACCTGACAAAAAAGCCGGTACAGCGGGACCGCAGCAAAGCCAACACCGACCATCGACACTGCAAGGGCACCCGCCATTATACCGGTTTTGATATTGGCCGATTTGCTCATGACAGAAAACCGATCTTTACAACCGTAATGGCAAAGAACAAAACGCACATGCCCAGCAATATAGCGCCCAATACGCGCGAGCGGGCATCCTGTCGTTCGCGCACCATGCGGGTTTCATCCGCAGTCATCCGGCCGATCAGCTGTGCTTCCTCCTGCGAGTCATAGATTGATGTTCGCGCAGAAGGAGCGGGCGGCGGCGGGGGAGCACTGGTCATGCCATCACCATCCGATCGGCAGCAAAAAGCGCAAACAGCAAAACAGATAAGGACCGAAAAAGCGAATAGCCGTTTTTCTGGCTTCATCGCAGCGGGATCCTCCGATGTGTTGCGCCATACGCTTATGGCAAGCGCGATGAATATCATGTTGAGCGCAGCGGCGAAGCTACCATAGACCCAGCTTACTTCCCCCAAAGCATAAGGGGCGAGGGAAGCGGCTGCCATAGGAAAGCTGTAAAACAGAATCTGATTGCGGGTCGCCCTACGCCCGGCGACATTGGGGAGCATTGGAATGCCAGCCGCTCCATAATCCGCCTTCATAAACAGGGCGAGCGCCCAGAAATGGGGCGGAGTCCAAAGGAAGATAATCGCAAATAGCAACACAGGGATAAGCGTTATATCCCCGGTTACCGCCGCCCATCCTATGACCGGCGGGAATGCGCCTGCCGCGCCGCCTATGACAATATTTTGCGGCGTATTAGGCTTCAGCCAAATAGTATAGACAACGGCATAGAAAAAAATCGAAAAGGCAAGAAGTCCCGCCGCGAGCCAGCCAACAAATACGCCCATAATACCAACCGAAAAAGCAGCAAGCCCGATACCAAAATGCAGCGCTGATTGCCGGTCCATACGGCCATCGGGCAATGGGCGCTTTGCGGTGCGCGCCATTTTGGCGTCAATGTCGGCTTCATAATATTGGTTGAGCGCACCCGATGCCCCGGCGCCCGTCGCAATGCACAAAATGGCGGTAAAGGCGATCACCGGATGGATATTGCCCGGCGCCGCGAGCAATCCGCATAGTGCCGTGAACACAACAAGGCTCATCACCCGGGGCTTGGTCAGCGCCAGAAAATCCCGCCAGTGTGCGGGCAGGGCAATATTTTGTGTCACACTCGTCATATCGTTTTAGTGCCAAATGGGCCGCAGATTGAAACGCTGTGGCCCATTATACTTATTTGATTACCGGCAAAGTTTCGAACTGGTGGTATGGCGGCGGACTGGTCAGCGTCCATTCCAGTGTCGTTGCCCCTTCACCCCAATAATTATCTTCTGCCTTGCGGCCTGCGATAAAGGCGTAGGCCACGTTGATAAAGAACACCACAACGCCGGCAAGCATGACCAGATAACCATAAGAGGCCACTTGGTTCCAATGGGCAAAGGCTTCGGGATAATCCGGATACCGGCGCGGCATACCCGAATTGCCAAGGAAGTGCATCGGGAAGAACAAGATGTTCACGCCAATGAAGAATAACCAGAAATGGAGGTGCCCAAGCGCTTCGCTCAACATTTTGCCGCTCATCTTACCGAACCAGTAATAGAAACCGGCAAAAAGCGAGAACACCGCGCCGAGCGACAGCACATAATGGAAATGGGCGACCACATAATATGTATCATGCAAATTGTCATCCAAGCCGCCATTGGCCAGCACAACGCCGGTCACACCGCCCACTGTGAACATGAAGATGAAGCCCATTGCCCACACCATTGGTGTTTTGAATGTGACCGATCCGCCCCACATGGTTGCGATCCAGCTGAAAATCTTAATGCCCGTGGGAACCGCAATCACCATGGTGGCGGCTGTGAAATACATTTTCATGTCAACAGTCATGCCCGTGGTGAACATATGGTGTGCCCACACAACAAAGCCGACAACGCCGATCGCCACCATCGCATAGGCCATGCCGAGATAACCAAATACCGGTTTGCGGCTAAATGTTGCGACGATCTGCGAGATGATACCAAAACCGGGCAAGATCATGATGTACACTTCGGGATGACCGAAAAACCAGAAAAGATGCTGATATAACACCGGATCACCACCGGCCGCAGCGTCAAAAAATGCACCGCCAAAATTACGGTCAACAAGCAGCATAGTAATCGCAGCTGCAAGCACAGGCAAAGCTAGCAAGAGCAGGAATGCGGTAACCAATACCGACCATACAAACAGCGGCATTTTGTGTAAGGTCATACCGGGCGCACGCATATTGAAAATGGTAGTGATGAAGTTGACCGCGCCAAGGATCGACGCGGCACCCGCCAAGTGAAGCGAGAAAATTGCCATATCAACCGCCGGTCCAACCGAACCGGATGTCGATAGCGGAGCATAAACCGTCCAGCCGGTGCCCGCCCCCAAACCCGTGCCGCCAGGCACAAAGCTAGAGCCTAAAAGCATGATGAACGCCACAAATGTCAACCAGAAGGAGACATTGTTCATCCGCGGGAACGCCATGTCCGGCGCACCGATCATAAGCGGCACAAACCAGTTGCCGAAACCGCCGATAATGGCAGGCATCACCATGAAAAACACCATGATAAGGCCATGGGCCGTGATCAGCACATTCCACATATGATAGGCTTCATCGAGATTGGCACCCGAACCTTTCATCATAGAGGCCCAGGTGGTCAAATGCTGAATGCCAGGTTCGGCCAGTTCCCAGCGCATCAGGCCAGAAATCGCGCCGCCGACAATCCCAGCGAAAATCGCAAAGATCAAATACAGCGTGCCAATATCCTTATGGTTGGTCGACATGAACCAACGGGCAAAAAAGGATGGTTTATGATCCGCATCATGCGCGTGATCGTGAAAGTCAGCAGGGTTAGCAGCTATTGTGGTCATGGCTTACCTCTATCAATTGGTTGCGGCGGCTGCGGGTGCAGCGGCGGCGTCTGTCGTTGGTACTGCGGATGCAGGTGGTGCGGCAGGCGCGGCTACAGGAGCAGCGGGCGCCGCAGCCTCAGCCTTCTTCTCGCCGGGCATGGAACCGCCCTGCGCCTTGACCCACGCCGCAAATTTTTCAGGCGGCAATGCTTCAACGGCTATGGGCATAAATCCATGCCTCGCTCCGCAGAGTTCGGAACATTGACCAAAATAAACGCCGGGCTTCGTGATCGTCAGCGTTTTTTCATTCAACCGTCCCGGAACCGCATCCAGTTTGAACCAAGCGACGGAACGGCAAAAGCGTGGATTACATCGGCGGCGGTTGTCTGCAAACGGATTGGAACACCCGCAGGCACCACCATCCGGTTATCAACGGCCAGCAATTTCGGGCCATCGCGGTCGGTCCGCGCTCGTTCTTTTGCGCCGGTTTCACCATCTTCTTTCAACATATTAGAAATGACTTCAATACCGCCATGGTCGGGATAGGTATAGGTCCAATACCATTGATAGCCGGTTGCCTTCACCGTCACCGCATCGGCGGGCGCCGGTTTGAACTGTTTGGCCAAGAGGTCAAGCGAAGGATAAGCAATACCCAGCAGGATCAATACCGGAACCAAGGTCCAAATCACTTCGATTGCGGTGTTATGCGTGGTCTTTGAAGGAACTGGATTGGCCGCCCGGCGATATCGGATTATGATCCAGAACAAAAGCCCCAAGACAAAGAGCGAAATAAACGTAATGATTGGCAGAAGAACCTTGTTGTTGATCCATTTTGCATATTGACCGTTTTCGGTAAATTGTTCCTGGAAATCAATTTCCTTGGGCATGGGCATGCCAATGCCTTCGGTCGGGGCCATAGGCGTATATCCCGGCAGAGAGCCATCCGCAGAACTTTTGGCCGCCGCATCAGCAGGAGCCGTTTCGGCCCCGGCAACAGGTGCTGGCGCAGCTTCGGCGGTTGCCGCCGCCGGTGCTGGCGGATTCGCATCCTGTGCCATAATGGCTGCCGGAGCCATAATCATGGCAATTGGCAAAATGATTTTATTCAAAATTTTCATCAACATGACCCCATGTTTTGTCTTTTAACGCACGCAATTTCGCATATTAGATAAAGCCCGCCAATACGGGATTCCCGCGACCTATAGGCGCACAGACTCCATCGCTCAAGCGCCTCCAGATATTTTTATGAATTTATTCGTGGGAAAATGCCAGCAATTTGCATATCTAAGTGCGGTGTCAATGTTGCAAAAAACAAAATTATACAAAAGATAAGGATTGAACCTCCCATGAGCGAAGATGAAATTTTGGCAGAATTCCGGTCTGCAGAAGCCCTGTTGGAGGGGCATTTTCTGCTTTCGTCCGGGCGCCATAGTGCCCATTTTCTGCAATGCGCCCGCCTGCTTATGAATGCCGAGCGGGCTTCGCGCATTGCCATAGCCATTGCGCAGAAAATTCCGCGCGAGCTGCGTAGCGAGATTCAAGCAGTGGTTTCACCTGCAATGGGCGGGTTGATTATAGGCCATGAAATGGGCCGGGCGCTGGGCGTGGATGCGATGTTTGTTGAGCGGCCCGAAGGGGTGTTCGATCTGCGCCGCGGGTTTGCACTATCGCCTGGCACAAAAGTGCTGATGATGGAAGATGTGGTGACCACCGGCCTTTCGGGACGCGAGGCGATTAAAGCGATAGAAGAAGCTGGCGGCGATGTCATCGCGGCGGGTGCCGTGGTTGACCGGTCCGGCGGGGCGGTTGATTTGGGCATACCCTTTTTCCCGCTGATCGAATTGAATTTTCCGACCTATGCCCCCGATGAACTGCCGCCTGAACTGTCAGGCAGCGAAGCCGTCAAACCCGGAAGCCGGAAATAGCCAGTGGTGCATCGTGCCCTTCACCTTCGCCTTGGCGTTAATATCGACCATGTCGCAACCATTCGCAATGCCCGCGGCGGCGACCATCCCGATCCCATGCGGGCGGTGGAAATTGTCGAGGCAGCGGGCGGGGATGGTATCACCATTCATTTGCGTGAAGACCGGCGGCATATACGCGACAGCGATCTGGATGGGGTGATGACGGGGTGCAGCTTGCCCATTAATTTGGAAATGGCGGCGACCGAAGAGATGCTGGCGATTGCGCTGCGCCACAAACCGCACGCTGCCTGCATTGTTCCCGAACGGCGGGAGGAGCGCACGACCGAGGGCGGACTGGATGCGGCGGGCCAGCATAATCATCTTGCCCCCATTGTCGCACAGCTCAATGATGCGGGTATCCGGGTCAGCCTGTTTATCGAACCCGACGCGCGGCAGATTGAGGCTGCGATGCGGCTGATGGCACCGGTGGTGGAACTTCATACTGGCCGTTATGCGCATTTGTGGCAAAGCGGGGATAACTGCGCCATAGAAACAGAGTTGAAGAAGATAACCGATGCAGCCGCGCTGGCCGCAAAGAATGGGATTGAGCCTCATGCCGGGCACGGCCTTACCTTTGATAATGTGCAGCCCATCGCCGCCATTCCGCAAATCGCAGAGCTGAATATCGGCCATTATCTCATCGGCGAAGCGATTTTCATCGGGTTGGAGCAAAGCGTACGTAAGATGAGGACATTGATGGAGGCGGCCCGTGGATGATGGGTTAACCAGATACCAGCAGTTGGAACTCGATGGTAAGTTTGCGGAGCGCATTGCAAAAGAGATTGCTTCTGAAAACACTTTGATTCAGCAAAGAACTACTTGGGGAATAACAGTGCAAGGTTTGCTTTTGGCTAGCCTTGGTTTTATTCACAAACTACCAAAAGAGCTGAACAAAGAGCTAGTTTTGGACTATATTTCGGCAGCCGGGATTATACTCGCTTTAACAACTCTTATGGGATTTGTTGCAGCCATGAAGCAGATAACCGATCACATCAGACTTTGGAAGAAAAACAAAGTTAGACTAGAAAGAGTTCATCCTAAACCATTTGCCATATGGTGGGCGGACTATCTTGGTTTGCTGCCGGTAGTAGCAGTCTGTTCAGTGCTTATGCTATTCTGGATTTCGATACGGTGATCATCGGTCTCGGCTCCGACCTATGTAATATTGAGCGTATTCAAAACTCGCTCGACCGTTTTGGCGAACGATTTGAACAACGTGTGTTTACCGATGCGGAGCGGGCCAAGGCGGCCAAGCGACCTTTTACAAAGGCAGGCACCTATGCCAAACGCTTTGCCGCCAAAGAGGCGTTTTCGAAAGCGGTTGGCACCGGATTTCGCCGCGGCGTTTTTATGAAGGATATCGGCGTGGTCAACGCGCCATCCGGCGCCCCGACATTGCACCTAACCGGCGGAGCAAAGGCCCGGCTGGATGCGATGATCCCGCAGGGCCATAGCGCCCATATCCATTTGACCCTGACCGATGATCACCCTTGGGCACAGGCATTCATCATCATAGAGGCGCTGCCCATGGCAGGTGCATAAAAGCCATATATGGCGCATATAAGGATAGAGACGATTTTGGATAAGGACAGCATGGCGGGCGAAAGCAAAGGCAAAGGCGAAAGCAAAGCCGAAAATAATGATGCGCTCACCGATACCGAGCCGCAAAAAGGCGGGCGTTTATCCGCGCTTTGGGCGGAGATAAAGGGGTTGTTCTGGTTGCTTGTGGCCGTGCTCCTGTTTCATAGCTTTATTGCCAAACCTTTTTATATTCCGTCCGTATCGATGATGCCGACGTTGCAAGTCGGTGACCGCTTGTTTGTCAGCAAATATGCCTATGGTTGGAGCCATGTGTCGCCGACCATCCCCAACCTGCCGGCTATTTTCCGCTGGCTTATCCTGCGCGAAAATGTGTCCAGCCTTGCGGTGCAATTGCCGCCCAGCGATGGCCGGGTTTGGGGCAAGATGCCGCAGCGCGGGGACATTGTGATTTTGAAACCAGAAGGCAAAACCGATGATTTGATCAAGCGGGTTATCGGCATACCCGGCGATCTGCTCGAAGTGCGCGCAGGCCAAGTGTGGCTTAATGGAAAAGCGGTAAAACAGGAACAACAGCCCGATACGCTGATCCCTGAAGATGGTCATTTATGCGATCGGGGTTTTGTGCCGCCTGGTCCTTGTTATGAAGGCTTTACCGAAGATCCGGTAAGGCAGAAGGACGGAAGCCTTGCTTATTCGGTGCCGACCGTGCGTGAAACCCTGCCCAATGGGGTCAGCTATAACATTTTCGATCTGGGCGAAACATCCGCGGACAATGTACCGCCGGTGCGGATACCGCAGGGACATTTATATCTGATGGGCGATAACAGGGACAGAAGCGCCGATAGCCGAATTCCGCGCGGTTCGCAGGGCGGGCTGGGCGGGCCAGTGTCTTGGGACCGTATTGGCGGCGCGCCGAATCAATCATCACTTTTTCGGTTGACGGCAACACTGGATGGAATCCGGTCAGTTGGTGGAGTTCGCTGCGCGGCGGCAGGGCAGGCACCAGCTTGCGCCCTCAGAAAGACAAATAGCATAGTGCCTGTCATAATCACCTTTCTTTTGGGCATAGCCAATTTCGCCATGCAAAAAGCAGTGTCCGAATCCGGCCATCCTTTTGTCGAAGATAGCAAAATCTATTTTGGCAGATATTTTGGAAAGAATAGCAGCTATTATCTCGAATATGCGATATTGGTTGGCGTGCTATATTTTTCCGTCGGCGGGAGCTGGCTCGCGCTGGCGGTTTACATGATTTACAGTGCACTCAATGCGCTGGCCGCGTGGGCGCTGCTTACGGGCCGTGTATAAACGCTGTCGCTGATCTTTGCGAAAATACCGTTTATCGAATGGCAATATGGATCAAACATTTATCGCCATAATTGGCGCTGACCTTAAAAGGAATATTGTTTGATCCTCGCTTTACCTCCGCAAGTCCGCCAATGCTGTGCTATAAAGCTGTTGCTTTTGGCGGGCTCTTTTTATGGTTCACCTGCTTTTGCTCTGCAGGATGCAGGCGCAATTGCCGCTGATAGCTCTAATGCCTCTGCAAATTTGGAACCGCGGATAGAGGATGGCAAGCAGATATATGATGCCGCATTGTTTGCCCGCTTTGTCCCGCAAACGGCGGAGGATATGGTGCGGCAAATACCCGGCTTTACGATCACTGGCGGCGGCGGCGAGCGCGGTTTGGGTGAAGCAACGCAAAATGTCCTGATCAACGGGCAGCGGATAAACGGTAAGAGCAATGACGCCTTCACCTTGCTTGGCCGCACACCGGCGGCCGCTGTGGTGCGGATTGAGATATTGGACGGGGCCAGCCTGAATATCCCCGGTTTAAGCGGTCAGGTGCTTAACTTAATAAGCGAAAATAACGGAATAAAGGGTAGCTTCGGCTGGTCACCGCGCTGGCGTGAAAAGATTGACACCCCTTGGTTGAATGTTGAGGTTAACCTGTCGGGTAAATTGGCTGACGGCGATTTTACTTTGGGATTGAATAACCGGAACAGCTACCGTGCCGGAGGCTGGGGGGCAGAAATCGTGCGCAACGGGGCGGGCGAATTGCAATATGTCCGCGATTTTTTTTCGACATTCGATGGCGACAACCCCAAAATCGCCGGCAGCTATAGTAGGGCGAGCAGCGCTGGATCGGTTTTCAATCTGAATGGTGAGGCGGCGTTGAATATATTCCGCCGCCGTTCGGAAAGGCAGTTATCCGGCCCCGCTATTGCCGATAGGAGGGAATTGGCAACCGGATCTGAAGATGAGTGGAATTATGAAATAAGCGGGGATTATGAATTTGCCGTTGCGGGCGGGCGGTTGAAACTAATTGGGTATAACCGTTTTGAACATAGCCCTACAAACAGTTTTTTCAGACAGATTTTCAGCGATGGTTCGCCCGATGACGCTTCCCGCTTTGAACGGACCGCCAATGAAGGCGAAAGCATCGCGCGGGGAGAATATAGCTGGAAAAACGGTCACGCCGATTGGCGCATATCGGCGGAGGGCGTGTATAATTTTCTGGATGCGCAATCCGGACTGTTTGTGTTGGATGAGGATGGTGTTTTCCAGCCCGAACCGATTGATAATGGCAATTCGCGCGTGTCCGAAAAACGCGGACAAATCATCCTCTCTTATGGCCGTCCAGTCACGGCGGAGATAAATTTGCAGGCTCAATTGGGCGGTGAATATAGTCAGATTACTCAAACTGGTGCGGGCGGTCTGACCCGTCAATTTGTTCGGCCAAAAGGGCAATTGGCGCTGGCGTGGAAGGCATCCCCGCATCTGGATATCAGCGCCAAATTGCAGCGCAAAGTGGGCCAGCTCAATTTTTTTGACTTTCTGGCTTCTGTCGATTTGCAGGATGATAATGATAATGCCGGCAACCCCGATCTTGTGCCGCCACAAAGCTGGCTAGCAGAGCTTGAACTCAACCGCAAATTGGGGGCGGCCGGATCGATTAACCTGAAATTCCAGCATGAACGGTTCAGCGATATTGTGGATCAAATTCCGGTGGCTGGCGGAGAGGCTCCCGGCAATCTGGCGGGCAGCGCCCATAGATGGAGCGCAGAGATAAATTCAACCTTCCTGCTCGACAATCTCGGCCTGAAGGGCGCGAAGCTGGATCTGGCGGGCTATTGGCAAAACAGCAGCCTAACAGACCCATTGACACAGCAGAAGCGCCGCTTTGGGTTTGACCGCAAATGGACATGGTCAGCCGATTTCAGGCATGATATTACCAACAGCCTATTGGCATGGGGGTTTGGCCTAGGGGATCAAAGCAACGCCCCTTTTGTGCGGTTAAACTATCAATTTCGGGAACGGAATAACAAACCGCGCACGTATATGTTCATTGAGCATAAGGATATTGGCGGGCTGAAATTAAATGCACAGTTGATCAATTTAATCGGCCAAAATGAACAATCGCAGGAAATATTCTACAGCGACCGGCGGGCGGATCTGATCGATGAAACCAGATTTGGCACCAATTTTTATGGCCGGATATTTCAGCTTTCAGTCAGTGGTAATTTTTGAGGCCTTTCACATTGCGGCCTAGCCAAGATAGAATTACGGTTCCATATAGCCGCCATGCATGGTCCTGTCTCTCCCCCGCAAAAAGATGAAAATGGCAAAAGGATAGAGCCGCCGGTTTTGCCGACCCTGCGCCGGTTTTTGCCCTATTTATGGCCAAAGGATAAGCCCCATTTGAAATGGCGAATAATCTGGGCGGGCATCATGGTTTTGGGGTCCAAGGCGATTGTCCTTTATATGCCCTTCCTTTTTGGCGCGGCGATTAACCGGATGGAGCCGGGGATGGAGCCGGGCGCGGCGCTCGCCATTGGGTTGATCCTTGCCTATGCGGGTGCGCGGCTGGCAGGCGTAGTGTTCGACAATTTGCGCAACATTGCCTTTGAGAGCGTCGGGCAGGAGGCTACGCGAGAGCTTGCCGTTGGTGTCTTCACCCATCTGCACGCATTGTCGCTGCGGTTTCACCTTGCCCGGCGTACGGGCGAAGTAACCAAGGTAATTGAACGCGGCACGAAAAGCATCGACACCATGCTTTATTTCCTGCTTTTCAATATCGCACCGACGATTATCGAGTTGGCGGCGGTGCTGATCATCTTCTCCTTTAAATTTAGCATTGGCCTTGCCATTGCCACCGCCATCATGGTCGGCGTTTATATCTACCTGACCCGTGCAATTACCGATTGGCGTAATGCGCTGCGGGCAGAAATGAACGATTTGGATACCATAACCGTATCCCGATCAGTGGACAGCTTACTCAATTATGAAACGGTGAAATATTTCAGCGCAGAGCCGCGTGAAATTATACGGTATGAAAAAGCGGCGCGGCAATATGCGAATGCGGCGGTGAAAAGCGAAAATTCGCTTGCAGTTTTGAATATCGCACAGTCGCTGGTCACCAATGTGATGATGGGCGGCGCGATGGCCTATACGATCTGGGGCTGGTCACAGGGGGCATATAAAACCGGTGATGTGGTGATCGTCAACGGATTGTTGATGCAATTGTTCCGGCCGCTTGATTTGCTAGGCATGGTCTACCGGATGATCCGTCAGGGTCTGATTGATATGCAGGCAATGTTCGACCTTGTTGATACACCGCAGGAGATTACCGACCGTGCGGATGCTGCGCCCTTAAAAATAGGCGAAGGCCGTGTGGAATTTGACAATGTCGGCTTTGGCTATGATGTGGGCCGTCAGATATTGAACGGGGTAAGCTTTACGGTGCCAGCAGGGCAGACTTTGGCAATTGTCGGGCCATCGGGCGCGGGCAAATCGACCATCGCAAGGTTGCTGTTCCGTTTTTACGACCCACAGGCCGGAATGATCCGGATTGACGGGCAAGATATCAGCAGCGTCACCCAAAATTCACTACGCAGCGCCATCGGTATCGTGCCGCAGGATACCGTGCTGTTTAACGACACAATCGGCTATAACATTGCCTATGGGCTTGAGGAAGCCGGGCAGGACGATGTTATCGGGGCCGCAAGGGGCGCGGCGATTGATGATTTTATTGCCGCCCTGCCGCGCGGTTATGATACCGAAGTGGGCGAGCGTGGCTTGAAGCTTTCGGGCGGAGAGAAGCAGCGTGTAGCCATTGCCCGCACCCTGCTTAAAAACCCGCCAATTCTAATTTTGGACGAAGCGACCAGTGCGCTCGACAGCCGCACCGAAGCGGCCATTCAATCAACATTAAATGATATAGCGGAAAAACGCACCACGATTATCATCGCGCATAGGCTGTCCACCATTACCCATGCCGACCAGATCATCGTTTTGGATAAGGGGCTGGTGGCAGAACAAGGCAATCATGAAAGCCTGCTTCATATTGGCGGTTTATATGCGGGGCTTTGGCAAAGACAACAGGCGGAACGTGACAAGGAAGATGCGGCGACCGTTTAGCAGCTGTATCGTAAATTAAACAATTATTGGTTCCATCACCGCCTGACACAGGATAGGGCGACCCGATGGCCATATTGTTCGAACATGATCCGGAAACGGAATTGCAGCGCCTGTTCGGTTATAGTGAATTTCGCGGGCAGCAGCGGCTGGTGATTGACCGGGTGCTGGCGGGACAAAGCAGTCTTGCGGTTATGCCGACGGGTGCGGGCAAATCGCTTTGCTATCAATTGCCTTCGGTGATGCTGCGCGGGGCCTGTATCGTTATATCGCCGCTGATTGCCTTAATGCAGGATCAGGTGCGCAGCGCCAGCGCTGCAGGCATCCGTGCGGCAACATTGACCAGCGCCGATGGCAACCGGGCCGAAACGATGCAGCGACTGCGCGATGGCGACCTTGATCTGCTTTATGTCGCGCCGGAACGGGCGTCTGGTGATGAATTCCGCCTGCTGCTGTCCGAAGCGCATATCAGCCTTTTTGCAATAGACGAGGCGCATTGTGTGTCCGAATGGGGGCATGATTTCCGTCCCGATTACCGCTTGCTGCGCCCAATGATGGATGATTTTCCGCATATTCCCCGCCTTGCACTGACGGCGACAGCAGATGCCCATACGCGCAGCGATATTTTGACGCAGCTCGGCATATCGGCGGATGGGATGATCATTGCGGGATTTGACCGGCCCAATATCCGCTATCATATCACCCCTAAACAGGGCGCAGCGCGGCAAGTCGCCGATGTGGTCGCCGCCAATCCGGGTGCAGGCATAGTCTATGTCCCCTCTCGCGCGGGCGTGGATAATCTAGCGGCAAAGCTATCGGCAACTGGGCGGTTGGTGCGTCCTTATCATGCGGGCCTAGACCCGGAGGTGCGCCGCGCCAACCAAGCGGCTTTTGTCGCATCCGAAGATATGGTGATGGTCGCCACCGTCGCTTTTGGCATGGGCATTGATAAACCGGATGTCCGTTTTGTGATTCATGCAGGGCTGCCCAAATCGATCGAATCCTATTATCAGGAAACCGGGCGTGCGGGGCGTGACGGCGATCCGGCCACGGCGCATTTATTCTGGGGTGCGGAGGATTTTTCAAAGGCGCGAATGTGGCTGCGCGATATGGACGAAAGCCGTTTAGCCGGCGAACGGGCGCGGCTGTCTGCGCTGGCGGTGTTAGCTGAAACGCCGGGGTGCAGGCGTTTGGTGCTGCTCAAACATTTTGGCGAAAATCCGCCCCGCCATTGCGGCAATTGCGATAATTGCCTCCACCCGCCCAAAACCATTAATGCCAGCATATTGGCGCAAAAATTCCTGTCCGCCGTATATCGTACCGGACAAAGCTTTGGCGCTCTGCACCTTGAAAAAATTTTAATCGGAAAGGCGGATGACCGTGCAGAGCAGCTGGGCCATGACCGCCTATCGGTTTTCGGAATTGTGAAGGATGAAGAGGCTGGGATGATAAAGCCATTGTCCCGGTCGCTTTTGATGAAGGATGCGCTGCGTAGCAATGACCATGGCGGTTTGATGTTGGGTCCGCAGGCTAAAGCGTATTTGAAGGGGGAGGAGGAGTTGCACCTGATCCTTCCGCCAAAAAGAGAGCGGCGGGCAAAACGCAGCGGCGATACACCCAATCCGGTCGGCAATCCGCTATTCGAAGCGCTTCGGGCTTGCCGCCGCGATCTGGCGATGGAAGCTGGCGTTCCACCCTATGTGATATTCCATGATGCTACGCTGCGTGATATGGCTTTGCTTTGCCCGGCGGATTTGGACCAAATGGGCAGGGTTAGCGGCGTGGGCGCAAAAAAGCTGGAGGCCTATGGCCATGCCTTTCTTAAGGTTGTGGAGCAATATCGATGAAATATTCGACCATGATAATGCCGCTCTTGCTGATAACCGCTTGCACTAACGGCGCGGTGCAGGCACCCGAAAACAAGGTTCAGACAAAGAAGGAGGATGAAACCATGTTTCGCAAATTGACGATAGCATCTGGGCCAGCCCGCAAATAACGCTGACCGATGTCGAATCCGCCAAGGCGCAGGGCGTGACAATGATCATCAACAACCGCCCCGATGGCGAAGATCCCTCCTCTGCGCAAAGCGCCGATATTGCGGCAGCGGCAAAGGCCGCTGGGATTGACTATGTCGCCATTCCTGTCACCCATGCCGGATTTTCACGTGCGCAAATTGATGCGCTGAACAGTGCGCTTGAAAAGGCAAAGGGTGGACGCGTTCTGGCCTATTGCCGGTCGGGCACCCGATCAACCCTGCTATGGGCGTTGTCGCAAGCGGCCAAAGGCGAAAGCCCGCGCGTCATCGCGGCAAAGGCCGCCGATGCAGGCTATGATGTCGCTCCGGTACAAATGATGCTCGACACATTATCAAGCGCGGCAAAAGGAGCGGCACAATAGCAAAGGGCAAGAATAAAAGCCTCTCGTTATCATTTACCGCCAAAACAAAGAAAATTGGAGGCCCGAGCCGGAATCGAACCGGCGTGCAAGGATTTGCAGTCCTCTGCGTCACCACTCCGCCATCGGGCCTCTTGCACTGCTTTGATGCGGAGAGGGGCCGAATAGCGAGTCATGTTCGGCTTTGCAAGCCCGTCGGAGAGGCAAAAAATTATATTTACGCCCTATGGCCTATAATGACAGGCTGCACTGCTAAAGGGATGGCAAACGGCCCTGTGGCGGCGATATGACGTCTGACGGTAAAAATAGGCACTTTGTTTGAATCCGGCTTGGCCTTTTGCCCATGTCTGTCTAAAAAGCTATAGCTGTATTGCATATGCAATACGGTTGTGCCATTAAGCCTGTGATTTCATCCCGTTCAGGCGGCGCGACGTTCCATTTGAAGAGAAAAAGGTTTCCCCATGTCCCGTTCCGATTTTACCGTCAACCGCAAAGCGATGATCGATAGCCAGCTGCGCACCAGCGGCGTGAGCGCGGCTTGGGTTACCGCTGCTATGGGCATAGCCGCGCGGGAGGAGTTTGTCCCGGAAAGTCGGCGCGATATCGCCTATATGGATCGCAGCATCCCCCTATCCCCGACGCGCGTTTTGAACCCGCCGCTGTCAACAGGTTTGATCCTTCAAGAGGCGGATATTACCCCATCCGATTCGGTCCTGCTGATCGGCGGGGGCAGCGGTTATATGGCGCAGTTGCTTTCCGGCCGTGCCAGACAGTTGACCGTGGTGGAAAGCGATGCAGCGCTGATGGCGCAGGCGAAGGAAAAGCTTAAGGGCGCGGTCAATGTGGAATTTGTGGACAGCGATTTGACGCAGGGTGCGCCGGGCCATGGGCCTTATGATGTGATCCTGATCGACGGTGCGGCGGAGCAATTGCCGGAAGCGCTGACCGGTCAGCTGGTGGATGGCGGACGCATCGTGGCCGGGATGATGGATGCGGGCGTTAGCCGAATAGGGTTTGGCATTAAACGCGGCGGGGCAGTGGCGCTGCAATCTTTTACCGATTGTTCAATCGCTCCGCTTCCCGGATTTGAACGAGCAGAGGAGTTCGCATTTTGATGCCTGCAAAAACGCTTCGCACCGGCGGTCTGTTTTTGACTGGCGCATTGGTTTGCATGACTGCCGCGCCCGCATCGGCGGAAACATTGCGTGATGCTTTGGTCGCGGCCTATGAAACCAACCCGACGCTGGCCGCCGCCCGTGAAGGGCAAAAGGCCACCGATGAGGGCGTGCCGCTTGCCAAGGCCAATGGCCTTCCGAGCGCTTCCATTGATTCTACCTATAGCGAAAATATCATCAATAGCGGCGGTGCTTTTGCCCAGGATCGCAGTTTTCGCAGCATCGGCACAGTCAGCGCCCCGCTGTATCAGGGCGGAGCGGTAAAAAATGCTATCCGCGCCGCTGAAACCCGGGTGCAGGCGGGCCGGGCTGGCTTGCGCGGCACGGAAAGCCAGATTTTTTCGGCCGTTGTCGGTGCTTATATGGATGTGATCCGCGACGAATCCGTGGTCGAGCTAAACCGTTCGCAGCTAGGCGTGCTACAGGTCAATTTGGAAGCGACCAAGGACCGGTTTGAAATTGGCGATTTGACCCGCACCGATGTGGCCCAATCCGAGGCGCGATTGGCGCAGGCGTTATCCGGGCTGGAAACCGCGCGGGCCAATTTGATCCGGTCAAAAGAAATCTATATCCAACTGGTGGGCCGCGAGCCGGGCGACTTGGAAGCGCCGCCGCCTTTGCCTAACCTGCCCGACAATCCAGATCAGGCGGTCGATATTGCAACCGACAATAATCCCGACCTGATCGCCGCACGGGAACAAAGCGAGGCTGCCCGTTTTGACCGCAAGGCCGCGGCGGCATCGCGCCTGCCCACGGTTAGCGCGTTCAGCCAATCCACTTATAACAATGCATTGGGATCACAATCGGCGGAAGCGCAGCGGTTTCAGGCTAATGCAACCTTTGACAACAGCATCGGTATCCGCGCAACCATTCCGCTTTATCAAGGTGGGCGGCCCGCCGCGCAAATCCGGCAATCACAGGCACGATTGGGGCAGGCGCAGGAACAGCAAATCGCCGTGGAACGCGATGTGATCGCCCAAACCCGTGCGGCTTATTCCAGCTGGCAAGCGAGCCTTGAAGTTATTGCCTCATCACAGCGGGCGGTGGCCGCGAATGAATTGTCGCTAGAGGGCGTCCGCGCGGAAAACAGCGTCGGAAACCGGACGATACTCGACATATTGAACGCCGAACAGGAATTGCTGAACAGTAAGGTGAATTTGGTCACCGCACGGCGCAATGCCTATGTCGCCGGGTTTACATTGCTCGCCGCGATGGGCCGGGCCGAAGCGCGTGATTTGGGCCTAGAAGGCGGCACGCTTTATGATCCGGTGCGATATTATGAATCGGTTGATGACAGCTGGAATGACTGGTCCACCAATCCCGACCCGCAACCGCAAGCGACCCGCACCATTGACACGCCCGCACAAAAAGCCGAAATAGAACCACTTGCAGATGTGTCTGCGGGATATAAGGCAAAAAAGCCGGAATAATCGTCTCTATCGACGATCAAGGCATAGGGGCGGATTTTGATTATGGCACAGGGCCGGAATGAACCTTCCATGGATGAGATTTTGTCTTCGATTAAGAAGATAATTGCCGATGAGGACCGATCGAAAGCGGGGGCAAGGCCGAAGGCGGTCGCCGATCCCATTCCCTCTTCGCAACCTGATGACGGGATTTTGGAGCTAACTCAAAGCGTTGAAGCCAGCGTTGAGGAAGAAGCCGAATCCTTGCTCGATTCGCAAAAGGCGCACAATCTGGCGCGCAGTTTTTCCGCCCTGCAAACGCTGTCCGAACCCGGAGCCGCTCCGCAAATCGTCAAATCGGGGGAGACATCGCTGGAGGGGTTAGTGCGCGAGATGATGAAGCCGATGCTCAAGCAATGGCTCGACACCAATTTACCGGTCATTGTGGAATCGATGGTCGAACGCGAAATCGCGCGGATCACAAAAAAGGGTTAATCCCTGTCTTTGGTGTCAACCGGCGCTTCGAGATAGTGTAATTTTCTTGCGCACCGTTGATAGGGCGATTAGCTTCACTTACCATGAGAAATGCTATCACCTTATCACTCGCCGCGTTCGCCGCGCTCACCATCGCCTGCGCACTCCCGCTATCTCCCGCTGCCGCCCGTCCAATGACGGAAACCGATCTGGCAACATTTAAACGTTTGGGATCGCCGACCTTGTCGCCCGATGGCAAGATGATTGCCTATCAACTGCGTGAAACCGATCTGGCGGCGAATAAGGGAAGGCTGGACCTTTATCTGGTTCCTGTGAGCGGCGGAGAGCCAGTGCAAATCGCATCAAAGCCCGATAAAAATGAACATAGTCCTGCCTTTTCACCCGATGGCCAATATCTTTATTATCTGAGCAATGAAAGTGGTTCGGATCAGCTATGGCGTGTCGCGCTTTCCGACAACAGCACCGCACAGCTGAGCGATTTCAAAACTGATGTCGCCGGATTCAAACTGTCGCGTGATGGCAAAAGGATCGTTTTTTGGGGTGATATTGCCAAAGATTGCCCGGCATTTGGCTGCGACAAGGATGGCGACCGCTCCAAACCCGGCCCTGGCACAGGCCGCGAATATGATGAACAGTTCGTGCGCCATTGGGATGCGTGGGAAACGCCGGGCAATTACAGCCGCCTTTTTGCTTTTGACCTTAGCGTAGATGGAAAGCTTTCCGGCGGCATAGCCATGGACCGCGGCGTTACCGGCGACACCCCGACAAAGCCGTTTGGCGGCGGCGAAGAGGTGGAATGGACTCCCAGCGGTAATGGCATTATCTTTGCCGCGCGAAAGGCGGACAGAGATGAACCGCGCTCCACCAATATCGACCTTTATGGTGCCGATGTCGCGGGGAAAGACGATGTGTTAAACATAACCGCCGCCAATCTGGCCACCGATACGCTCCCCGTCGCTTCGCCCGATGGCAAATATCTGGCCTATGCGGCGATGGCCCGGCCCGGTTATGAAAGCGACCGATGGTGCTTCACCTGCTGGATATGGAAAATGAAACGCAGCCAGAACCGATCGCGCTCACCAAAGATTGGGACCGCAGCATTGGCAGCATCACTTGGTCTCCCGATAGCAAAAGCCTGCTCGTAACCGCAGGAGATACGCTGGATACGCCGCTTTTCCGTGTGGATTTGAAAGGCAAGGTGATGCGATTGACCAATGGCGGCCATGTCGGTTCTGTCCTGCCACTGGCTGACGGGCGCATCATCATCGGCATGGACAGTCTGGATAGCCCCACCGACCTTTATCTGTGGCAGCCAAAGGAAAAATTGACCCGCTTGACCAATGTAAACCCTGCTTTGGATGGCGAATTGCAGCAGGTGACGACGCAGCGGTTTAATTTCAAAGGCGCCAATGACGAAACCGTCTGGGGACAGATTATCAAACCTCTAGGTGCGACCGGCAAACTGCCCGTGCTGTTCCTTGTCCATGGCGGGCCGCAGGGCAGTTTCGGCAATAGCTGGTCCTTCCGCTGGAACCCCAAAGTCATGGCAAGCCAAGGCTATGCCGTGGTGACCGTCGATTTCCATGGCTCAACAGGCTATGGTCAGGCCTTTACCGATAGCATTAACAAGGATTGGGGCGGAAAGCCGCTCACCGATTTGAAACTCGGCCTTGCCGCTGCAGGGCAGGCAGATGCGCAGCTTGACATAAGCAATGCCTGTGCGCTCGGTGCCTCTTATGGCGGCTATATGATGAACTGGGTTGCCGGTAATTGGAATGATGGTTTCAAATGTCTGGTCAACCATGCCGGCGTGTTTGACCTGCGTGCCATGGCGTTTGAAACAGAAGAGCTGTGGTTTGATGAATGGGACCATGGCGGCCCATGGTGGGACCGCGAAGATGCGGAAAAATGGAACCCCGTAAACCATGTCACCCAATGGAAAACGCCAACGCTGGTGATCCACGGCGAAAAGGATTTTCGCATTCCCTATAGCCAAAGCCTCGCCGCCTTCACCGCCTTGCAGCGGCAAGGTATCGAATCAAAATTGCTGATCTTTCCGGATGAAAACCACTGGATCTTGAAACCGCAAAACAGCATCCAATGGCACCGCACCGTATTTGACTGGGTGGGGAAATATTTAAAACCGCGCGAATAAATGGGCCTGACCCTAGGTCAATGCCCGGCGATGGCCGATTTCGATTGCGTTAAAATCGCTGCCTTCTACATCCCTGCTTTAAGGTGAAGACGGAAGGGGGAATATTCCTTCCGTCCGAAACCGCTCTAACCCAGCCGCGCCAGTGCAGCGCCAAGCCTTTCCGCGTCCGATTTCTTTTCGGCGAGGTCGGCGCGGGCCTTTTCCACGGCCTCCGCTTTGGCGCGTTCGACAAAATTCGGGTTGCCAAGGCGTCCTTCCAGCGATTGCGCTTCTTTCTCCGCCGCTTCCATCGCCTTGGTCAGCCGCGCTTTCTCGGCGGTGATGTCGATAATGCCTTCCAGTGGCACCGTGATCGTCTCGCCGTCCACGACCAGTTGCATGGATGCCTCTGTGGGCGCTTCGCCAAATTGTGCGCTCCCCATACGGGCAACCCGTTCAAGCGTCGCATAAAGCGCAGTGACCTTGCCCTCCATTGCCATAGGGAACCAGCAATCAAGTTTTGCGCCGGGCGCAATGCCAAGTTCATTTTTTGCGCTGCGCATTGCGCTGGTAAAAGCGATGATCCATTCGACCTCCGCTTTTGCCGCGCCGTCCACTTCGGCTTGTGGGCGGGGCCATTGGGCGATGATCAGGTCATATTTACGCTCCTGATTATCGGCCGCAAGCGCGTGCCAAAGCTCTTCGGTAATGAAGGGCATGAACGGGTGCAGCATCACGAGGATCTGGTCGATCACCCATCCGGCGACGCGCTGCGTTTCGGCGGCCTGTGCCCCGTCATCGCCCTGCAAAACCGGCTTGATCAGTTCCAGATACCAGTCGCAAAAATTGTCCCAGACAAAGTGGTAAATCGCATTCGCCGCCGCATCGAAGCGCAGGTCAGAGAGCGCTTTGTCGAGCGCGATCTGACATTGGACAACCTCTCCAATGATCCAGCGGTTGACGGCGAGCGTCGCATCGGGTGCGGCCAGCGTGTCCGACGCGCCAATGCCATGGCCTTGCGCAAAACGCGCCGCATTCCAAAGCTTGGTTGCGAAATTGCGGTATCCTTCAACGCGCTTGTCATCCATTTTGATGTCGCGGCCCTGGCTTTCCATCGCGCTCATAAAGAAACGCAGCGCATCGGCGCCATATTGGTCAATCAGGCCCAGCGGATCGACGACATTGCCCTTCGACTTCGACATTTTCTGGCCATCGGCGGCGCGGACAAGACCGTGGAGATAAAGCTTCCTCCAAGGCACATCCTTCATGAAGTGTATCCCCTGCATCGCCATCCGCGCATCCCAGAAAAACAGGATGTCAAAGCCGGAGATGAGAAGGTCATTGGGATAATGTTTGGCAAGCAGCGGCGCATTATCCTGTGGCCAGCCCAGCGTTCCAAAAGGCCAGAGCGCAGAGGAAAACCATGTGTCGAGAACGTCCTGGTCCTGCATTAGAACCACGCCATCCCCCGCCAGTTTTTGTGCAGCCTCTTTGGTTTCGGCGACATGGAAATTCCCATTATCGTCATACCAAGCCGGAATCCGGTGCCCCCACCAAAGCTGGCGGCTCACACACCATGGTTGAATATTTTCCATCCAATTGAAGAAGGTTTTTTCCCAGCTTTTGGGCACAATTTCGATCGCACCTGATTGCACCGCCGCAATCGCGGGCCGGGCCAGCACATCGGCTTTTACATACCATTGATCGGTCAGCCATGGTTCGATCACCACACCGCCGCGGTCGCCAAAGGGGGTGGCGATGGTGCGCGGTTCGGCGTTGAGCGCTTCCTCTTCGCCGTCTTTGTTTTTGACGATATGCGGGATCAAATGGCCGCTTTCCTTCAGCCGCTGCACCACCAGCTCGCGTGCGCCGTCCACCTTGTCACGGCGAAAACGGTGCAGCCCGATAAAGTCTTCGGGCACCAAGCCATCCGCCGTCTGGCAGACATTGGCCTCGGCATCGAGCATATTGAGCATTTCGCCGGGCGCAAATCCAGCCCGTTTGCCGACATCGAAATCGTTGAAATCATGCCCCGGCGTGATCTTCACCGCGCCGCTGCCCAATTCGGGGTCGGCATGGTCATCCGCGACAATAGGCACGCGCCGTCCGGTGATAGGCAAGATGACATGGCTGCCTATCACGCTTTTATAGCGTTCATCATCGGGGTGCACCGCGACCGCCATATCGGCGAGCATGGTTTCAGGGCGCGTGGTGGCAACCTCAATATAATCGCGGCCGTCATCAAGGGTGACACCACCGGCCAGAGGATATTTGAAATGCCAAAAGCCGCCCTTCATATCCTGCGTCTCGACCTCAAGGTCGCTAATCGCGGTTTTCAGCTTGGGATCCCAATTCACAAGGCGCTTGTCGCGGTAGATTAGCCCCTGATTATACAGATCGACAAAGACCTTAATCACCGCCTTTGAAAAATGCGGGTCCATAGTGAATTGTTCGCGGGACCAATCCATCGAACATCCCAAACGGCGCAGCTGGCGGGTAATCGTGCCGCCCGATTCCTCTTTCCATTCCCAAACTTTGGCAATGAAATCATCACGGCTATAATTGCTGCGTTTGTCCTGCTTAGCTTCCATCTGCCGCTCGACCACCATCTGCGTCGCAATCCCGGCATGGTCCGTTCCCACGACCCACAGTGCATCCTTGCCGCGCAGCCGCTCATAGCGGATCATCACATCCTGCAACGTGTTATCAAGCGCATGGCCAATGTGCAGCGATCCGGTCACATTGGGCGGCGGGTTCACAATGGTATAAGGCGCGGCGTCGGGGCGTTGGGGACGAAACAGGCCTTTGTCTTCCCAATGAGAATACCATTTGGTTTCAATGGCGGCGGGATCAAAATTTTTGTCGATAGTCATGGGCAAAGCCTTTGCCAGCAGCGGCCTGCAGATACAAGACGGGATTCGGATATTGTCGTTCTATGGCGCTGTGTCTTGGCGCTATAGTCAAAGCCCGGCCTGATATGCACGAAAGCAAGAAACAATAGCTGCATAACAATGCGTTAACCAATATTCTTTATCGCATAGGCCGGTTCCGAGCGCGAGCACAATGCAAACATATCTCTCTATACAATATCTTCGGGCGATTGCCGCAATGATGGTTGTTATGCTGCATAGCTTCAGCACCGGCACCATCGGCTTTTCCGCAGATATTGGCTGGCTGCGAGGGGGTGTTGATATATTTTTCGTAATATCGGGATTCATCATGGTGAAGTCGGCGCAAGGACGCGATGACCGCCCTGTTGACTTTTGGCTTCGGCGTATAATTCGCATCGTCCCAATCTATTGGCTCGCCACCTATGTCGCCATGTTATTTTTTGACTGGAACATGGAACAGCTTTTGAAATCCTTTTTCTTTATAAGCTATTATAACCCCGAAGCTCAGGGATATATGCCAATTCTACAGCCTGGTTGGACCGTCAATTATGAGATGTTCTTTTACCTGTTGTTCGGATTTTCGCTGCTGGTGCCCGATAGATATCGGCTGTTTCTATTAACATTCATTTTGACGGCGCTGGTAATATTAGGAGCGGTTTTTGAATTACAGGGCGTAGCCGGATTTTACACAAGGCCGATGATGCTCGAATTTTGTGCCGGCATGGCGATTGCGAAATGGCAACCGAAATTGCCGCTTTGGTTGATACCGGCGGCGGCAATTGCCATGGTAATGTTTTGGTATTTGGAGTTACCAAGGGAAATCAGGCTGGGCATTCCGGCGGTGTTGCTGGTGGCGGCGGCGGTATCGGCTGAGGCATATATGCCCAAAATCCGCTCATTGATGCTGTTGGGCGATGCGTCCTATGCGGTGTATCTATTTCATCTGATAACATTAAGCGTTGTTGGCAAAATGTGTGCAGTTCTGGAATTTGGATATGCGCAAACCTTTTTTGCCTGCATTGTCGCCAGTTGCATCACTGGCATAGCGATCCATCTTGGCATTGAAAAACCGGTGACGATCTGGCTTCAGCGGATGGCATTCCGGCGCTCGCCACAGCCGGCTGTGACATAGCGGCGGATCAAAATTCTGTTCATAGTTTCGGCAAGCGCCATAGCGTATAGAACGGCCAAAAGGACGCCGCAGATTATGATGATCAGCAAATATATCCCCCGCACGGTGCAACAGGCCTTTACGCCATTAACACCGCGCGGGGGAATAATGATCAAGCAAATTTGTTGATCAGATTTTCCAGCATTTCCTGACGACCGGAAACCTGTTTTGGATTGATATTGCTGTTCAATGCATAATCGGCAACGCTGGCAAGATCGGATTTGCCGGACAGTATGTCTTGGCCAAATGGTTCCTTCCAACCAGCATAGCGTTGTTCGACAAAGCCGTCCAAGGTGCCGTCTTCGATAATGGCGGCTGCGGCGAGCAAGGCTTTGGCAAGCACATCTACGCCGCCGACATGGGCATAGAACATATCCTGTGCGTCAATGGATTGGCGGCGCACCTTGGCATCAAAGTTAAATCCGCCCGTGGTAAACCCGCCGCCTTGCAACAGGTGATAGATAACCAAGGTCAATTCGGGCACGCTGTTGGGAAATTGGTCGGTATCCCATCCATTTTGCGGATCGCCGCGGTTAATGTCGATCGAACCCATAATGCCATAGGCATTGGCAACCGCGACTTCATGTTCAAAACTATTGCCAGCCAATGTGGCGTGATTGGCTTCAATATTGACCTTTATCTCTTTTTCCAGACCATAATGTTTCAGAAATCCGTAAACAGTTGCGGTGTCGCGGTCATATTGATGCTTGGTGGGTTCATGCGGCTTTGGTTCGATCAGGATCGTGCCGTCAAACCCGATTTTATGCTTATGTTCGACAACCATGTTGAGGAAGCGGCCCAGTTGATCCATTTCCTGACCCAAATTGGTATTCAATATGGTGTCATAGCCTTCACGGCCGCCCCACAGAACATAATTGGCCCCGCCAAGCCGGT
The DNA here is from genome assembly GCA_012032285.1 of Sphingomonadales bacterium. Taxonomy (GTDB): domain Bacteria; phylum Pseudomonadota; class Alphaproteobacteria; order Sphingomonadales; family Sphingomonadaceae; genus Sphingorhabdus_B. The sequence continues at coordinate 95,469 of JAAURJ010000003.1, forward strand.
GGGTTACTTCCAACATCGAACGCACTTGATGGGCGCCCCAGGCAAAGATTTGCGGATCGGGGTTGGTTGCGCCGCCAGCGGCATAGCGTGGGTGGCTGAACAAATTCGCGGTGCCCCAAAGCAGCTGCACTCCAGTTTCAGCGATTTTTGCTTCCATCTTGGTCGCAATGGCTTCTAACTCGCGGCTATATTCCGCCGGCGTATCATGCGCGGCCATGGCGTCGACATCGTGGAAGCAATAAAAGGGCGCACCCAATTTGGTAAAAAACTCAAAAGCATTGTCCAGTTTGATTTGGGCCAGTTCCGGTGTCACCGGCGTGCCGGGATGCCATGGCCGTTCAAAGGTGCCTGCGCCGAAAATATCATTTCCGGGCCATGCAAAGCTGTGCCAATAGCATACCGCCCAGCGCAAATGATCACGCATGGATTTGCCCAGCACTTTTTGATCGGCATCATAATAACGGTAAGCAAGCGGGTTATTGCTGCTGGTGCCTTCAAATTTAATTTTCTCTACATCATTAAAATAACTCATATTCAGTCCTTCCTTCATATCTCAAAACAGCGGTTGCAGCGATTTATACAGGCTGCGGAATTTTTGGAGCCGGTCGCGGACATCGCGTTTAGGGTGATAACGGGCGAGTTCGGCAGGCTTGGTGCAAATTTCCTCTGCGCTGCCCGCGCCCACACAAAGCTGTGCGAGCCGGGCGGCACCATAGGCCGGGCCAAGCGCCGCACCATCGCGGTAGACCAGCGGCAGGCCCAGGCTGTCGGCGAGTATCTGCGCCCACCAGGCCGAGCGTGATCCGCCGCCAATGACCGACAATTCATCCAGATCCAGCGCGAGCGCATCCAACCCGTCGCGCAGGCCAAAAGCAACGCCCTCCAGCACCGCAGCGACCAAGGCGGCACCGTCTGTATCATGGTTCATCCCGAAAAACACGCCCAGCGCTTTGGGATCATTATGCGGGGTGCGCTCACCCGATAAATAGGGCAGGAATATCGGCGTGTCATCTTTGTGGCCGCGATTTTCCGCTGCATTAAGCGCCGCAGGGACATCGGCATAGCCCGTTAGCTTTGCGACCCAGTCAAGGCAGGCCGCCGCCGACAACATTACCGACATAACGTGCCACCGGCCCGGCAAGGCATGGCAGAAAGCATGGACGCCATTTGCGGGATCGGGACGGAAACCATCGCCCGATGCAAAAATCACGCCCGATGTGCCAAGGCTTAGAAACGCATCTTTGGGGTTGATCACACCCGCGCCGACCGCGCCCGCCGCTTGATCCCCGCCGCCGCCTGCAACCGGCACTTGCGGCAGGCCAAGGCGGCTGGCGACATCGGGCAATAACGCGCCGCCTGCTTCGCTGCCTTCGATCAATCCGGGCATTTGCGCTTCGGTCAGGCCGGTGGCGGACAGCATTTCGGGCGACCATGCCCGCTTTCCGACATCGAGCCATAATGATCCTGCCGCATCGGACATATCGGACAATTTCTCCCCGGTCATGCACAGCCGGATATAATCTTTGGGCAGCAAAACCATTTTCACCTGCGCAAAAATATCGGGTTCATTTTCGCGCACCCAGGCTAGTTTGGGCGCGGTAAAGCCCGGCATGGCCAAATTGCCGGTATATCGCCGCGCTGCGCCATCCAGCCCGATACATTGCGGGGCGCTGCGGCCGTCATTCCACAAAATAGCAGGACGCAGCACCGTGTCTGCCCCGCCCAGCAAGACCGCACCATGCATTTGCCCTGAAAGGCCGACAGCTCGAATCTGGCCGCGCAGATTGGCGGGCAGGGCAAGGATCGATTCCTGCACCGCATTCCACCAATCTTCGGGATTTTGCTGCGACCAAAGCGGCTGCGGGCGGTCGATAGGTAGGGCAACGGTTTTTTCCGCCGCTACCGTGCCGTTATCCGCCATGATGATGGTTTTAACGCCCGATGTGCCAATATCAATGCCAAGCCACATTATTCCGGCTCCTTTATTTCAAAAACAACTTCTGCCTCTACTTGCCCGCCGGGTTGCAGCCATGCCTGTCCGCTCTGATCATTCGGCAGGCCGCTATTGACCGCGTCGGGAATATGGCTGACGGGTTCGACGCAAAAATAATCCTCGCCCCTAGGCACATAGACATGGGCAAAGCGGTTCAATTTTTCGGACCGGATCGTCAATTGCCAATCGGGCGCGGTGATAATGATATCGCCGCCCGCACGGGCATAGCAATGGTCGATAAAGCTGCCGTCAAACCAGTCCGGCTGCCTGTCATAGCTTTCATAGCCGCAGGGTAGCCGGTCCGCGCCATTTTCCCAGCGCCCGGCAACCGCCATCGACAGACGCGCACCGTCGCGCGGGAAATAGGGATGCAAGCCAAGGCCATAGGGCATGGCGCTGTCCGATTCATTGGTGATGCTGATCCGGTGGATATAACCATTTCCATCAGTTCAAATTTGCCGCGCCTGATAAGCCCATGGCCAGATGCTGCCATCATGGCTGTGCGAAAGGGCGGCGCTGCTCGCATCCGATGATTCCACTGTCCATGGGTTGATCCATCCCAGCCCGTGCAGGCTATGTTCGCTTTCCGCCTGTTCATGGGTGACGGGCAGGGTGATGGTGCGCCCGCGGTCATCAAATTGGCAATGGCCGATGCGGTTGCAAAAGGGGATGAGCGGGAAATTTGCCAATTGTAGCGGGTCGTGCCCCGAATCGGCGGCCCTGAAAATATCATGCCCGCGCCAGCGCAATTGCCCCACCCCGCCGCCGCGCGCAGGCAATAGGTCAAGGCGTATATCGCCATTTTGCAAAGCAAGTCTCACCTTTTCCCTCCCCCAATACACCGCCCAAAGCCCTGATAAAATGGGCCTCCCAAATGGCCCGCAAAACGGCTTTGTCATAAAAGCATTGACTCGCTACAAAGGCGAAGTCAAATGAAATACGTTAGCGCTACCATAAATCTCGATTAGACGATTTTTTTGCAGGCGTAAGGGTAAGGGAGAGAATAAAATGCAAGAGCAACAAAGCGGGGGCGAAACCAATTTCGCCTTCATCACCCTGATCGTCGGGGTCGCGACGATTGGCGGTTTTCTGTTCGGTTTTGACAGCGGTGTGATTAACGGCACCGTCGATGGCCTGAAAATCGCGTTTAATTCGGATAGTATCGGCACTGGTTTTAATGTCGCCTCTATGTTGCTGGGCTGCGCCGTGGGTGCCTTTGCAGCGGGGCGGCTGGCGGACCAATTTGGGCGGCGGATGATATTGCTGGCTTCAGCGATATTCTTCCTGATCAGCGCATGGGGTTCGGGCATTGCAGTATCATCGACCGAATTTATCATTTACCGCGTGATCGGCGGCTTTGCCGTTGGCGCGGCCAGTGTGCTCGCCCCTGTTTATGTCAGCGAAGTGACGCCGGCCAATATGCGCGGGCGGCTTTCGAGCATACAGCAGATTATGATCATCATCGGCCTTACCGCCGCGTTTTTGTCCAATTATCTGCTCGCCGGGGTTGCCGGTTCGTCAACCAAAGAGTTTATGTGGGGTTATGAAGCTTGGCGCTGGATGTTCTGGATCGAAATTGCACCTGCGGCTTTATTCTTTGTCGCCTTGCTCTTCATTCCCGAAAGCCCCCGCTATCTGGTATTGAAAAACAGCATGACAAAGCACGTCAGGTGCTCACCCGGCTGTTCGGCGCAGCAGAGGCCGAACGCAAGGTGAAGGCGATTGAAGAGACGCTGGCTAGCGACCACCAGCCGCGCCTGTCGGATTTAATCGCACCCACAGGCGGCGTCCGCAAAATTGTTTGGGTCGGTATCGGCCTTGCGGTGTTCCAACAACTGGTCGGGATCAATGTTGTTTTCTATTATGGCGCGGTGCTTTGGCAGGCCGTGGGCTTTAGCGAAAATGACGCATTGGCGATTAATGTGTTAAGCGGTTCGCTTTCTATTGCCGCCTGTTTGATTGCGATTGCGGTGATCGACAAAATCGGGCGCAAGCCGCTTTTGATGATCGGTTCGGTCGGCATGACCATCACCTTGGGCGCGATGGCCATTGCCTTTTCTACCGGCAGTTTTGATGGTGAAAAACTGGTCCTGTCGGACAATGCCGGTTTGGTCGCATTGATCGCGGCCAATGCCTATGCGGCGCTGTTCAACCTGAGCTGGGGTCCGGTTATGTGGGTGATGCTGGGCGAGATGTTCCCCAACCAGATCCGCGGATCGGGCCTTGCGGTCAGCGGCTTTGCGCAATGGGTGGCCAATTTCGGTATTACCATGACTTTCCCGATCATGCTGACGTCGATCGGCCTGATGGGGGCCTATGGCTTTTATGCGATCAGTGCGCTGGTATCGGTGCTGTTTGTCGCCAAAATGGTCTATGAAACCAAAGGCCGTGAGCTGGAGGATATGGAGGGGTAATCCTTCGCCCGCCCATAAGGCATCAAAAAAAGCCCGCAGGTCATCCGGCCTGCGGGTTTTTCTATCCGCTACGGTAAAGCTATAGCTTTCGCACCGCCCGCACCGCCGCCATGGGCAGCGCCCGGTTATAAAGATGCGGGAATAACGCGCCGCCGCGCGATACCTCCCACCGCACATCGCCGTCCAGCATGGCAAGGTCTATCTCGGCAATCACAAGCCCGCTTTGCCCGGCAAAATGCTTGTCCAGCGTGCCCTGTAGCTGATCGGGCGCGGACAAATGGATATAGCCATCGGCCAAGTCCACCGGCGCACCTGCAAACACCCCGCCGCGTTCAAACGCCGTCCATTGCGGCGCGGTGAAGATTTTATACGCGGTGTCAGGGTGCGGCGCGGCCTGTGTCATCGGCCTTTATTGGCAGGATCATCGAGGGGAAGGCAAGGAGATAATAGGGAGATAATAAGGGGAAAATAGCGCGGGGGAACAGATTGCGTCCATCGCTTTCCCCCAAATTGCGTGCCCGCAATGTTCACGTCAAGGGGAAGCTTGGAATGTGCGAACATCTTTACGGCTTTGTGTGAGGTTGTTTCGGTTCACGCGGGAGGACGCAGAGCTGCGGAGGATCATTGTGCGCAGCGCAGCGCCCTATCGCGGCTTTGTGGTTTGAGGACAGGCGGAAGCGGGAAGCAGGCGTCACCGGATAAACCCTTCCGCGCCCCCCGCGCGATCTCCGCGCCTCTGCGCGAAACAATATGCGGAGATTGCCGGACAGGGGTGGGCGCTAATTAATATTGTGCCGCTGGAATTTAGGACACGCTTAGTACAAGATTTTTTTGGTTCACGCAGAGGACGCGGAGTAACGCAGAGGCGCAGAGATAATTAAGTGCACTGTCACCGTAATTGGAATTTCTTTTGCGATTTTATGATATAAGCCCAGTCGATTGCTTGGACTCGGTTTTGAAACGGATTATAGCCAGCCGATATAGAAATAGAGTTTCCTAGTATTGCTCCGGCTGCTGCAGAGAGCCCTAAGGAATCAAAAAGCAAAGATACTAATGGCGACGGCATTTGCAACCCGATCGAGATTGGCTGCATTAGCCTTGAGATGCTGCTTTTTTGCAGCTCTCGTTCCAGAGTTTCTAAATTCGTTGTTAGTTCTGTTTGAACAGCATCCAAGATAGCAGGTTCATTTCGAGCCAAAGTAAGGCGTTCGGCGAAACGAGAAACGCCCAATCTAAGGGAATGTAAGGCATTTCTATTTTTTGCGTTGAATGCCAGTATTTTATCAATAGAAACGTCGCTGGTTGGGCACGGGAAACCTGAAAACAAATCTATAAATATGCAGTTGTATTCATCCTGTAGTTGTTTCGGAACTTCCGGCATTGAAGGATAGAAGGTTGACCATTTGGAACGATGGCTTGCTGGTAGGGATAGCAAACCATCTTCAATTTGAGCGACTGACAGCAATCTGTTGCCTTCTACCATACCGTAGTTCATAAAATTATATTTGGCGAGGTGTCTTGTGGCAAATCTTCTGGAGACGAGGGCATCTGCTCCGACCACGTCACCAAAATGTATCATCTGATTGCCGACAAGAAGTGCCCTGTCAAAATATAATGCGGCAAACCTCGCGGCGTTGTTGTCAAACTGGCTGCCTGAACTAAAACTGCTGCCTTCTTGAAAAATCGGTGGGGGGATAACGATGCCACGATTAAATTGTTTTGCAACGGACAATTTTAACTCTACTCCGCCGCGACCCCAGCCTGCTCAAACATATCTTCGCCCTCATCAATCGCCTCATCTTCGTTGGCGACCTTTTTCTTGCGTTTGTCGAATGCGCCCCATACTTCGCCCCAATTGCCGCGGGTGCTGGCTTTGCTGTATTCGGTGGCGCGGGTTTCGAAGAAATTGGCGTGCTCCACCCCGTTGATCAGCGGCGCGAGCCAGGGTAGCGGGTGATCCTCCACCATATAAACGGGTTGCAGGCCCAGCCCTTGCAGGCGCCAATCGGCGATATAGCGGATATAGCGTTTAATCTCCTTCGCGGTCATGCCGGGCACGGGGCCCATTTCAAACGCAAGGTCGATAAACCGGTCCTCCAGACGGACGACTTTTTGGCAGCAATCGATAATATCTTCCTTCACCGATTTGGTCAGGCAATCGCGTTCCTTGGTAAAGGCGTGGAACAATTTGGTAATGCCTTCGCAGTGCAGGCTTTCGTCGCGGATCGACCATGATACGATCTGACCCATGCCCTTCATCTTGTTAAAGCGCGGGAAATTCATCAGCATGGCAAAGCTGGCGAACAGCTGCACCCCTTCGGTAAAGCCGCCGAACATGGCGAGCGTGCGGGCAATATCCTCGTCGCTGTCGATGCCGAATTCGTCGAGATAATTCACCTTGTCGGCCATTTCCTCATATTCGAGGAAGGCCGAATATTCGCTTTCGGGCATACCGATGGTGTCGAGCAGGTGCGAATAAGCGGCAATGTGCACGGTTTCCATATTGCTGAACGCGGTCAGCATCATTTTGACCTCGGTGGGTTTGAATACCATGCCGTATTTTTCGTGATAGCAATCCTGCACCTCGATATCGGCCTGTGTGAAGAAGCGGAAAATCTGGGTCAGCAAATTGCGTTCATGCTCGCTGATTTTCTGCGCCCAATCGCGGCAATCCTCGCCCAGCGGCACTTCTTCGGGCAGCCAGTGAATCTGTTGCTGCCGTTTCCACATGTCATAGGCCCATGGATATTCGAAAGGCTTATAGGTTTTACGTGCTTCTAACAGTGACATTTACCAGTTCCTCTTTTTAAAACATCGCCGCAATGGCGCCGCAGGCGATTACGCCCATAATATTAACCGCCGCGATCAATCCAAATACCATTTTGCGGGTCGCCCGGTCCAATCCGCCTAGCGCCTTTTCGGCCGGGCCATTCAGTTTCAGGGCAAACCATGATCCTGTGACCACAAGCAAGGCAACAACCGCTGTCATCATGAATAAATGCGTGAACGAAAATGCGATCATTTAATGGCAATCCCTCACTGACACGCAAGGCATTCGTCATAATCGGTGGTGCCCGCAGTGGTCATCAATTCGACCTTTTTGGGATCGAGCGTATTGTCCGCTTCGACGCCGCCAGAGTTGCTGGCCTCGGTATTATCGCTGCCAGCAAAGCCCGCGCGCTGCATCGATTTACTGCGCAGATAATATAGCGATTTGACGCCCAGTTCCCATGCGCGGAAATGCAGCATCAACAGATCCCATTTTTCCACATCGGCGGGGATGAACAGGTTCAGCGATTGCGCCTGATCAATATAGGGCGTGCGGTCGGCGGCCAGTTCAATCAGCCAGCGCTGATCAATTTCAAAGCTGGTTTTGAAGCTGTCTTTTTCCTCTGGCGACAGGAAGTCGAGATGCTGCACGCTGCCGCCTTTTTCAAGGATCGAATTCCAGACATTATTGCTGTCTTTTGATTTTTCCTTGAGCAGTTTTTCCAGATAGGGGTTCTTCACAATGAAGCTGCCCGACAGGGTTTTGTGGGTGTAGATATTGGCCGGCACCGGTTCGATACAGGCCGATGTGCCGCCGCAAATGATGGATATGGACGCGGTGGGCGCAATCGCCATTTTGCAAGAGAAGCGTTCCATCACGCCCTGATCGGCGGCATCGGGGCAGGGGGCACGTTCCTTCGCCAGCATCATCGATGCCTCATCCACCTGCGCCCGGATATGTTTGAAGATTTTCATGTTCCATGATTTGGCCAATGCGCTTTCAAAGCCCAGGCCGCGGGCCTGAAGGAAGCTGTGCAGCCCCATCACGCCCAAGCCGACACTGCGTTCACGGCTCGCCGAATAACGGGCGCGGGCCATTTCATCGGGCGCACGGTCAATAAAATCCTGAAGCACATTGTCGAGCATCCGCATGACATCTTCGATAAAGCCTTTTTCGCCGTTCCATTCGTCCCATTTTTCAAGGTTGAGCGAGGAGAGGCAACATACGGCGGTGCGGTCTTCACCCAAATGGTCGCGGCCCGTGGGCAATGTGATTTCGCTGCACAGATTAGAGGTTGATACTTTCAGGCCCAAATCGCGGTGATGCTTGGGCATATTATTGTTCACTGTGTCGGAAAATACGATATAAGGTTCGCCCGTGGCCAGCCGGGTTTCGACCAGCTTTTGGAACAGGCTGCGGGCATCCACCTTGCCGCGCACTTCCCCGGTTTTGGGGGATTTAAGTTCAAATTCCGCGCCGTCACGCACCGCTTCCATAAACGCATCGGTCAACAGAACGCCGTGATGCAGGTTGAGCGCCTTGCGGTTGAAATCACCCGATGGCTTGCGGATTTCCAGAAATTCCTCGATTTCCGGATGTGATACATCCAAATAGCAAGCGGCCGAACCGCGGCGCAGCGACCCCTGGCTGATCGCAAGCGTCAGGCTGTCCATCACGCGGACAAAAGGAATGATCCCGCTGGTTTTGCCGTTCAGGCCAACCGGTTCGCCAATGCCGCGCACGCTGCCCCAATAGGTACCGATGCCGCCGCCGCGCGATGCCAGCCAGACATTTTCATTCCATGTGTTGACGATACCGTTCAAACTGTCATCAACGCTGTTGAGATAGCAGCTGATCGGAAGACCGCGTCCGGTGCCGCCGTTCGATAATACCGGGGTGGCGGGCATGAACCAAAGGCGGCTGATATAATCATACAGCCGCTGGGCATGACCCTGATCATCGGCATAGGCATCGGCGACGCGGGCGAACAGATCCTGATAATTTTCACCGGGCAGCAGATAGCGGTCCTGAAGCGTTTCCTTGCCAAATTCGGTCAGCAACACGTCGCGGTCTGTATCGGTCACGATTTTGAACCGGCGGGCATTGACCTTTTTGCTATCGTCTTTTTTCGCGGCTTTTTCAGGCGCAGCTGCACCTTGGGCCTGCTCGGCCCCTGCGGCGGCGATCAACACGTCTGCTATCAAATGGCTTTGATCGGTTTGAGCGGCTGATTTGCTGCTGTTTTTTTCTTCTGTCATTAACATTTCGCTCACCCCATTGGCTCCTTCGCCCGGTCCGTTATCCCGTCCGCTATCTCTGAAATCCATTGCTTACGCTCCCCTTTTGTCACCCATGACTGGCGGCGGATGTCCGGTATAGGGACCACGCTGCCTGACCCAATATGACAAGATGATGTTCTCATCTTGTTCGACTCGGAGTGCGAACACCCCTCATACCATATTTATGACCCCGGAAAGCACCAAAATTATGTTTTCCCGAACTTATCAACGGGAATATTTTCCTGACTACAGAATCACATTCTGCAGCAGCGCAACACAATTTGTAGGTATGCCCCCTGTGGCCAACCGCTACCTATAGTGCCTCATTCATTTTGAAACGCAAGAGGGTAAATGGTTAATTCACCATTCGGTTCGTCTCTATTCTGATTCCGTTCGTCGCAGGTAAATTTATGCTGCGGTGCAGCGACGCGTGGAGTTTCTAGCACCAGCGCGATACGCAAGGGGGCAATCAGGCAAAAGCAGAAGTTTTTACAATTGCATCCATCAATGGCCGTTAAGCCTTGCCCTGCCTACTAAATATAGGGGGTTGAACGCGGAACGCTTTTGACCGCCCCGTGCCGTAAATTTCCTGTGGAAAATTCAAATTCTGGACAAGGTCGCCGTGATTGATATGACGGGTTGTTACCGACTCCCCGCAATAAAAGGCCCCATCATGACCGTCATCATCACCGAATCCGACCTGATCGAAAGCATTGCCGACGCGCTGCAATATATCAGCTATTATCATCCCATGGATTATATCCGCGCCTTGGGGGAGGCATATGAGGCAGAGCAAGGCCCGGCGGCAAAGGATGCGATTGCGCAGATTTTGACCAACAGCCGGATGTGCGCCGAAGGGCATAGGCCGATTTGTCAGGATACAGGCATCGTCAATGTCTTCATCAAATGGGGTATGGATTGCCAGCTAGATACCCGTTCGCGTTCCTTGCAGGATATTGTCGATGACGGCGTGCGCCGCGCTTATTTGCACCCGGAAAACAAGCTGCGGGCGAGTGTGCTAGCCGACCCGGCCTTCACCCGCCGTAATACCGGGGATAACACGCCGTCGGTGCTGTCGGTTGATATGGTGCCGGGCGACACGGTGAGCATAGATGTTGCGGCGAAGGGCGGCGGCAGCGAGGCAAAGAGCAAGTTCAAAATGATGAACCCGTCGGATAATATCACCGAATGGGTAAAGGAAATGATCCCGCAAATGGGCGCGGGCTGGTGTCCGCCGGGAATGCTGGGCATTGGCATCGGCGGCACGGCAGAACATTCTATGCGGCTGGCCAAAGAAAGCCTGATGCAGCCGATCGACATGGGGCAGCTCAAAGCACGCGGGGCGAAAAATGATCTGGAACAGCTGCGCATCGACATATTTGACGCGGTCAATGCGATGGGCGTCGGGGCGCAGGGCTGGGCGGTCTGTCCACCATCCTTGATGTCAAAATCCTGGACTATCCCTGCCATGCCGCGAACAAGCCGGTGGCGATGATCCCCAATTGCGCCGCCACGCGCCATGCGCATTTTGTGCTGGACGGATCCGGCCCCGCCTATCTGGAACAGCCCGACCTGTCCCAATGGCCCAAGGTGGATTGGCAACCCGATGCCAGCGCCAAACGCGTGAATTTGGACACGCTCACGGCTCAGGAAGTGCAAAGCTGGCGTCAGGGCGACCGGCTGCTTTTGTCGGGTAAGATGCTTACGGGGCGCGATGCGGCGCATAAACGCATTGCCGATATGCTCGCCGCCGGCGAAGAACTGCCCGTCAGCTTCAAAGGCCGGATGATCTATTATGTCGGCCCGGTTGATCCTGTGGGCGCGGAAATTGTTGGTCCCGCCGGGCCAACGACGGCGACACGCATGGATAAGTTTATGGACATGATGCTCGATCAAGGCCTGCTTGGTTGCGTCGGAAAGGCGGAACGCGGCCCCATGGCGACGCAGGCCATTGCCAAGCATAAAAGCGCCTATCTGATGGCAGTCGGCGGCGCGGCCTATCTGGTCTCCCGCGCGATCAAGGGTAGCAAAGTGGTTGGCTTCGAAGACCTCGGCATGGAGGCGATTTACGAATTTGAGGTGCAGGATTTCCCGGTGACTGTCGCCGTCGATAGCGAAGGGCAGAATGTCCACACCCTCGCCCCCGCGCTTTGGGCAAAAAAGATCAGGGAAGAGGGGTTGTTGAAGGCGTGAGCCGTTGAGGCTGTGTCAACATAGTCACCGCAAGTGATAGACTTGGTGGTTGCCGGTTTCTTTTGAAAGAGACCAGCAATGTCATACAACCCGCGCATATCAAATTCGCCTAAAAAGGGTGAAGAAGCCCAGCGGCTCAGAGAAAAGAGCCAAGATAATCGGCGAGCAAAATTTCGTTTGCGGTGAGAAACGGATTGACCACCCTAAGTCCTTCCACTTCAAGCCCGTCCTGCATATCCTCACTTAACAGAATTGATGCACCCGCCCTTATGGCAACCATTATTATAAGAGCATCAAAATACTGGATTCGATATCTGTACGATGTTGTGCCGGCGCGAAGATAGTCCGACGGGAGTGCAGGGATGCAATTATAATTCCGGATCATGCGGTCCGCACGTTCCAGCGCAGCGGTGAAAGACGCTTGTTTCCGCATGCGACACACATTCAAATATTCGCCAACGACTGGAAGAGGTAAGATGGGATTTCCAGAACCGATCCTGAGCAAAATGTCGCAAGCAAGTTGATGACGTCCTTCTGCATCATCATCCGTAATCGCATAGATCAGGATGTTGGTATCAAGTGCGATCAACGCGCGGTACGCTCTTCATAGCTCGCTGCTCCACCGAGATAGGGAAGGCCACCTCTGAACAGGGCGATCATTTCTTCATATGCCGCGCGGTATTCAGCATCATCCATCCGGTTGACAGGTTTTGGGGATAATGTCGCGATCACCTTTCCATTCTTGGTGATTTCAAGCACTTCCCCTGCCTCCACTTTAGCAAAAGCGGCAGAAGTGTTTTTGTTAAATTCCCTGATCGACATAACGCCCATGGCGCACCCTTTCAAATTGTTGCAACTGTTGCAACATAGGCTAATATCAGGACGGCGGCAAGATGGGCCGCACTATAAAAGGCAACCGGGAGATGAAGAGATGAGCGGTCAAACCCGAAGCGGCGCCTGCCTTTGCGGGGCAGTGCGCTTTACCGTTGCGGGCGATCTTGCGCCGCCAGATGCGTGCCATTGTTCGCAATGCCGCAAACAATCGGGCCATTATTGGGCTTCCACCGATGTGCCGGAGGAGCGTTTGGAAATCGAGGGCGCACAAAATATTAGCTGGTATCAATCCAGCGAAAAAATACGGCGCGGTTTTTGCAAAATTTGCGGGTCCATATTATTCTGGGATCCGGTCCACCGGCCTTGGACCGCCATCGCCATGGGGGCGTTTGATCCGCCCACAGGGACACGTCTGCACAAACATATCTTCACCGCGGAAAAAGGGGATTATTATGATATTGGCGATGATGTAGTGCAGGAGTGATAGATGCACGCCCGCCCACGTTACTGGCCCGTGTTACTGGCCCTGACCCCGCATTTGCGCTTCCAATTGGGCGCGCACTTCAGGAGGAAGACCCTGAGCGCCCGCAGCGCCGGCGCCATTTTTCGCTGCGGCTTCCTGTTGTTTGCGCATTTCGGCCATGCCTTTTTCAAACTCTTCTCGGCTGATATAGTCGCGCAAGGTGACTTCAAAAATCAGCACGCTGTTGCCGGGCATTTCCACCGCGCCGGTTTGCGGGTTGGTGCGATCTTCGGCGCCATAGCCTAGTTCAGACGGGATCCAGATTTTATATTGCCCGCCCTTTTGCATTTTTTTCAGCGCTTCGGAAAAGCCGGGCACAACGCCCGCCACGGGCAGGGGGGCCTGTTCATTCTGGTCAAAAACCGTGCCGTCACGCAGCGTGCCTTTATACGCGATCAGGGTTACGTCATTGTCGGTAGGCGATGGCCCTTCGCCTGCTTTTATGGTCTGAAATTGTAAGCCCGATTCGGTAGTTTCAACGCCTTTATTTTCACCATTGCCCGCCAAAAAAGCTTCATTGCTTTGATATTTGGCGCGGATATCGGCGGTACCAATCCATGCCAATGTCCCCGCTGCGATCAGGACAAATGCAATGCCAATCCAATATTTAGTGAGCGAGCCTTTGGCAATTGGGCGGATCGGAACAGTGGTGACGGACATGGGCTATTTCCTAAAAACTGATATATGTGCCGGGCGGCTATAAACAGGGCCTATATACGGGGAATGCAGACAAAAAAAGAGCGCCGTTGAAAGGCGCCCGTTTTTTATTCCCGTTGCACGGCTTATCTTGTGCCGTCGCGCTCTTGCTGTTTGCGCTCCATCTTGCGAGCGCGGCGAACGGCAGCGGCTTTTTCGCGGGCACGCTTTTCCGAAGGTTTTTCGAAATGGCGACGCAATTTCATCTCGCGATACACGCCTTCGCGCTGCAATTTCTTTTTCAAAGCGCGCAAGGCTTGGTCTACATTATTATCGCGTACCATGATCTGCATAAAAAACTTCACTCCAAACGATTCGGTTCAGCGGGCGTGAAAGCCCCGAAAAACTGCGGAAAAACAAAAAATGCCGCGAATAAGGCGGCGTGTTGAGCGCGGCATTAGCTGCGCTTTTGGCCAATATCAAGTCTTTATAGCAGCAAAAACCGCCCTTTTGCAAGCATCGCGCCCCTATTGCGGCTTTTTTGCCGCGGCTTGCCATATGCTGTGCGCCGCTGTAGCGATAATGGCGTTATGACCAAATTCACCGTTAACGAACGCCCTGTGCAGTTTAATATGGACCCGCAAACGCCGCTTTTATGGGCCTTGCGCGATGCGTCCAATTTGACAGGTACGAAATTTGGATGCGGCACGGGCGATTGCGGGGCGTGCATGGTGGATATTGACGGTGAAGCAATCCGCAGCTGCCTTGTCACCATAGCCGAGGCAGAGGGACGGTTTGTAACAACCATCGAAGGGCTGAGCCGCGAGCGCAGCCATCCGGTGCAGCAGGCGATGGTCGCATCGGGCGCAATCCAGTGCGGATTTTGCACGCCAGGCATTGTCATGGCGGCGCAGGCCTTGCTGAAAGCCAAGCCCGACCCGGCCGATGCCGATATTGATGCGGCGATTACCAATATCTGCCGCTGCGGGATATATCCCCGGCTGCGTGATGCTGTGAAGCAGGCGGCCCGGATCGCCCGGGGGGAGGCGCGGGTGCCCGCTGCTGCTCCACCGCCTGGTATAACACCCGAAGATGCCGCCAAAGCCGTCCCTGCGATGACCGTAACCGATAAGGGCTGAAGGGCGAATAGAGTTTCAAGGCCTTGATGATTTGACCTCTTGGCAAAATTTACTTGTTAGGGTGATTAGAGCGGATTAGAGCATTTATAGTGTGGACCGAAAAGGGTTGGATATGCTGGGTAAAAATAATAAGCCGATAATTTATCTGTGTATGGCTGCTGCTGCTCTGGCGGGATGCGGCGTG